>JADHXC010000014.1 GCA_016783135.1 Dehalococcoidales bacterium | reverse complement strand
GACCACCACCGAGCCATATCCAGACCACCAGAGGGTTGACCATAGCCCTGATAGTAACGGATTTGTTTTCTTGAGTAAAACCCGTCCAGACCAGGGAAACAAACAGGTCCTCCGCCGGCGTGGTACGAACGACTGCTTCGGCAAAGGTATTCATATGGCTGAACCAGAAGTCGTTCTGCGGGTACATCATGCGTACTGGTCGGCCGTGCTTGTGTACGGACATGACCGCAATGGCACTCACTTTGGCCACATCTTCCTTTAATATAAGTTCATCGTAGGTCAGAGTGTATTCACCGACCTCCATCGCTTGCCCGATATCAAGAGTCACCGTCTTCTCCACCCCGTAGAAGGAGGAAGCAATAACACCCAGGGCAATCAGAACGATGCCGATGTGTACCAGAAACCCGCCATATCGGGGGCGGTTCCCCTTTATCAGGGAGAAGAACGCCCGGATATAGCTCTCTCTTCGCGTGCTGTGTCGGGCCCTGGTCCCCCGGTACCATTCCAGCAGAATGGTGAATACCGGTAAGCCACAAACTGCCACTATGACGATATACCATCTGCCGATGCCGGCAATGGCTATGCCTGCGATAATGACCAGCATTGCCAGGAGACTATACAGGAAGTTCCTCCGGGCCGATTGCCAGGACGTCCTGCCCCAGCCGAGCAATGGACAGACTCCCATCAGGAACACCAGCACCAGCATAATCGGCCCGGCCACACGGTCGAAGAAGCTGCGGTCAATGGCTATCTTGAGTCCCCCGAATAGCTCAGCCACCCGGGGAGCCACCGTTCCAATCAGGACAACCAGTGTCAGCAGCACCAGGATAATACTGGTGGTAAGGAAAGCCCCTTCACGGGAGATAATGGAAGCTGGCCCCGCCTCTTGCGGCAGGCCCTTGCGCCGTGAATACAGCAGTCCCAAGGAGGCCACCAGCGCCACCAGGATAGCGCCCATGATATACGGCGGGAAATTCGAACCAATGAAACCGTGCAGGGGGGATTCAATTCCACCGTGAGTAATGAAGGGGATGAGTAACGTGAATGCAAAGGTGAATATTGTCAGGACCAGACTCCACATCTGCATGTAGCGTTTCTGTCTCTGCACTGAGAGTGAGTGTACCAGGGCCGTCATCAGGAGCCAGGGCATCAGGCCGGCGTTCTCCACCGGGTCCCATGCCCAGTACCCACCCCAGCCCAGCTCGTTGTATGACCACCACATCCCTATCACGTTACCCAGGCCCAGTGCACACCAGCCAAAGAGCGTCCAGCGCCTGGCCCATCCTATCCACTGAGCACCGGGGGTGCGATTGATGAGTGCCGCTATCACTATGGCGAACACAACGGAGATGGCGGCGAAAGAAATATAGAGGACCGGAGGGTGCACCAGCATGGCAACGTTCTGGAGTAGCGGATTCAGGCCAAATCCGTCGGCGGCGGGAGCGGGGTTCCTCTCAAATACGTTGGCTATCAGTGTAACCATGGCCAGGAAGAACGACTGTATGGTTGCCAGAATGGCCAGCGCATACGGCAGCCCCCCCTTGCCGTACTCCTCTTTTCGGAGGGCCAGAATGGCGGAGAAAACTGAGATTAGCCATCCCCAGAGGAGTATCGAGCCAGCTTTGTCGGCATAAAGGGCACTGACTGCATAGATGGCAGACAGACTCCGGCTGGCATGTTCAGCCACAATCGCAAAGTTGAAATCCCTGGTGATAAATGCGAAGATGACAATCGCCAGCGCCAGAGTGTACAGAGCGGCAATACTGATAACCGAATTCCGGGCTAGCCCGACAAAACGACGAGAACCTGTCCGGGCGCTGACTACCGATATCACTATCGAGAAGACTGCTGCCAGAAGTGCCAATATCAGGGCGACGCGTCCCACATCTACCATATCAGGAATCACTCTTCCGGTTCGTACTTGGAGGGGCACTTCATGATAAGTACCTTCGCTTGAAATACCATGTCGGAACGGAATCTTCCCTCTACCAGTATACTGGAGCCTTCCTGGAATCCACTGGGCCTGGCCCCTTCGTAGACAACCGCCAGGTTCCTTCCATTCTCGGTAATGGTGAACTTGAGCTCAAGGGCGTCAGCATCCCATTCAATCGTATCGCTGGCTATCTTACCGCCCACTCTCACATCGGTATCGTGGAACTCGCTGCCCCCATCCAGCAGTTCACTCACCGTCAGATAATAATTGACCGCACTGTCCAGGCTCACTGAGACCAGAGCAGCAACCGCCAGGACCAGTATACCCCCCCCGACAAGATACCTTCTCCTCACGACTCTCTCTTCTCCATACGGACAGTGTCTCTTTCCAGATTCAGTCTAACCGAGAGCGAATACCGTGTCAAAAGAGCGAATTAAACTGCGGATAATTTCATCTTATTGCCTGGAGAAGTAATATCATACCCAACCCCGACTGGGTATTGACTCCGAAAAACCCCCTGTGCTATCATATCGCTTGGAGTCAGTACCACGGAATATGTGCCGGTAAGAGCTGTATGATACGGTACCCCAGTATAATTGGCATGCAAGAATGCCTGGATGCCTTTATTATGCCGGTGTTCACATAGACCGAATCGGTGCGGTAAAAGAAGGAGGAGTACCTGATGCGAACCAAACCATGGATGAAAGTAGCTGCAACGACCGGCTTGGCCCTGTTGCTGCTTTCTATGCTGCTGCTCAATGCCTGCGGTGGGGCAGAAGAGGTAAAGCAGGTAGAAGAGAAACCCGTAACAACCACCGTAGTGGAGGTATCCGAGTTTGAGGTAGTCAAGGATGCTGCCGCGGAATATCTTACAGCCCCGGCCGGAAATATGAAGGCCTCTGACCTGTTTATGGCAATCGCCGAAGGCGATGCCCCCTACATTGTCAGCCTTCGCAGCGCAACGGATTATGCCAAAGGACACATCCCCGGGGCGGTTAACATTGCGTTCGGTGCCCTGGCTACTCTCCCCGAGGATGAGGAAATCCTCGTGTACTGCTATACCGGGCAGTCAGCCTCATTTGCGGCGGCACTGCTTGGGGTCCTTGGCTATGATGTCCAGAATCTGCTACACGGAATGTCTTCCTGGTCAACAGACCCTGATGTGTTCGTGAGTCGGTTCAGCGCGGAAGCTCAGGGTGATTTCAAGGTTGAAACGACAGCCAACACAGCCACGAAGACCTACGACTTCCCTGAGCTGGAGAACACCACTTCCACTGCCGAAGACGCCATCATCAAGGCCGCAGTTGCGACCGTTTCCCCGAAGTACATCACGGCGTCCGACCTAAACATAAAAATCGCCGAGGATGAGGACATGACCATCGTCAGCGTTCGCAGCGCGGCAGACTACGCCGCAGGGCATGTTCCCGGCGCCATCAACATCGGGCTTAGCAGCCTGGTAGACAACCTGGACAAGCTGGACCCGGACTCGCCGGTCTACGTCTACTGCTACACCGGGCATTCAGCCGCTCAGGCAGCGTCCCTGCTGAATCTGCTCGGGTATGATGCTTACAGCCTGAAGTTTGGCATGTGTTCCTGGACCACGGATACGGCAGTTAATATGAACAAATGCTTCGATGCTTCAACTGTCCAAGGTTACGATACTGAGAAATAGACTCATAGGCTCCCTGCAGAAGTCTGGTTTCTAGCAGGGAGCATCCCTCCCCCCGAACGAATGAAAGATACTGATACGGGACTAAGGAAGGGGAGCGGTAGATGAAGAGACTGGTACTTGCGGTCTTCGGGCTGGTCTTGCTGGCTGCATTCGTCGCGGCAGGCTGTTCCGTTCCTCCTGGGCCAACACCCGGTGAGGAAGCGAGTTCCTGTATCCTCTGTCATACTGACGAAGACCTGCTCAAACAGACTGCCACCGTGGAAGAGGAAGTGGAGTCGGAAGCAACCTCGGGTGAAGGCTGAGGGGGAGAGCTACCTCCGTTGGAGGTATGGGAAAAAGCCTACATCAAGGACAGCAAGTTCCTGGAGAGCACTCATGGTATGGTGGGTTGCGTTATCTGTCACGGCGGTGATAGCAGCGCAGAAGAGAAAGAGACCGCTCACCAGGAGATAGTGATTGACCCATCGGAAGAGGGCTGTAATACCTGCCACAGTGACATTGCCCTTCTAAATGATAGCAGTCTGCACACCACGCTCAGCGGTTTCATAAGCAAGCTCGAAGCCAGGGGCGGTGACCTCAGTGAAGGCTCAGCCCTGGACACGGCCTTTGACAACCACTGTCAAGGATGCCACACCTCCTGCGGTCAGTGCCACGTCAGCCGTCCTGATGAAATGGGGGGCGGGCTGGTGTCCAGTCACGTCTTCAAGAAGACCCCTTCAATGCAGAACAACTGTATAGCCTGTCATGGTGCCCGGGTTGGCGACGAGTATCTCGGTAATAACGAGGGCATTCCGGCTGATGTCCACTGGACACAGGAGACGATGACATGTACCATGTGCCACGGGGAGGAGCTCCACGGGACCGGGATGCTGGTGAGTGACCGCTATAGTAATAGTGCTTCTACGCAATGTGATGACTGTCACGCGGATGTCTGGACCAATACCGACGATAACCCGCAGCACCAGCAGCACCTCGGCGACCTGGATTGCCAGGTCTGTCATTCTCTCGCCTACAAGAACTGCTCCAGCTGTCACGTCGCCCTTGACGAAGAGGGAGTGCCATGTCGGACCAGCGAGCCGTCGCAGATACTCTTCAGAATAGGACTCAACCCGATAAGGTCAGCCGAAAGGCCCTATCAATACGTGGTACTGCGGCACGCGCCAACCTGCGCCGGTACCTGTGACTATTACGGCTCCGACCTTCTTCCCGATTTCGACGCTGAACCTACCTGGAAGTATGCCACCCCGCACAATATTCAGTTGCATACTCCTCAGAACGAAAGCTGTAACTCGTGTCACGGCAATGCTGATTTGTTCCTGACCGAAGACGATGTGGACCCTGTTGAGAGAGAAGCTAACCGTGGTGTTATCGTGATACAGGTGCCCGCTCCTCAGTAGAAATCCGCAGCAATAAAGAGAAACCAGGGAGTAGATATGAAACTGGACCGGAGAGGTTTCTTGAAAGCCTCGGCAGGAACTGCGGGAGTCGTTCTGCTCGGTTCGCAGGGTCTTGGCACTGTGGCCAGAGCGGCCTCCTCCGGACAGGACCTTGCCATGCTGGTGGACGTCTCCAGGTGCGTCGGTTGCTGGTGGTGCTACGCCGCCTGCAAGAACTACAACAGCCTGACAGAGACCATCAAGCCTGAGCCCGAGGATTCCCCCGAGCTTTCTCCTGATTGTTGGACAACTCTATTCCCCCTGAAAAAGGGCGATGACTGGAGCCTCAGAAAGCAGGCCTGCATGCACTGTACCGATGCTGCCTGCGTTGAGGTATGCCCCACCGGAGCCCTGAGCTACAACGAGATGGGGTTCGTCCAGTATGACCGAGAAAAATGCTCTGGCTGTGGTTACTGTGCCCAGAATTGCCCGTTTGGTATACCCCAGTTGGGGAGTACCAGTGTTACCGGTGCCGGCGTCATGGACAAGTGTACTTTCTGTATTGACCGTGTCAGCAACGGCCAGCCAACTGCCTGCTCGGAAGCCTGCACCACCGGAGCAATCACATTTGGCAAGCGTTCGGAGCTACTTGACAATGCCGGGAAACGTGTCACGGAACTGGAGAAACAGAATCCTTCAGCCAATCTATACGGGAAAACCGAACTGGGGGGACTACACGTGATGTACGTGCTCGATGAAGCCCCTGATACCTACGGCCTGCCGGTTGACCCAAAGGTCCCCGCCGCAGCGGAGGTAAGGGGTATTCTGAAGTGGCTTGGTATCGGGGTTGCGGTCGTCGCCGCCGCCGGTTTCGGGTTGAACTATCTTATCGCAAAGATGAGAATAGCCCGAGGAGGAGAGAGCGAATGACCGAAGAACGCGTAGTCGAACGTTTCAAGATGCGGACGGTCTGGTTTCACTGGGTCCATACCGCCGCCTTCCTGATACTGGCGGTCACTGGCGCTATTCTGTTCATTCCAGGACTCGGTGGCATAGCAGCCGGGGGTTGGACTAGAATCGTCCACCGGATATCGGCCGTTATCTTCGTGGGCGGACCGATAGTGTACTTCTTTATCAACCCCAGGATGTCGCTACACTTCATTAAGGAGACTCTTACCTGGGGTAAGGATGACCTGGGATGGGTAAAGGCAGCACCGGACTACTACTTCGGCGGCTCGGAAGATAATATGCCTCCGCAACCGCACGTAAATACCGGTCAGAAGATGTGGCAATTGGTGGTGCTGGGCACAGGCGTCCTCTTCGTGATGACCGGTCTGGTGATATGGTTCCTCAGGGACATCGTCCCGGCAGGTCTGTTTCAGTGGTGCATAGTTATTCATGACGTTGCCTTTATCGCTGCCTTTGTCATGCTACTGGTCCACATCTATCTGGGCGCCATTCACCCCAGAATGGTGGAGTCTTTCCGTTCAATACTGAATGGCAAAATTTCCGTGACCTACGCTAAAAACCACTACGGCAAGTGGTACGACGAGATTAGCAAGGAGAAGTGACGCCTGACGAAGGCATCGTCTTCCGGTTATCCGTTCGCAGGTTAAAAAACAGGGTGCCCGACTCAATAAGGTCAGCACCCTGTTCTATTTGAGGCAATAAAAACCCCGCCTGCCGATATCGGGACTGGTCTCTTTCAGAACTCAGCTGGTATCTCGTACCCGCACCCTGTTCCAGATGCCTACCACCCGTGCCAGTGATGCAGTCGGGTTCTCAGGCTCCGTCTCCTTGCGAAAGCATATTTGCATGTAATTGTTCAGTACGAGCTGCCCCACGCTTTCGATGGCCGAGCGAATTGCCGCTAGCTGAGTCACTATGCTTTCACAGTCACGTTCGGCATCGACCATTTTCTCCAGTCCCCGGACCTGCCCCTCAATCTTCCTCAGTCGCTTTATGATTACTTCTCTTCGTACTCTGTCATCGGAAGTCATTTCACCCTCCAGGAATCATGCTCCAATCAATAGTGTGCTGTGATTTATGGTGCCACATATTCCCGCCACGGTCAACCGGAGTATTTTACTATGAGGAAACCTTGTCCTGATACCCTGGCACCCTATCAACGGCAGCTCACTACCGATTTGACAATACCTATAAGGCAATACTATACTATACCGCTGTAGGGTATGTTACGGTTCAGGTATCCTACGTACCTCTCAGAATTGCCCGGTTTGTTAGATGGCCGGGCAATTCTGTCTAACCTTCCCCCATAGTATTGTGTCACCTGCCGCAATTGACACCAGCGCCCCTCCTGTCATTGCGAGCGCAGCGAAGAATCTCGCGGCCCATAGCCCAGATTCTGTACCGCTACTAGCAGCGGCCCTACACTTCGTTTCGTTCAGAATGACATCAAGCACAACCTTGTCATTGCGAGAACCACCAGCACCCCTCCTGTCATTGCGAGCGGGGCTCTGAGCAAAGCGAAGAGACACTGAAGCAATCTCAGGGTCAGGAAACCCTCCCCCTTGGTCCCCCTCCCTTTGTCAAAGAGAGGGGGAAGAAAAAGAAAGAGGGGCGCAGCCCCTCTTCAACGCCCCGCTCGTAGTCGCTTCCCCAAGCTCTTACCAGAATAGTGCAACACTCTCTAAGGTGCGAATGACACCTGCCGATAAACTGGCCCCACACCGTTTTGGGGTGTCCAGAGGGGGTGCCCCTTCTGAGGGGCCTACCCCTTTGGGCGGGGGGGCCAAGGGGGTGTCCCCCTTGATTCGTCTTCCACCCAACAGAAGAAAGAGGGAAAAACCAGAGAAGATGTGCCTTTTCGGAGACTTCCCTACACTATCCTCGCCCTCTTCTCATGCCAGTCCGTAGCCTGCTGGTAGGCATGGGCAATTCTGAGGATAGTCTCCTCGGCGAATGGTCTGGCGATTATCTGCATACCTATCGGCAGACCGTCGGCGAAGCCGGCCGGTATCGAGATTGCGGGCAGGCCGGCAATGTTAATCGGCAGGGTACAGACATCCGAAAGGTACATCTGCACCGGGTCGTCCAGTTTCTCTCCCATCGTGAAGGGTACCGTGGGCGAGGTGGGTGTCACCAGGGCATCGAACTTTTCGAAGGCTTCATCGAACTCCCGCCGTATCAGGGTGCGTACCTTCTGCGCTTTCAGGTAGTAGGCATCATAGTAGCCGGCGGACAGGGCGTAGGTACCGAGCATGATACGCCGCTTGACCTCGGCCCCGAAGCCGAACTGCCGGGTCTTCTCCATCGTATCCCACATGCTTTCCCCACCCTTATAACGAAAGCCGTACGTCGTGCCATCGTAGCGGGCCAGGTTCGCCGAGGCCTCGGAGGGGGCAATAATATAGTACACTGCCAGGGCATGGCGGGTGTGTGGCAGGGAGACCTCCCTCTCTATATTGGCCCCCAGTTTCTCAAGCTGGCCGATTGCCACCCTTATCGCGTCCTCGACCTCCGGCTGCATCCCCTCGACGAAATACTCCTTCGGAATGCCAATTTTCAGACCCTTCACGTCCCCGTTGAGGCACTGTGTATAGTCGGGAACAGGTTCGGGAACGGACGTGGAGTCCCGGTTATCGTGGCCGGCAATAGCGTTCATCACCAGGGCACAGTCGGTAACGTCCTGTGTCAGCGGGCCAATCTGGTCCAGCGAGCTGGCAAACGCGACCAGACCATAACGGCTCACCCGGCCGTAGGTAGGCTTCAGCCCGGTGACGCTGCAGAAACCGGCAGGCTGGCGAATACTGCCCCCGGTATCCGAGCCAAGTGCAAAGATGGCCTCGCCGGCAGCCACGGCAGCGGCAGAGCCTCCACTGCTTCCCCCAGGTACACGGGACAGGTCCCAGGGGTTATGAGTGGGGAAAAAGGCAGAATGCTCCGTTGACGAGCCCATGGCAAATTCGTCCATATTGGCCTTGCCGATGATTACCGCCCCCGCCTCTTCGAGTTTGTCAACTACGGTCGCGTTATATGGTGGAACGAAACTTTGAAGCATTCTCGAGGAGCAGGTTGTACGGACTCCTCTGGTGCACATATTGTCCTTGACCAGCACCGGGATACCGGTGAGTGGACCGGCGTCACCGGCGGCAATGCGCTTATCGGCCTCCTCCGCCTGCTGGAGGGCAAGCTCCTCGGTGACAGTCACCACGGCACCGACCCTCTCGTCGAGATAGCGTATGCGGTCAAGACAAGCCCTGGTCAACTCTACTGAGGAGAACCTTCTTTCCTCGAGTAGACAGTGCGCTTCGTGAATCGTCAGATGGTCACGGTCGGTGGTCAACTTCAGGCCCCTCCTCGTCAGTCTCTTTTCAGTCTTCCCGGAACACCTGGTTCGCCCCGGACTCAGCAGTCTATATTATGCGGCTCTCCTGATGATGATGGCTGACATGGGATAGTCACTATTGTGGAACCTGTCAATAATGCCTATCTCATCATCAGTGCACCCGAGAAGTAGCTTGATTTCCGCGTCAGCCTTCAGCGTATCAACGGTGCAAGCTACGCCAACGAGCCGCTGGTCCACCATTGAACCCTGCCAGACGTCTATTTCACTGTTATCCCCGCCGGCAGTACCTGTCAGGTAGCCGTAATTTAGCGGATACAGGAAATCTGGATAGCGGGGATGGCTACTACCTTTCGGCCTGTCAATAACCACTTCGCTGGCGGCAATCAGATTATCTAGCCGTGTCCAGAAGTCCATCAGTATATCCTGCCTGTTCGACATTCATTACTCGAGGACGGCCCGTACCTTGAAAGAGTCGTCTTCCTTCTGGGGGGCGTTGGCCAATATCTCCTCCTGTGTGAAGGAAGCGCATTCCTCGTCCTTCCTGAGCACGTTGCTCAGGTTGATGGACTGTGCCGTTGGTGGCACATCGTCCGTGTCCACCGCTTGCAGCACCTCGAAGTTCTCCAGGATGTTGGAGAGCTGCTCCCTGGCCGTCTCGACATCTTCGTCGCTCAGCCCCAGACGCGCCAACCTGGCAATATGCAGTACTTCTTCGCGGGAAAGCTTCATTACCTACCTCGTATCTCTATGCTGTACAATTACGCTTGACCTGTAAACGCTGGTCAAGTACGCTTGACCAACAAGCGCTGGTCTAGTATAGCACCGGGATTTTGTCGCCTGCAACGCAGGCGGTACCCGCAATGCAGATTCACTTCCGGCATAGCATTACGCACCCTGCTATAATGGAGTCTGGAGAAGACAGGAGAATAGCCGGAGACTGGTCATTCTTGTCATCCCGCAGAAGAAGGATAATGGATAGCGCAGTAAGAAGTCTCCTTATCTGGAGGATTTTCACCAGCCTGCTGGAGCAGGCGGGTCTGGTCGCCGTTGTTCTCTGGGGGCTTCCGCTGATAAACGTCCTTCTTCCAGTGTGGATACTGGTGCCGACGTCGATTGCTCTGGGCATCTGGAACGTGTACACCTACCGTCAGGCAAGGCAGGCCCTGAGTGTGAAGCCCGTAGCCGGTCTGACGGATATGATTGGCATACAGGGCGAAGTGGTAGGACGTTTGAATCCTTCCGGACAGGTGAAGATACGGGGTGAAATCTGGACCGCGGAGGCGGAAAGTGGTGAAATGAAGCCCGGCAAGAAGGTGGTCGTCATCGGGCAGAAGGGGTTGAGGCTGACCGTGCGTGAGACCGACCAGGACGAATCGACCAGGGTAGAATAGTACACGGGCCAGCGGACTCCTGAGCGTTGACAGCCCTCGGGTATGAACGTAGAATAGCATCAACCGCACCACCGCAATAATATCAGCCAGCAAGAGATAGGAGGAATCCATGAATGCCAGAGAGATAATCATTGCTTCCCTGAACCAGAGCCAGGGCTACCTTGACCGGTCACTGGAGGGATTGACTCAGGAGGATGCCGCCTGGCGACCGACCGATGAGTGCAACTCTATCGCCTTCATCGTGTGGCACTTCGCCCAGGTGGAAGACTTCTTCGTTAACCGGGTCATCCGGCAAAAGCCCAGGCTTTACGACGAAGGCTGGGCCGGCAAGCTGGGCACCCCCGCCGACGAGTCCGGCTACGGTTATACTGTAGAGCAGTTGCGGGCGTGGCCGGTACCCGAACTGGAAGTGCTCCGTGCCTATGCTGGTGCCGTGCGCAAGAATACCCTCGAATTCCTCGAACAACTCCCTGTCGAGAAGATGCTGGAACTGGCACGGCCCGACCGCCCACCGGATACAATCGGCGGTGTAATGAGCCGGATTGCCACCGAGATAGCCCTGCACGTGGGGCAGATAGACTATCTGCGCGGACAGCGCTGCGGCTTCGTGGACGTCCCGGCGCACTAGCAGGCTGATGAAAAAGGGGTGAAAAGCCGGGAACCAGCCCCAATTTCGTATCTGGACGTTGCGTCATTTTTCGCAAATTGATGGTTTTTCAGCACCCGGATAGTCCCACCGTTACCTCGGTCACGCCGATGCACCGGCAGCCCGGGCACCCGCCGGACCTATGGTGGGCTTTTAACTATGTATGAGCCAAGATTTTACCGACTGTGGTCGGCCGACAAAGACCTGGTTTCCTTCAATGTGGTCGTGAAGGAGACTGACCTGTACATACGGGCAAAGCGTGACCTGACAGAGAAGGCACACAAGGTTGTCGTTCAGCAGCGAGGCTTACTTGAGGACTATATCCGGCACCATCCCGGATTTGCCACTGCCATGGAGCCATTCCCCGTGGAGAACGAAGCTCCCGACATAGTCAGGGAAATGTCGGAAGCGGCAGAGAAGGTGGGTGTCGGCCCGATGGCGGCTGTAGCCGGAGCCATCGCCGAGCGGGTCGGCAGGGAGCTACTCAAATTCTCCCCGGAGGTACTCGTCGAAAACGGAGGGGACATTTTCCTCAAGACCCTGAAAAAGAGACGGGTGGGCATCTATACGGGAAAGCCGCCTTTTGACGGTCGGGTCGCTCTTGAGATACGGGCGAGCGAGACCCCGCTGGGCGTCTGCACTTCCTCCGGGACCGTGGGGCATTCCCTCAGTCTCGGCAGTGCCGATGCGGTAATCGTACTGGCTCCCAGCACCGCACTCGCCGACGCCGCGGCAACGGCGATAGGTAATAGTGTCAGGGAAGAAGCCGATATTGAGCGTAGCCTGGCATTCGCACAGGAGGTCGAGGGGTTGAGAGGCGTAACCATCATCAGGAACGACAGGATGGCGCTCTGGGGCAAGATAAGGCTGGTACGGACGTGACGAGAGTCGTGGTTGCCATGAGCGGCGGGGTGGACTCCTCGGTGGCGGCTGCCCTCCTCCAGGAGGAAGGCCACGAGGTCATCGGGATAACCATGCAGGTCCATCCGGCTAACGAAACGACCGAGGAGACGGATAGGTCTGGCGGCTGTTGCGGGGCTGATGCTGCGACCGACGCCCGGCGGGTAGCCCACAAACTGGGCTTTCCCCACTACGTGGTCGACTTCAGAGACATATTTATCCGAGAGGTGATTACCGATTTCTGCCGTGAGTACAGCCTCGGCCGGACCCCGAACCCGTGTATCCGGTGCAATCGGTCCGTCAAGTTCGGTGCCCTTCTCGGAAGGGCGGGAGAGCTTGGCGCCGACATGGTGGCCACCGGCCACTACGCCAGAATAGACAGGAGCAACGGCAGGTACCTTCTTAAGAAGGGCGCTGACCGCAGCAAGGACCAGGCCTATGTGCTCTACATGATGGACCAGGAACAGCTTGGCCACACCCTGTTCCCCCTCGGAGAACTGACCAAGCAGGAGGTACGGCGCATCGCGGAAAGACTCAAGTTATCTGTCGCCGCCCGGCCGGAAAGCCAGGATATCTGCTTCATTCCGGATAATGACTATGCCAGGTTCGTCAGAGAGTACACCGGTGTCGATGCCGGGCCCGGACCAATACTGGACCGGGAGGGGAACGCCCTCGGTGAGCACCGCGGCATTACCTCCTATACCATAGGACAGCGCAAGGGACTGGGGATATCAAGTTGGGCACCACTCTACGTGGTTGCCATTGACAGGGAGAAAAACACCGTTACCGTCGGCGGTAAGGAAGAGGTCTACGCCACCAAGCTTGTCGCTTCGGCATTGAACTGGGTATCCGTAGAGAGACCGGAGAAACCGCTATCCGTCCGGGCGAAGATACGCTATCTTCACCAGGAGACCGAAGCCGTTGTGACCCCCGCTGGTGAGGATGAAGTGCGGGTGGTATTCCGGGAGCCGCAGATGGCGATAACGCCCGGCCAGGCAATCGTCTTCTACGATGGCGATACCGTGGTCGGCGGCGGGACAATCGTCCGGGTAGTGCACGAATCCGCATGGTAACGGTGTGTGAAGTCCACAGGCAGACCGCGAATAGGGTATAATGAGATAAAGGACGGTTTGGCCAGCAGGAGACCATAAACGCGACCTTCGAGGGAGAGAAAAGTGAGCAAAGTGATTGCCGTCTGCCGGAGTGACACCACAGGCACCAGGAAGGACGTAGTCGACGAGGTCGTCCTGCGCGATAACTACGGTATCGAGAATGACGCCCACGCGGACAGCGCCTGGCACCGTCAGGTCAGTCTTCTGGCGACAGAAAGTATCGAGAAAATGCGAAATATGGGGCTGGATGTAGGCCCCGGTGATTTCGCTGAAAACCTTACCACCGAAGGGATAGAGCTATTCACACTGCCGATAGGCACTTTTCTGGAAGTGGGTGATAGTGTCACGCTTGAGGTGACCCAAATCGGTAAGGAGTGCCACACCGGATGCGCCATTCTCCAGCAGACCGGGAAGTGTATTATGCCCAGGGAAGGCGTCTTTGCCCGGGTAGTCCACGGCGGTACCGTCCGTGCTGGCGCCGACATCAAGCGGGTCGAAGAGGAGTAAGCTCCTGGAGACCACGGGAGGCATTGTACGGATGAGTGGAGACCAGGCAAAGATGCAGAACAGAGACGCTGACCTTATCGAGCAACTTAACCGCCTTAAGAAAGAGCGAAATGCCGTTATCCTGGTCCACAACTACCAGAGGGCTGAGGTGCAGGATATCGGCGACTTCGTCGGTGATTCCCTGGAACTCAGCCAGAAGGCCGCCAGGACGGATGCCGACGTAATCGTTTTCTGCGGGGTACACTTCATGGCGGAGACTGCCGCCATTCTCTGCCCGGACAGAACGGTCCTCCTGCCGGACGCCCATGCCGGTTGCCCGATGGCGGACATGATTACGGCGGAAAAACTCAGGGAAAAGAAGAGGGAGCTCCCCGGAGCCTCCGTTGTCTGCTACGTGAATTCCAGCGCTGATGTCAAGGCGGAATCGGACATCTGCTGCACCTCGGCCAACGCCGTGAAGGTGATTGAAAGCCTGGATTCCAACGAGATTCTGTTTGTCCCGGACCAGTACCTGGGTCACTATGCCTCTACTCAGACGGGGAAGAAAATACACCTGTGGCCCGGCTACTGCCCGACTCATACCCGCATACGCCGCGAGGACATCATTCAAAAGAAACAGGAGCACCCGCAGGCGAAGGCCGTGGTCCACCCGGAGTGCCGGCCCGAGGTTATTGAGATGGCAGATGCCGTTCTCAGCACCAGCGGAATCTGCCGGTACGCCGCCCAGCCCGACGTCCGGGAGATAATTGTCGGGACCGAGGTCGGCATAATCCACCGCCTGCAGAAGGAGAACCCCGATACGAAGTTCATCCCCATGTCCGAGCGCGCGGTCTGCCCCAACATGAAGCTTATCACCCTGGAGAAGGTGCTCTGGTCGCTCAAGGAGATGACGCCCCGGGTGACCGTACCGGAACCGGTTCGCATCAGGGCACTACAGGCTGTGGACCGGATGCTGGCAACGGTATAGCCAGGGACAATTTCAGGCAGGCTATTGCTGTCCTCGGGTTAGTCAGTAATCCTGGCAGTAATTTTGGCCAGCTCCCAGCAGTACTCGTAAAGGTGCAGTCCTTTACTCATGGCAACCAGCTCTCCGTCGGCAACACCTATCTCACTGGCCATGTACTCTTTAAGGAGCTGGAGTGCCGCCAGGTTGGATGGAAAGCCTGCCCAGAGGTCCCAGGAACGAAAATAGACCACAAAGCACAGTCGGCCATCGCGGATTCTGGTATCCACTGCCCTGAGGCAGGGCGGGTCGGACAGGTAGACCGATTGGGCGTCCCCCACGGCCATGAAGGCCTGGTTGGTGTTGTGACCGTCCTCCCGGTACATCCGGACGACCTCGTCAATCTGCTTCTCCAGGTACTGGCCGTAGGTATACTGCTCCCCCTCTGCCTTGTGCGCCGTCATCAGGTATGGGAGGTAGCTCTCTATGTAGTCCATCGTGGTTGGAGGTGGGACTCCCTGCGGCACATCGGGTACCAGCGGTCTTGTCCCGGGGTAGTGGACCTGGATTACCACCAGGTCAAGCTCCTTACGCCGCTCCCCGGCGTAGCTGCCCCGGTCTATTGTGTATTCGCGACCATGAGCAAGGGTCTTTCCCAGACAAAGGAACCATGCCTCGGACAGGTCTCTGGCCTCGATTGCTGTAATTTCCACGGCCCGAAGTTTCCTCCTTTGCCTCTACTTACGAAAGATACCAAGGAACCTGTCCTCGTAATCTTCATAGAGGTCCCATCGGTCCAATTCCTCTTTGAGAACGGCGGGTGCAATCTCGCCGCGTGAGACCTGTGTGAATAGCGCCTCAATCCTGAGACGGGCATCGGCAGGAACGCCTTTGGTGTCCATTCTGAGAAGACCCCTGGAGCCCATCTCTCCCAGGTTGGTGCCTACGGAACGCTGGGTCATCTCGAATATGAACTTTACCAGGGATACATCCCATAGCTCGTCAGACCCTTTGATGATGGCCGCCAGCGGGTCACCCCGCCGGTCAATCTCGGCATTCAGCTTGTCCACTACCGCTTTCCAGTCATTGGAGACAATATTGAGCTCCTTTGGTTCGTTCCGGTAAGTGTAGAGCAACCCCGGGATGTGCGGGCCGTAGTTCTCGATGATGGCGTCGAAGTACCTCCGGGCATCGGTGCTGAAGCCCTCCAACCCGCTAAGATAGTGAGGCGTGACAATCTTCGGTTTTTCCGCCAGGACCCTGCCCTCTCTTATCACAGTCTCGATAGAACCGCCTATCAGGTCGGCATAAGCCGGTTCCGTAATCAGGTAGTAGTAGATACTGGTCCTCCCGAAGGTGAACAGGGCCTGCCGTGGTGCCCGCAACACCTCGGTACGTTCAACAGCGTCCCGAATCCTCTCGTCATTGATATCCATAGTCGGTTTCCGGAAATCTCCTGTCCTGCCGGTTCTCAGGGAATACTCTGTAGCTCGCTCCGATATTCAGCCAGGTTCTGAAGATACGGCCTGTCCAATTGTGTCAGTACCTTACGCCATTCCTCCTGGAACTGTGGGTGTCGTTCGAAATCATTACGAATTCTCACTGCTGTACCAAACTGCTGCTGGGCTGCCTGCTGCATTCTGGTTGCGAACTGCGTCTTCAGTTGCTCGTAGGCCTGCTTTCGCTGCTGTTCTCCCTGCTCGGTGTAATGACTGAAGATTTGCCTTATAAGACTGTAGACATTCTCCACGCTCGCCTTGTCATTCTTGAGTAGCTTGAAGCCGTCCATTACATGCTTATTGGTCCGCCTGGCAGCATCGTTCATGGGCAGCCCAATGTTTCTTAGCAGGACTTCGCCAGCACCCTGGACAATGTACTTCCTCTCTTCCTCGCCGTATTCGGCAAGCTCGGCTATCAGGTTACAATCCTCTTTGAGATACCTGACGGCCAGTTCCTGCCCCCTGGGAACGAACTTCCACTGCAAGCGCTCCTCCTCGGTAGTCGCATCCAGTCTGGCGAGCTTCTCCATGGCAATCTCGCGAGCGCTCTTTATATCTCCCATCAATCACCCCCGGCAGTGTCTGTTAGTGGCTGGCGTAGCCTACCCATTGATTATACAGAATATGGTGCCGGGCTTAAAGTCCGTGTTGTGCGGTGAGAAGAAACTCATGCCACTTTCTCCAGTGGCATGCCACTTTCTCCAGTGGCACGCCACTTCCCAGTGGCGCTCAATCCCCCCCGGCGATGTTGACCCCGTTAGTGAAGACGGTTAGAATACTGAAAGAATTACCGGTTACACCTATCTGCAAGGAGGTGGATATGAGCACGCAAGAAACCAGTCTGGCCGATGGCGAGCACATTGTCCTCTGTACCTCCGCCTTCGATTGCGGCGGGCGTTGCCCGCTCCGGGTCCACGTCAAGGATGGCGTGATAACCAGAATCGAGGGCGACGGCTACGAGGATGAGGAAAACCAGCTCAGGGCTTGCTGGCGAGGCCGGGCCTACCGCCACTGGATTTACCACCCGGACCGTCTCCTGTATCCCATGAAGAGGGTTGGTGAAAAGGGCAAGGGCGAGTTCGAGCGGATTTCGTGGGACGAAGCCATGGATACCATTGTCCACGAGTTGACTCGCATCAAAGAGACCTATGGCAACAGCGCCTTCTTCTTAGGCGGCGGCGGTCACCTGGGCGCCCTGCACAGTGCCGGCTCCCTCCGCAAAGCACTGTCCATGTTCGGAGGTTTTACCTCCAGCTACGGCAATATCTCGTCAGAAGGTGCCGTGTGGGCAGTAATGTCATCCTACGGCGACGTTATGGTTGGTCACAGTCGCGAAGACCTGCTAAACGCCAGGCTCATCATACTGTGGGGATGGGACCCGGTAAGGATGGTCTCCGGTACGGATACTATCTACAACCTCACCAAGGCAAGGGAGGCCGGCATTCCCATCATCTCAATCGACCCACGGTACCATGATTCCGCAGCTACCCTGGCCGCGGAATGGATTCCCATAATCCCCGGCACTGACGCCGCCATGATGACAGCTATGGCCAATGTCATTATTAAAGAAAACCTGCAAGACCAGGCTTTCCTCGATAAATACACCGTCGGATTCGATGAATACAAAGAGTATGTCCTCGGTATAGAGGACGGTGTCGAGAAGACACCGGCCTGGGCAGAAGCGATATGTGGTGTGCCCGCACAGCGCATCGTTGACCTGGCACGACAGTACGCCACCACCAAGCCGGCCTGTCTCATGGACTGCCAGGGCCCGGCGCGGGCCGCCTACGGAGAGCAGTACAACCGTTGCGCCATAACCCTGACGGCGATGACGGGTAACATCGGGAAGCCGGGTGGGAGCGCCTGCGGCGGCCTGATGGGCATCCCCTACGGGCATATGTTCCGTTCTGCCGGAGTCCCCGGCATGAGAAACCCCACCGAGGCCGGCGGCCCATCCATCCGCGGGACACTGGATATCAACCTCCGCCTGGTGCGCCGCATCCATGTTAATAAAATCTGGGACGGCTTCCTCGAGGGTACGGCCGGCGGCTACCCCGCCGATATCAAGGCGGCCTGGTTTGCCGGTGGTAATCCGCTGAACCAGCGCGGCAACGCCAACAAGGGTGTCAGGGCGCTGAAGGGTCTGGAGTTTCTCGTCGTCCAGGATATCTTCCTGACTCCGACGGCCAGATATGCGGATATAGTCCTGCCGGTACAGAGCTTCGCCGAGAAGAACGACCTCACCAGACCGTGGCCTTCCGGACCCTATTTTACATACGCGAACAAGGCTATCGAACCACTGGGCGAGTGCAAAACAGACTGGGAAATCGGGAACCTGCTCGCCGAGAAGCTGGGCTTTGAGGACTTCGACGACAAGACTGAAGACGAATGGCTGCGTACATTCATCGCTACGAACCCGGAGTACCAGCAGCACATCACTGACTATGACAAATTCAAGAAGGAAGCCATCCACCGAGTTAAGATTGATGAACCGTATATTGCTTTCAAGGCCCAGATTGAAGACCCTGAAAACAATCCCTTCAGTACGCCCTCGGGTAAGATTGAGGTATTCTCGCAGCGACTGGCGGACCTTGACGACCCGCACACTCCCCCCGTTCCGAAGTATATCGCAGACGGGCGGGAAGACAGGTACAGCCCGCTGGCGGCAAAGTACCCGCTCCAGCTTCTCACGCCGCATCCGCGGGTGAGGGTCCACTCCACGCTCCAGAACGTGGACTGGCTGGTCGAGGTAGACCCCCACGTGATGTGGATTAATCCCGTCGACGCCGAACCCCGGGGTATCCGGGACGGTGACGAGGTCTACGTATTCAATGACCGCGGTAAGCTGGCTATCAAGGCCTGGGTTACCCGGCGTATTATCCCCGGCGTAATTTCCATATACGAGGGCGCCTGGTTCAACCCTGACGATGAGGGAATTGACCGCGGCGGTTGTACAAATACTGTTACCGATGATGTTTATTCACCGGGTGGCGCGGCCATACTGAAGACGGCACTTGTCGAAGTTAACAAGGCCTAAGGAGACATGACGATGCAACTGGGATTTTATTTTGACCAGAACCGATGTACTGGATGTTTTGCCTGCTCCATCGCCTGCAAGGACTGGCACGATATCCCCGCCGGTCCCGCCAGGTGGATGAGGCTGCTCTACCAGGAGGAGGGCAAGTTCCCCGATGTCTTCGTCAGCCACATGGCCACACCGTGCTACCACTGTAGCGAACCGGTCTGTGCCTTTGTCTGCCCCAATGAAGCAGTCACAAAGAGAGACGAAGATGGAATAGTCGTTATCGACCGGGACAAGTGCCGCGAAGAGAAGACCTGCGGTATCATCACATCCACGAACGGCAACGGACTCTACGGGGAGCAGGAAGCCCCTTGCCATATTGCGTGTCCCGCCCATATCCGTATTCCGGCGTATATCGCCCTCATCGCTAAGGGCAAGTTCAAAGAGGCGCTGGACGTTGTCCTGCGTAATATGCCGCTGCCTTCGGTGTGCGGTCGGATATGCCTCAACCCGTGCGAGACCGAATGCCGTCGCAAGGACCTGGATGAACCGGTCGCCATCGAAGCCCTGAAACGCTTCGTCACCGACAACGTCCCCCAGGAGCTACCGCAGGCCCTGCCGCAGACGCAGCCGGACAGGGTCGGCATCGTTGGCTCCGGACCGGCCGGTCTTGCCGCCGCCTATGACCTCATCAGGATGGGATACGGCGTGACCGTCTTCGAATCCCTGCCGGTGGCAGGAGGAATGCTGGCCGTGGGGATACCGGAGCACCGCCTGCCCCGCGAAATGCTCAAGAGAGATATCGACTACATCGAAGCGCTCGGTGTGGAAATCAGGACCGGCACGCCGGTAGACCTGGGTAAAGGACTCGATGACCTGCTCGGCCAGGGCTACGGTGCGGTGATGCTCGCCCTGGGGGCACACAAGGGTCAGAAGCTGGATATCCCCGGCGCCGACCTCGATGATGTCCTCGTGGGGACGTCCTTCATGAAGGACGTCAATGCCGGGAAAGCCCTCAAGGTAGGACCGAAGGTACTGGTAGTAGGCGGCGGCAATGTCGCCATCGACTGCGCCCGGTCTGCCATACGCCTCGGGGCCACCGAGGTACATGTCACCTGCCTGGAGTGCGCGGAGGATATGCCTGCCGAATCCAGCGAACAGGAGCAGGCTGAGCAGGAAGGTATACAGCTCCATCCCTCGCTGAACGTGGTGCGCATCCTCAGTGACGGCGGCAGGGTCTCCGGAGCGGAGTGCCACGGGATTGAAGGCCTTGTGTTCGACGAGAACGGACGCCCCACATTTCAGACGGTCAAGGGCAGCGAGCAGACCTTTGCTGCCGATACCGTCATCTTCGCCATCGGGCAGACCCCCGAGCTTACCGGCCTGGCCGGTGACGGTGGTATCGAGACCAGCCCGATGGGCACAATTGCCGCCGATTCCGAGACTTTAATGACCGGACGCCGGGGAATCTTCTCCGCCGGTGATGCCGTGAACGGGCCAACCAGCGCAGTCGACGCCATCGCCAGCGGGCAGAGGGCCGCCTTCTATATCAACCGCTATCTCCAGGGAGACGTCCTCCGTGTGCTGCCGGAGGAGCTAGTCAACGTCGGCGATATCAAGGTGGATATTCCTCCGGACAAAGAGAAGCAGGCCCGTGAGGTCATGCCCCTGCTGCCGGTTGACCAGCGTGTCGCCAACTTCAGTGAGGTCGCCCTCGGTCTCAATGAGGAGGCGGCAATCAGAGAGGCGGAAAGGTGCCTCAACTGCGCCGGACACCTCTGTAAGGATGCCTGCCCCTACGGTTCACCCCAGTTTGCCGACGAAGAAAAGGCCCGGATGCAGAAGTGCGACCTCTGCATTGAGCGGTGGGCGGAAGGCAAGAAGCCCATCTGCATGGATGCCTGTCCGCCTCACGCCCTGGACGCCGGCACGCTCGAAGAACTCAGGAAGAAATACGGTGACGTCACCGAGGCCTATGCCTTCACTTACTCTCCGGTAGTACAGCCGTCCGTAGTCACCAGACCGAAGATACGTAGCGTCGGGAAGTAGACCGGGGCGTATATCAGAAGCAGTCTGAAGGGGTGGCTCGCTAGCGGGCCACCCCTTTCTTGTTCTGACTATCCCACATACTCTCATTCAGACAGAAGGATGACACAACAAAGTGAGGTGTCGCGGTCAATGCCCGCGCGCTGCCCACCCCCGCAGTTCCGTCTGTCGGATTTACATAACGCTTGAAACAAATCCCACGCCTGTCTAGCCTCGATTTGTTTCTCGTTATCACGGTTTTTCGGTCGTTTTTCGTCGCCTCCGGGTTCACTGTCGCCCCCACGTAGCATTTACCTGCCCGACTCTGTATAATGTCCCGTGTACCTGCCGGAAAGCATGAAGGGAGAGCGTATCTTGGAAGAGACCGTCCGCCATATTCAGGAAGTTGGCACCAGGGTAAAGAATAGCGTTGAGAAGGTTATCGTCGGCAAGAGCGAGGTCATCGAGCTTGCCATTGTCACCCTCCTCTGCGAGGGGCACCTTCTCCTGGAGGACGTCCCCGGCATCGGCAAGACCATGCTGGCAAAGTCGGTCGCCCGGTCTCTCGGTTGCACCTTCCGGCGTATCCAGTGCACCCCTGACCTGCTCCCTTCCGATGTCACCGGCACCTATATCTTCAACCAGAAGACGTCCGACTTCGAGTACCGGCCCGGCCCGATTATGGCCCAGGTCGTCCTCGCCGACGAGATAAACCGGGCTACCCCGCGGACCCAGTCCGCCATGCTCGAGGCGATGCAGGAGCTCCAGGTTACCACCGAGGGTGATACCAAGCCCCTGCCGCGACCCTTCATGCTGATGGCCACGCAAAACCCGATTGAACAGGAAGGCACCTTCCCTCTGCCCGAGGCCCAGCTGGACCGCTTCCTCCTCAAGGTCAGCATCGGCTACCCTTCGTCTGAGGACGACCATGTCCTCCTGGCCCGTTTCCGCCAGGACGACCCGCTGGAAGAGCTGAAACCGGTCGTCTCCTCCGATGAGCTTATCCGGATACAGGCGGAATGCCGCAGGATACACGTCACCGCAGACGTTGAGGACTACATCATCCGCCTGACACACGCCACCAGGGAGCACGCCTCGCTGCAGCTCGGGGCCAGCCCCAGGGCGATGATGGCGCTGTACCATGTATCTCAGGCACTGGCGGCGCTGCGGGGGAGGACGTTCGTCGTCCCCGATGATGTGAAATACCTTGTCCCCTTTGTACTGACCCACCGTGTCATCCCCCTGGCGGAGAGCCACCTGCGCGGCCGCACCGTGGAGGAGACCCTGGGGGAAATCCTGGACTCCGTACCGGTACCCGTCGAAGAAGAAGTCAGCACCACGGAAAGGTGAGGCATGCGAGGCACCTACTGGCCCTGGATTGCCGGGCTACTCTTCTTCATCGGTCTGCTCATGCACCAGGTACCGCTGCTCCTGGTGGCCCTGCTGCTTCTCCTGGTACGGGGCATAACCATACTCTGGGAACGCTACAGCCTCACCCGTATTGAGTTCCAGCGCCGACTGAGCACCAGGCGTGCCTTCTTCGGTGAAGAGGTGGTGCTCGAACTGGACATCGCCAACCGCAAGCCGCTACCTCTACCCTGGCTTGAAATCGATGAGGAAATACCGCAGGACGTGACCCTGCTCACCGGTAACACCTCCCGGTCACACAGGCCGTCCCGTGTCTACCTCACCATCCTCTTCTCGCTAGGGTGGTACCACCGGGTTAGACGCCGCTACCGGCTACTTTGTGAGCACCGGGGCTGCTTTACCTTCGGGCCGACACAGATTCGCTCCGGCGACCTCTTTGGTTTTTCGCGGCAGCAGATGGACATCAAGCAGGTGGACCGTCTCACGGTATACCCCCGGATACTGCCAGTGGTACAGCCGGGCATCCCGTCGAAGCAGCCTCTGGGTGACATCCGGATAAAGAGGTACATCTTCCAGGACCCCATCCTGACGAGGGGTGTCAGGGAGTACCAGTTCGGTGACAGTCTGAAGCGAATCCACTGGAAGACCAGCGCCCGCCTCGGCCGTCTTCAGACCAGGGTCTTCGAACCCACCACCAGCATCGATATGGGCATCTTCCTCGACGTGCGTACCGTACCTCCTCCCGAATGGGGAAGAGTACCCCAGCTTCAGGAACTGGGTATCATCGCCGCAGCGTCCATTGCCAATCATGCCATGTCGTCGGGATACCGCGTCGGTTTGTACATAAACCAGTTGCGGCAGTTCACCGGTGAACGCATCAGGATAGCCCCCAGCCAGCATTCCGAGCAGTTGGTGCATATACTGGAAGCGCTGGCTCAGGTGCATTCCTCCGCTGAGAATGTGCCCGCAGCCCGGTTCGTTGCTCTGGAAAGCCGGAACCTGCCCTGGGGAAGCACCATCCTGGTGATAACCGCTGTGCCCACCGAAGCCCTGCTGGCCACCCTGCTCAGAATGAAGAGGGCCGGGCGCAGCGTCGCGCTGGTGCAGGTGGGCGGCTCGCAAACCCTGTTGAGACGGGATGGACTGCCCGCGTACTGCGTCCCGGCTGAGGTCCCCTGGCGTGAGCTGGACACAATCACCCTGCAAGGAATGAGACAGTGAGAATCGCAAGGCGTCTTCTCCGACGGTTGCCATATCTGAACTGGATTTCCGTTGTCTTCACGCCGGTGGCCATCGTTCTCATGGAGGTCTTCTGGTTCTATCCCTGGCTCGTCTGGACGGGAAAACTGGAATTCTTCACCGAAGACCGCCCTCCACTGAGCCTGGCCTCGGTGATATTCCTGCTGGGCGCTTCCTACCTGGCCACCCGGTACCTGCTCAATCGGGACTGGTCCGAATCATGGATCCGGACCGGCATACTCCTCTTCGGTCTGGCGCTGGTCTACTCCGCTATCCGCAGCGAATACCACGCCGGTTTCAGCCTTGTCGACCCGCAGTGGTTTGTCCATACCGGGAGGACAATCCTCAACATTTTCACCAAGCCGGACCTCCTGATGATAGCTCTGCCGGCAAGTGCCTTCCTCTGGTGGCGGGGAATCAACCGCGGGCGGAGACCTCTTCTCATGAGCGATATCTACCGCACCTTCCTGATTGGCATCGGTGCTTTCGTGCTCCTCATCATCGTCTGGCGTATGAGCCTCGGTTCCGCCTCCCTGTCGGACATGGCGTCCACGATAGCTCCACAGGTGGCGGCATTCTTCTTCTTCGCCCTCTCCGCCCTGGCCCTGACCAACCTCCACTCCATCCAGCAGCGGATGGCACCGGAAGAGACAATACGGTCATTCAACCGCCGCTGGCTGCCTACTCTTTTTGGTGTTATCGGTGGCATCGTCCTCATTGGAATAGCCGTCGCCGGCATCTTCTCACCGGAGTTCATGGCCTTTCTCGGTCGGCTGCTTAATTCCGTCTTCGATATCGCCCGCCAGATACTCTACTACATCCTCATCCCGTTCGGTTACATCGCCGCGGCGCTGGTCTATATCGGCATGTGGCTAATCAATCTTATACGCGGCGGGAAGACGCCGGAATTCGAGACACCGGAGTTCTTCGGGGGAGAGGAAGAACAGCCCGAGGTCCCCATGGGACAGCCACTCCCTGAAATTGTTGGCCTGGTGCTCAAGTGGGTACTCTTCGCTATCGTCGCCATCGTCGTTACCTACTTCCTTGCCAGGGCAATATCCCGCTTCCGCGCCTCCCGGGCGAGGGGGGACGTGGAGGAAATCAATGAGTCCCTCTGGAGCTGGGAGGGTTTCAAGGCAGACCTGCTGCTGTTTTTAAACACCCTGTGGCAGCGCCTGCGGCGCAAGCGAAAGGCAACCGGAGGAGCAACCGCCCTTCCCTACTGGTACGGAGCGGAGGACGAGGCGTCGGGCGGCAGACTGGGTATCCGGGAGATTTACCGCCGCCTGCTCTGGCAGGGCCACCGGTCTGGTACCGCTCACCGCGACTGGGAGACACCCTATGAATATAACCGTCGGTTGGGCCCCCTGATTCCCGACGGCAGTGGGCAACTGACGGAGCTCACCAATCTGTACGTCAGTACCCGCTACGGGGACATCGAAGCTCCTGACCCTCAGATAGACCGCGCCAACAGCCTCTGGGCAACACTCCGCCAACTGCTGAGTGGGACGAGCAATGGTCGGTCGGCCAGTGATTGACCTCCTTCGGCTTATCTGCTATCTTCATTATCAAGCGACAACACAGAAAAGCCCATGTACTCATGCAGGGCAGGCGTTAGACATGTCAATAGCCACAGACGCAATCCTGGACGACAAGTTCCGGCAGTGGACCTGGGGCAAGGACCCTGTCCAGGCGAGAATCAGTGTCTATGAGAAGGTCCGGGATATCCCCTACGCCGTGCTTCCCGACCTTATCGATGCCGAGCGGTACGTTGACATCCTCAAACTGGGCCGGGGTTCATGCACACCGAAGCACTTTCTCCTGGGCAACATGTTCCAGAGGCTGGGGCTACTCGTCCTGTATGCGGTCTATCCCTTCAGGTGGGGCGAGCGTGCCGAGGTCCTCGACGATTACCCGCAGCAACTCAGAGAACTATCCCGGGAGCTGCCCATGAGCCACCACCTGGCCTGCAAGGTAGAGATAGATGGCAAGCTCGTACTGGTGGATGCAACGCTGGACCCGCCACTGGTGAACGCGGAGCTTCCCGTGAACCGGAAATGGGACGGCTTCAGCGATACCTTGCTGCCGATGACGCCCTGCGGGGAGGAAGAGGTCTTTCACCCTTCGGAGGCGCACCTCATGCAAGCCCGCTACGACGAGAAGTCGCTGGCTTTTTACGATGAGCTCAATGCCTGCCTGGAAATGGTGAGGCACCTCTAAAACTCCCAATTGGCAGGGTTGAGACGGCAGCAGTTAACGGTTAGTAATCTGAAACCAGGGAGGGAGAGATGGATTTCTCTTATACACCGGAGGAAGAATCGTTCCGGGACGAACTCAAGCAATGGCTCGCGGTGCACATGAAGGAGCTACCTGAGTGGTACGGACGGAGGGATATCGCCGGGCCCGAGGTCGACTCGAAAGAGTACCACGATTTCAGCGTCTGGTGGCACCGCAAGCTCTACGATGCCGGTTTCGTCGGCATTACCTGGCCCAGGGAGTACGGCGGCCGCGGCGGGACCATCATGGAGCAGGTAATCTTCTATGAGGAGATTGCCAGACATCGCGCCCCCGGCCTGTCCAATGCCCACGGCATCGGCTGGTGCGGGCCGGCTTTTCTGGCCCACGGCACCGAGGAGCAGAAGAAGCGCTACCTGCCGAAAATCCTCAGTGCCGAGGAAATATGGTGCACCTTCTACTCGGAACCGGAAGCCGGCTCCGATATGGCTAACGTCCAGACCCGGGCCGTTGAGGATGGTGACCACTGGGTCGTCAACGGGCAAAAGGTCTGGAGCAGCGGCGCCCACCTGGCAGACTGGGGGGTACTGCTGGTAAGGACAGACCCGGAAGCACGCA
This sequence comes from Dehalococcoidales bacterium, assembly GCA_016783135.1. Classification (GTDB taxonomy): domain Bacteria; phylum Chloroflexota; class Dehalococcoidia; order Dehalococcoidales; family Fen-1064; genus DUES01. The sequence goes on along the minus strand of JADHXC010000014.1, from coordinate 15,040 downwards.
AGCACCGTGGTATCAGCTACCTCTTCCTTGATATGAAAACGCCCGGTATTACCGTAAGCCCGCTGCGCAATATCACCGGTACCGCCGAGTTCAACGAGGCATTCTTTGACAACGTCCGTTTCCCCAGAGACCAGGTAATAGGGGAAGTGAACATGGGCTGGTACGTGGCTGCCGGTGCCCTTGAGTTCGAGAGGTCAAGTGCCGGTACTGCCATAGCGCGGGAAAACTCGGTCAAGGATATCATCCGGCTGGCCAAGGAGATGGAACGCAACCGTGAACCCATGGTCAGGCAGCGGCTGGCCCAGCTCTACGTTGAGACGATGGTCCTCAAATATATGGCGCTCCGCGGACTTACCCACGAACTCAGGGAGGGTCGTCCGGGCCCGCAGGGAGCGGTAAGCAGCGTCTTCAGTATGGAATTCAACCAGCGTCTCCAGGATCTGGCAATGGAGATACAGGGTCCGTACAGCCGACTTGTGCGAGGCTCAAAACATGCCGTCGACCACGGTCGCTGGCAGTATGGTTTCCTCCGGTCACGCGGCAACACCATCGAGACCGGTACTTCAGAAATCAAGCGGAATATCATCGCTCAGAGGGTCCTGGGACTGCCCAGGCAGTAGGGCGAGAGGAGACTATCATGGACTTTGACCTTGGCGAAGAGCAAGTAATGTTGAAAACATCAGCCCGGGACTTCCTCGAAAAAGAGTGCCCCAAGAAGCTGGTGCGTGACATGATGGACGATGACAAGGGCTACTCGCCGGAGCTCTGGCGGCAGATGGCCGACCTCAGCTGGCACGGGCTGGCGTTCCCCGAAGAATACGACGGGGTCGGCAGCACCTTCCTCGACCTTGCCGTGCTGCTCGAAGAGATGGGGCGCGCTCTGGTGCCCGGCCCGTTCGTACCCACGGTAGTCTACGCCGGGCGGACAATCCTTGCCGCCGGCAACGAAGAGCAGAAGCAGCGTTTCCTCCCGGCGATAGCCGGTGGCGAGACTATCATGACAATGGCCCTGCTGGAGGCGTCCGGTGACCTTGAGCCATCCGGCATAGCCGTCACCGCCAGTCCTTCCGGACAGGACTTCGTCATCAACGGCACCAAGCTGTTCGTCCCCGACGCGCATATTGCCGACCACCTGATATGTGTTGCCCGGACGAAGGAGGGTATCAGCCTTTTCCTGGTGGATACTAAATCGGAAGGACTTCGGGTAGAGGTACTGAGCACAATGACGGGTGAGAAGCTGTGCGAGGTAACCTTCAGCGATGTCACCGTGCCCGGAAGTAACCTCCTCGGAGAGCTTAACGGCGGGTGGCCGGTAGTCCGCAACCTGCTCGATGAGGCTATCGTGGGAGAATGCGCCTGGATGATGGGCGGCGCCCGCTGGGCGCTGGAAACGAGTGTCGACTACGCCAAGGAGAGGGAGCAGTTCGGCGTACCAATCGGCACCTTCCAGGCTATCCAGCACAAGCTGGCCAATGTAGCTGTCGAGGTGGAGGGGGCAACGTCAATCGTCTATTATGCCGCCTGGACTATTGACGAGAACGACCCGGGGAAAACGCTGGCCGCTTCCGTGGCCAAGGCATGGTGCAGCGACGCCTACAAGCACGCCGCCTTCGAGGGTGTCCAGGTGCACGGCGGTATCGGTTTCACCTGGGACCACGATATGCACCTGTACTTCAAGCGCGCCAAGTCTTCACAGGTCGCCTTCGGTGACGCTGATTACCACCGCGAACGAATCGCCCAATTGCTGGACGTGTAGAGAGCGCGGGATAGCACGATAACGCGCTAGGGAAAGCAGCCAAGCTGGCATTTACTTATCCTGACCTGCAGCTTGGTGGCGGCGTCGCCGACTTCCCTGGGGGTGACCTTCACCTTCCGGGCCACTTCAAATGCTGCGGCACAGGGAAGCTGTCCGTCCACAAGAGATGCCATTATCTCCTCGGCGAGGGCTTCCGGTACCTGAACGTTGTCCAGGTCTTCGTGAGTGGCTTTTTTGGAGCCGAAACACCCCATCTGGCAGTCCACGATTCTCAAACTCAGCCGGTCGGCAGCATCCCCAACCTCCTCGGGAGTCACGCCGAGTCTTCTGGCTATACCCCTGGCGCGGGCACAGGCAAGACGGCCTTCACCCCCAGCGTCACCGGACTCCTCCGTAACTACCCGTTCAATCTCTTCTACGTCCATGTTACCGCCTTTCTCACCCCTGATATCCACACAATCTCAATGCAGCTCCCCGCGCACGAGTAACTTCTGTCTCTCTCAGGAGGTCTCTTTGCCAGAGACTTCCGAAACTCCTCAAATCATAGCACACCAGCTAAGCGCCTGCACCGGTATGGCACCTGACCTGTTGGGTGAGGAAACCGTACCACGGATAAAGAAAACAGAAAAGGGGATTTCACCTTTACGAAATCCCCCCTTGCCTTCTGAAGCCAGCGTGTGGTCGCTTCAAGGTATCTCCGGTGCGTAGTCCATGCCGATATGACCCTCTTCCTCGAGCTGCCGGTACTCTTCGTCAGAGACCTTGAGGACCTCCTTGTAGACGTACTCGTTATGCTCGCCAAGGCGTACCGGCGGGCGCCGAATGCTGTTGGGAGTCCGGGACATGCGAAACCCGAAAGTGGGGTACATGTGGGTGCCGCACTCCTCGTGGGTAACCTCCTGGAAGAAGTTGCGCTCCTTGAGGTGAGGGTCGGTATAGGCATCGTCCTCGAATATCACCGGTCCGGCAGGGACACCCTCTTTCTGGAGCCGGAACATGAGGTCGTAGTGGTTGTTCTGGCTCGTCCACTCCTCGATGAGTGTGTCCATGTCGTCCTGATGACGGTCTCGGTTCAGGCTATCGGAAAATCGCTCGTCGCGGGTCCATTCCGGGTTTCCCATGACCCGGCACAGGCCCTGCCATTCCTCGTCCGAAGTAACCGTGATGTTTATCCAGCGGTCCTCCCCCTGGCAACGGTAGCAGCCGCAGGGGGCCGCTCCGGGCAGGCGATTGCCAGTGCTGGTCTGGACACGCCGGTTCATCGAGTAGTCCATGATGGCTTCACCGAGGTGGGGCATGGTCGCCTCCGCCTGGGACATATCGATGTACTGCCCCTTGCCGGTACGGTTCCGATAGTGCAGGGCCATCAGCACGGCCAGGGCCGCGCTGGCCCCGGAGGCTTCGTCGGCATGGTAAAGGGTGGATGTGGTTGAAGGGTCGCTGTCCGGATAGCCCCGGAGGTAGGTGTGTCCGATAAACCCTTCCTGATGGACACCGAGGGCACGGTAGTACTTGTAAGGCCCCGAGTTCCCGAAACCGGGCATGGAGAGCATAATCAGCTTCGGATTCACTTCCTTCAGTACGTCATAGGTCAGACCGAAGTTCTCGACAACATGAGGCGCATTACTTTCCAGGAAGACGTCACTCACCGCGATGAGACGCTTGAATAGCTCCTTGCCCCCGGGCTGGGTCAGGTCCATGGTACAGCCAAGCTTGTTCCGGGCGTGGGCATTGAAAAGAGTCCAGCGGTTCCACGGTCGGAAGCTGACATCCCGGCCGCAGTAGGTTGCCAGCCCACCGGTACGTGTCGGGTTGGAGACGATATCCTGTGGCGGGTGGGCTATGCCTCCTCTGGTGAGGACCTGGAAGTGCTTGAGCGACTCGACGCGAATGACCTCAGCCCCCCAGTCCGCCAGATTCATGGCCGCAAAAGGCCCGGCATAGATTACGGTTATATCTACAACTCTGATTCCTTCTAAAGGCAACTCAGCCATAATCATCTCCTCTCGTTGCACCAGGACCGGCGTCTATATTACGCCGCTCTCCCGCAGTCTCGCCAGGTCTTCTCTTGAGTACCCCAACTCACCGAAGATTTCAGCATTGTGTTCTCCCAACTGCGGAGCCGGCCGACTTGCCTGCCAGGGGGTCTCCGCCATCTTGAATGGCGCTCCCGGATAGGTAATCTTACCGGCAACGGGGTGCTCAATCTCCTCCCAGAACCCCCTCTCTTTCCAGTGCGGTTCGTTCAGCAGGTCTTCACTGGTGCTTATCGGCCCGCAGAGCACGCCGGCCGCCTGCCCGGCGGTAACAATCTCCAGCTTGGTATGCTCCGCTATCCACGGGTACCAGATAACACTGAACCTCTCCAGGTTCTCCGAGTCCCGCTGTCCCTGCGGTGTGTTGAAGCCGGGGTCGTCTGCAAGGTCGGGCCGGTCCATCATCTGGCATATCCTTGACCAGAAGACAAAGCCCCCGGCAATCTGGAAGAAACCATCATTGCAGGCATACACTCCCACCGGAAACCCGGCCGGTTCCTGCAGTGGGTCAGGTCTGTAGCTGGTCTCCCCGTTATACTGGTAGCTCAGGAGATGGCTCATTCTCCTGTCAATCGTCCCCATCTGGCTCTCAAAGATGGGCACATCCACGTGCTGGCCGATACCCTGAAGTCGGCTGGAGAAGAGGGCCAGCATGGTGGCCACCGCGGCGATTGTGCCCGCCTGGTACTGGATTACGTTGCCGCCCTTCTTCAGGGGATAACGGTCCAGGGTGCCGGTCTCGTTCATGGCGCCGCCCATGCCATAAAGGATAAGCTCCGATGCCTTGAAGTCGCGGTACGGTCCGGACTGTCCGAAATTGGATATCGATGTCATCACCAGCTTCGGGTTCACCTTCTCCAGCTCTTCGTAAGCCTGTCCCAGTGACGGCATCACCCGCGGGGCGAAGCTCTCCACCAGGATATCCACCCCGGCCAGAAGCTCCCTGAAGAGCTTCCGACCGCTCCCGCTCGTCAGATTCAGAGTCACCCCTCTCTTACTGGTATTGAGATGAAGAAATAGACCGCTCTTATCCGGGTGAGGGTCATCCCCGAGAAAAGGCCCCATTCCCCTGGACGGGTCGCCAGCGCCGGGCCTTTCTATCTTGATGACATCGGCGCCGTAATCGGCAAGCAGCTTGGTGCAGTAGGGGCCAGCAATATGATGGGTAATATCGAGTACCTTCACATCTGACAGTGCCTGCTCCATTCCTTTCTCCTCTCCGGATAGCGCATCAGTTCGGGGTAATCCGGGAACATATGGTGTTCCCACACATGTGGTACGTGATTGTAGTCCTTTGGCAGGGAAGTGTCAATATATGGGTCACCAGGGGGCGGTCTGCGATTGACATCGTCTCAGGTAATGGCTTATCGTTCGGGCAGAACGTGGAGACCGCAGGATGAACTCACGAGAACGCGTCTTCATCGGCCCCCTTAGCCACACCAATATCGACTCACGGGAGTCAGCGTAACAACCGAGATTTTTCGCTCTATTCAGAATAGCGCACTTCTTCTCGCACCCCGAGCGAAACGAAGAGTCTCTTCCCATAAGACGAGGTACCCTCATTCATTCAGCCAGGCACCGTTCCTGCTAGGCACGCGCTGCCAGGTCGCTGCAACCGGGGGCATCTTTCTGGCTTCGGGCAAGCTTAAGAATCCACTCCGGGAACCCTCCGGCAGCGTCCGCCTTCGCCAGGGCAAAAAGCTCGTTCACGGCCTCCGCATTCTCCGCCGCCACGTTCTTCGCGAAAGGCTCCGCCTCCTTCAGGTCGTAGAGCAGTACCCCGGTGCCGTCCACCTTGCAGTTGAGCCACCAGCGATCGTTTATTACGGTTACTGCCGAGCCCCAGCCGACGGTCACGTGGTCGCGCTTCCCAGCCTTACCGGAAATCGCACTGTCCAAGAAGGAGATACCTTCAATCTCCGCCGGCGGCTCGACACCGGCCGCCTCCAGAATTACCGCGGCGATATCATGGTGCTGTACGAACTGGTCACTACTGGCACCGGCGTGCTCCGCCCCCGGGAAACGTATCATCAGGGGAATATCATAAACCTCCGGCGCTGATGGATACCCCTGCTTCCCCATATAATCACGGTCGCCAATGGAATGACCGTGGTCGGACGTCAGTATCACCATCGTATTATCGAGCAAACCCATGGTACGCAGCTTCTCCATGAAAAACCCGAACCAGCGGTCACACATGGTGACTTCACCACTGTAGTTCGCCCGCGTGCGGGCGAGGAGCTTCTGGTCAAGGTCCGAGACATCGCGGTAGAAGGAGAGCACATTCTCCCTGCCCTCCTCCTCCACGTACATCCTGCGGTAATATTCGGGCACCAGCCAGGGCTCGTGTGGGTCGAACGATTCAACCGTGAGGAAGAACCTGTCGGCGTCCCGGTTCTGCTCCAGCCAGAGCGCCGCTTCCCTGAGCACTCGTGGCGCGAAGTAGTCCTCCTCTCGAGTGCGGTCGCGGATGTTGGTGATGCATCTCTGGATGAACCTGACATACTGCTCTTCCTGCAATTCCCGGGGCAGCCAGTAGTCTATCTCCTCCTGCGTCAGCCGCGGTCCCGAGCGTGCCATGTCGATTTCCTGCCCTCGCAGGAACGTCCACTGGTGGAAGCCCCGCCAGAAGTTCTTGGACGGCTTGAACATGTGGTACACGTCCGAAATGAGGGCAGTGCGATAGTGCGACGCACTCAACAGCTCGGCAAGGGTCGGCTGCTCCTCGGGAATCGGCCCCCAGCCGGGAGCACCGACGAAGTCACCATGCAGGCGAAAGTCCCCGTTGTGGAAGGGGTACACGCGCCGGCCAGCATACATCGCACGGCGAGCGGGCAGGGTGGGCAGTGTCTCCGGGAATGCCCGGGTCATGACCAGGGACTCCTCGGCAAAACGTTCGAAGTTCGGCGTATGTACCTTTCCCCATGTTGGGGAGCCGTAGGCACCGGCGCAGTCTTTGCGCCACGAATCAAATACCACCAGGACTATATTCATCTTTCAATCTCCTTCCCGGCGCGCCGCTTTGGCAGTTGCCGGAATTGTGCGTCGCCACAATCATAGCTCATCCCTGTCAGCACCTTCAACCTCCACCGGTGACGCCTAGAACCCGGCACCGCGCACTCATTGGTTGCCAGGCATGACTCGCAGGCCAGCATCCTGACCTCCCCGTATCACCAGATGTAGTCGTCCGGCCTAATCCGTTAGACCGTCGGTGTCTTCCTGGGACACCGCTTTGGTGGGACAATTAGATATCCCGGAAGGCCGTAGAGACACGGGTAACCGGAAGAATGCCGTGCCGTCAGACCGACAGCAGGGAAGCTGCCGTACGCACAGAAGGCGCACTCCGTGAGAGACGGTACACCTTGAGCAAAATGATGTGAGCAAGATAGGCAAAACAAGAGAACCACCAAAAACGAGAGAGCGTACCTCCACCACCCTGCTGGAGGATAGTCTTCAGGGCGTACTCTCCGAGCAGCCTATTACGCCTCTGCGCCTCCTGCTGGTCACGACAGCCCTGATATTCATAGCGGATGTCTTCGTGATGTTCGTGGTGCTGGTACTGCCGCCTCTGCTCGGAGCAGCAGAAGCACTGGTGGACGGGTTCCTGCTGGCCATCCTGGTCTTCCCGACACTCTATTTTCTCCTCTTCCGCCCGTTACTCATCACGACCAGGGTACGTAAGCAGGCTGAGACCGCGCTCATAGAAAGCGAGGAGCGCTTCCGCTCACTGGCCGAGTCGGCCACTGACGCCATCATCTCGGCTGACAGTAATGGAAACGCAATCCACTGGAATAGTGCTGCCGAGAGCACTTTCGGCTATTCAGCGAAAGAGGTGATTGGCCGGCCGCTGGTATCACTGCTGCCTGGAAGATACCGGCACTCCCGAAAGAACGTGCTGACCAGGATAGCTCTCGGTACAGGCACCGACGCCGTGGGGCAAACCATCGAGGTGGTCGGACTGAGAAAAGACGGCACTGAATTCCCCCTGGAACTCTCCCTGTCCTCATGGAAGACCCCGGAGGGTACTTTCTGTACGGGAATTGCGCGCGACATCACCAAGCGCAAGCGGACGGAAGAAATGCTCAAGAAATCAACCGCCGCCGCCGAGGATGCCAACCTCGCCAAGACCGAGTTTCTGACCCGCATGAGCCATGAAATCCGCACACCGGTGCACGGTACCATGGGCATGATTGACCTGACGCTCGACACCCGGCTCACCCCGGAGCAGCACGAGTACCTCTCTGTCGCCAAGTCTTCGGCGGAATCACTGCTGACAATTATCAACGACATTCTGGACTTCTCCAAGATAGGTGCCCGGGAACTTAAGCTGGAAGAAGCCCCGTTTAACCTCCGGTCAACCATCGAGCTGGCTGTCGATATGGTCGCACTGCGTGCCCATAGAAAGGGCCTGGAGCTGCTCTGTCACATCCCTCCACAGGTGCCGGCAGACCTCATCGGTGATGCGGGACGCCTGCGCCAGATATTGGTCAACCTGGTCGGCAACGCGGTCAAGTTCACCCCACAGGGCGAAGTGACCGTAGCCGTCGAGACAGTAGCGGAGCGTGGTGAGGAAGTGGAACTTCACTTCTCAGTCCGGGACACCGGTATTGGCATCCCGGATGACAAGCACGAAATTATCTTCGATGCATTCCACCAGGCTGACGGCTCCACCACCCGCAAATACGGCGGCACCGGACTCGGTCTGACCATCTCACAGCAGCTTGTCAAGCTGATGGGAGGACACATCTGGATGGAGAGCGAACCGGACATGGGTAGCACCTTTCATTTCAATGTCAGGCTTGCCAGGCAATCACCGGTTGAACAGGACCCCATCACTCCTGTTGTCCTGCCTGATGTACAAGGAATGCGCGCCCTCGTGGTTGACGATAATGCCACCAGTCGCTCTATCCTGCGAGAGCTGCTGAGTAATTGGGGAATTGAAGTAACCGAGGCTGAGGACGGACCAACCGGACTCTATGAAATGGAGGAGGCCAGGGAAAGCTCGCGCATCTTCCACTTGATACTCCTCGATAAGGTGATGCCGGGTATAGATGGTTTTGACGTAGCCGGGCAGTTCCATGACGACCCCGCTCTCAAGAGCAGTATTATAATGATGCTGTCATCGGATAGTGTCCATGATGACGTTCCCCGCTGCCTCGAACTGGGCATATCTACCTACCTGGTCAAGCCAGTCAAGCAGACCGTGCTTCTGGACACAGTAATCACAGTGCTGGGGCAAGTTCCGGAGGTACCGCCGGAGACAACGCAGGCCGTAGTTGTTTCCGCCAGCGGACCAGGCTCACGGATTCTGCTCGCCGAAGATAACACCGCCGCCCAGCTCATTGCCCGCAAGAGGCTGGAGACTCAGGGACACGAGGTACGGGTAGCCGGCAACGGATTTGAAGTGCTCCAGATACTGCAGGAGGACAGATTCGACCTGATTATCATGGATGTGGAAATGCCAGGAATGAACGGGCTTGAGGCAACCCGCGTCATCCGTAAGATGGAGGCGGACTCCGGCGAGCACATCCCCATAATCGCCATGACTGCCTACGCCATGAAAGAGGACCGTGAGCGATGTCTCGAAGCCGGCATGGACAGCTATATCTCCAAGCCGGTCAATTATCAGGAGCTCTACCACGAGATAGAAAGCCTTCTCTATCCTGAACAAGAGGAGGTCTCTCCTGTTGAGGAGAGCCCCTCTCCTGCTGAGGAGAGCCCCTCTCCTGCTGAGGAGAGCCCCTCTCCCGTTGAGGAGAGGCTTCCACCTACGGTTGACCTTAACACCGCCCTTGATGTGACCGGTGGCGATAGTGAACTCCTGGAGGAGGCCGTTGCACTGTTCCTGGAAGATGATTACCCCAGGCAGTTGAAGGAGCTAAAGGAAGGTATCGAACACCGGGATGCCCCGGCTGTCAAGGCGGCTGCGCACGGAATCAAGGGAGCCGTCAATAGCTTTGGCGGGCACGCAGCCGGCACTATTGCCCTGCAGCTCCAGGAGATGGGGCGCGACGCCAACTTTGATAGTGCCGAAACTGCACTGGAAGAGCTTGAAGCAGAAATAGCCCGGTTCAAGGACTTCTACCGGTACCCCGAACCGGTCTCGGAGGAGCCTCCGACTGTCAGGTAACACACTCCTATACTACCGGCAGGGCTGTGAGGGAGCGGCCTATCAGGCAAAGTAAAGAGGGAACAGAAAAGAGTGAACATGCAAGCGCGTATCCTCGTCATTGATGACCGCCATTCGCTGGTGTGGTTCATCCAGCGCATCCTGCAACAGGAGGGCTTCGGCGTCATCACCGCCTACGATGGTACCGAAGGGCTGCGAAAAGCAGGGGAAGAAAAACCCGACCTCATCATACTGGACACGGTTATGCCCAGAATGGACGGCTTCGAGGTATACCGCCAGCTTCAGCAGGATACGAATACGACCGGCACACCGGTGCTCTTTCTAACCATCGATGAGAAGGTGGATCGGAAAAAACTTGAAGCCATGAACCATCGCCGGTTCCTCCTGCGAAACCGTCATCGGCAAGTTCATACACCGGATGCAGCCATCGATTTCCTGGTAAAGCCATTCGCTACCGAGGCAATTATCGCCAGAGCAAGAGTCCTGCTTCAGTCCAGAAAGTCTGCGGATGAGAACAAGGCAGCCAGCACCAGCAAGCCGCTGATTCTCATTGTCGATGACGCCCATTCCCTGGTACATCTGGCGGAACGCACCCTGCAGAAAGAGGGCTTTGACGTCATCACCGCCTTCGACGGGCTGGACGGTCTACGAAAAGTGCGGGACGAGAAGCCCGACCTCATTATCCTCGATATCGTAATGCCCGAACTTGACGGTGTGCAGGTACTTCAGTCCATCCGGCAGCGTACTAAGACCCCCGTAATCATGCTCACCTCCGAACATGAAACAGACACCGTGAAGAGGACCCTGGCCCTTGGTGCCGATGGTTATGTGGTCAAGCCGGTCAGCACCACAACCCTCGTGGCCCGGGTCAAAGAGACACTGAGTGGCGCTGGCGCAGCGGTAGCATAGCCGCCAACAGACCTGCTATCAGTTGCTGCCGCCATAAGCGGTAGCATAGCCGCCAACAGACCTGCCATCTGTTGCTACCGCCATAAGCGGTAGCATAGCCGCCAACAGACCTGCCATCTGTTGCTACCGCCATAAGGGGTGCCCCCCAGATATGGAGGGTCGAAAGGGTTTTTCATCACCCTGCTAGAAATTGCCTGCCTTGCTCTATTGCCTATAATTGCTCATCATTTATAGGCAGTCGCATGTCCCAATCATAAACGAGATGTCTGAATATCTCAGGCTCATCTTGTATTGGAAGAAACTACCTGTTGACAAACTACTGGAGCATGGTTATACTATGCTCTAAATGAATGGGGGGAAACCTCTCGTACCTTTCCCTCAATTGGTGGTACACCTTCGTGGTGAAAGGCGGGAGAGGGAGTCCTTCTCATATGAATAGTAGATAGTAGCCACGGTCATGGGTCCGCCGGCATGTGTGGAATGACAGTAACCCTGAAGTGGTCTGGATATCAGAAGGGATTTAACAAGGGTAGAGGTTTGTGCCGGGGACATCCTCAGACCCGTCCATCAGCTTACGCGATTTCTAATGTCTTATTGCGTATCCCGGTGGACTGAAAAGCATGGAGTTTTACCACACAGGGGATAGCAGGTTATCGTAGACTGCTAGTTCATGAAACGGCAAAGGAAGTTGTATGCGTAATTACGTCATAAGAAGATTAGCCCTCATGGTACCCACACTCTTCGTAATAACAGTAGTGGTATTTCTCAGCATCCGCCTCATCCCCGGCAGCGCGGTAGAGATGATGGCTATTGAGATGGGGTCAAGGGAATCGACCGGTGGGCAGATGGACGTCGCGGCAGTTGAGAAAATGCTCGGTATGGATGTGCCAGTACACATCCAGTACGTGCGCTGGATGGGCGTGTGGCGTCAAGATGACGGCAGCTTCCGTGGTATTTTCCAAGGCGACTTCGGGACATCCCTGTGGCTGAAGCGCCCCGTGCTCCCCGAGATAGTCGCCCGTCTCCCGGTGACCTTTGAGCTCGGTCTCCTGGCATTCATCATATCTCAGTGTATAGCCCTGCCGATTGGCCTGCTCTCGGCAATACGGCAGGATTCCGTGGGTGACTTCTTCGGGCGGAGCTTCGCCATAATTTCACTCTCAATACCCGGTTTCTGGCTGGGGACTATGGTAATGGTCTTCCCCGCCATCTGGTGGGGTTGGGCACCACCACTGAACCTTATCCGCTTTACCGATGAGCCTCTTGCCAACCTCCGGCAATTCCTGATACCGGGAGTATTAATGGGCATGGCGATGTCAGCAACGACGATGCGTATGCTGCGGACAACTATGCTGGAGGTCCTCCGGCAGGATTACATCAGAACGGCATGGGCGAAGGGAATGCGCGAACGTGTCATCGTCATCAGACACGCCATGAGGAACGCAATGATTCCCGTGATTACCATGATCGCCGGACAGATACCGATTATGATAGGCGGCTCCGTCATCATGGAGCAGATATTCGCACTACCCGGCATGGGCCGCCTCTTCCTCGACTCTATCAACCGCAGAGACTACCCCTTCGTCAGCAGCATAAACGTCCTTCTCGCCAGCTTCGGGCTGGTACTCATCCTGCTGGTCGACCTGAGTTACGCCTATCTGGACCCCCGGATTCGTTACAAATAGAGGAGATAATCAGGTAATGAGTGAAGCTGTTAACGGTATGGCGGAAGCCAAGGCGGTGAAGCGACGTTCGCCACTGGCTGATTTCTTCATCAGGCTGGTCAAGGAAAAACGACTGGGGACCGTGGGCGGGATTATTGTTCTGATAATGCTCTTAACCGGCATCTTTGCCGACCTGACTTGGCTGGGCATGCCGGACGTAGGCCTGGCACCCTATGGGTACAATGAGCACAATCTGAAAGACCGTATGGATGCACCGTCTGCCAAACATATTCTGGGTACGGACTCCCTGGGACGGGACCTGTTCAGTCGGGTTATCTACGGAGCCCGGATTTCCATGATAGTGGGTATTTGTGCCAGTGCCATCAACGTCATTTTCTCGTCAATTATTGGCGTCACTTCGGGGTATCTCGGTGGTAGGGTCGATATGGTCGTGCAAAGATTTGTTGATGCCGCCCTGTCCTTTCCTATGCTCATTATAGTTATAACCCTGATGGGTATTATTGGTACCGGTATATTCCAGACGGTAATCGTGCTCGGAATATGGGGTGGCATTGGCTGGATAAGGGTGGCCCGGGCCGCCGTTATCTCTATCAGAGAAAATGTGTACGTAGAGGCGGCGAGGTCTATCGGCTGTACCACCGGGGAGATGCTCCGACGCCATATTCTGCCCAACATCGCGCCTCTCCTGATTATCATGTTCAGTATATCGATGTCCGGCAACATACTGGGAGAAGCCAGCCTGAGCTTCCTTGGCTTCGGTATCCCTCCACCCTTTCCCAGTTGGGGAGGCATGCTCAGCAGTGAGGGGCGCAGGTACATGTATGAAGCCCCCTGGCTGGCCCTCTGGCCGGGTGTAGCCCTCAGCGTCGCCGTGTACGGTATCAACATGTGGGGCGATGCCGTCAGAGACCTGCTCGACCCGAGGCTGAGGGGCGGCGTCGGCCGCTACGGCGGACGGGCAACGAAGAAGATGCGGGTGAAGGTCAGCCAGCAGGAACAGGCCGGGGCCTGACGCACACCTTTGTGATAATAAGGACTTGACAAAGGTGCGGGGAACATGGAGTATATGGTGTAACAACAGGTAAAAGAAAGCGTCCAGGAGGTGCGGCATGTGAATTTTAAAAAAGAACCCGCAGCTATGAAGATTAGAAAACAAGAAGGAGTAAAAATGAAAAGAAAAGCTGCATGGCTCCTGCTGTCTTCGCTAATGGTGGCGGCGCTGGTTCTGTCATCCTGCCAACCGGCAGCGGTTGAGGAGAAGACAACAACAAAGACAGTTACGGGGCAGGTCACAGAGAAAGCAGCCCCCACGGTGAAAGAGAAAGAGGAAGCCGTCGTTGAGAAAAAGGGCCCGGTGATGGTCCTGGACTCTCTGGGTCACCTGAAGGAGCAGCCTCGCTACGGCGGTAGTATCACCTTCATTCTGGATAGTGGTACCGCGACACAACTCCTCGACCCGGTGAATTCGACCCGTGCCGGGATTAATGCAATTCACGTCTACGGACGACTGGGCACCGCCGACTGGTCAAGGGGACCCCAGGGTACCAACGAGTTCCCGTTCACGTCTTCCTACATTCCCGACCCATTCCTCACGGGCGACGTGGTCGAGAGCTGGGAGATTCTCGACCTGGCGACCATTAACTTCAAGCTCAAGGAGAACGTCTACTGGCACAACCGTCCCCCGATGAACGGACGGCAGTTCGTTTCCAGTGACTTTGATTTTTCGCAGCAACGGGCGTCGACGGACCCGCGGAACACGGGCTACCGGGACCCGAGCTACGTGCGGGACCCGACAATTCCGCCTTACTACACCGAGCATGACAAATTCAACTTCACGCTCGTGTATGACGTTCCGAGCACGCGCATGCTGCACGGTGTCATGAACTGGTTGTACATGCAGCCGCGTGAAGTGGTTGAGATGTACGGTGACTGCGAGGACCCCCATCACCAGGTCGGCATCGGGCCCTTTATGCTGGAAGATGCCGTTACCGACAGCTCGCTGACCTGGGTCAGGAACCCCAACTGGCATCATTTCGACCCCTTCTTCCCCGAGAACAGGCTGCCCTACGCCGACAAGCTCCAGGCAATCGTGATACCCGATACGGCTACCCAGCTGGCGGCGCTGCGCACCCACAAGACCGACTGGCAGTGGGTCCCCTCCGACAAGGTGGACGGCATGCTGCAGTCGAACCCCGAGCTGAAGATGAGAATGGTGCAGCCGGACAGCTCCAACACGATGTGGCCGCGCACCGATATCGCGCCCTTCAGCGACAAGCGGGTACGGCAGGCAATCTCCATGGCGATAGACCAGCCTGCCATCCTCGAGGACTACTACGAGGGCAAGGCCTTCATGCTCACCTGGCCGGTGATGCCCTCCTTCGCCGACCACTACACACCACTGGATGAGCTGCCGGCAAGCAGCCAGTTGCTCTACGGATATAATCCGGCAGAAGCCAAAGCGCTGCTGGCCGAGGCCGGCTACCCCAACGGCTTCGCCACCGACGTCCAGGTCTCGGCTTCCAAC
>JADHXC010000057.1 GCA_016783135.1 Dehalococcoidales bacterium | reverse complement strand
GCAGGATGACAGAACCAGCGCTGTCACCATCAGACAGCTCAGGAGCACCCAGACTATTTTCCTTTTCATTGCTTGCCTCCTTTTATTTCGCTCTTTCACTTAAGTAACATCAACGTGTTCTTCAATACGGGCAATCATTCTCTCAACACTGTCCTCTTCCATCGTAATGCTGATTGCCCCAGCCGGGCATACGCTTTCGCATCTTCCGCAACCGAAACACTTCTCGTCCCGGTATACCAGTTTACCGTCTTCCATCTGCATTCCACCGTAGATGCAGACCTCCGCGCACTCGCCACAGTCCGTACAAAGCTCACTATCAACCGTGATTGTTAGCCCCTCGAATCTCTTGAAGATACTCCGTATGTAACTCGGTGCTTCTTTTATGCCACCAACGACGCAGCAGCAGTCGCAACAATAACACAGATTGAAGAGGTCCCCTGTATCAGGCACAGGTCCACCGATGCGATTAATAGCATCGCCTCTAAGCCTGCCGAATTGTGGTATCAGTCCGACTTCAACCGCCCTTCGCGCCATGTCTAATGCTTCTTCTTTAGTGGCGAGATGCCCCTGTATAACGAGGCCGTCATTGGGTTTCATTCTCAGAACTCCCCTGCCCAGACACATACATCCAAATGCGTAATGGTCAAAATGCTGGCAGTCTCGATTTACTCGACAAGGGCATAACTCATAAAGGAAAATATGACTTGCCTTATTAATGAAATATTCCAGAACTGCTAGAGGCATAATCTGGTTATTATAAGTTCCCAGGGATTGGTTGATTGGAATTGATACGCCGGTTGATTGGGTGCCCTGGGTTCTTTCAACAATCGTTCTGAAAGGTGGAAGTTTTGTCGCGAGAGCGCTCGCCATTCGCCATGGGTCGGCGACACCAGAATCCGCGGAATTCGGTAAAGTAATCTCAAAATCCGTTTTCCCAAGGTCCCGCATGTCTTCAAACTCATCTTTGAGGAATTGCCTGGCAACATTAAGGTCATCGCATTCAATTAATATATCCGGGTTTTTAATCTCTGCATCGTTCTTGAATGAGTACTCCGGTCCTTTGAAAATTTGGTATCCCTTAACGGGACCGAATTTCCACTGCACCTTAGCGTTGAAATTCTTCATGTCAGCGGCATAGTGTTCATACGTCCTGGCGTATTCCTCCCCGTCTTCCAGCATTTTCTGGAACAGCGTTCTTACTTGAAGTTCTTTGTCGGCCATACGTACCTCTCTCTTTCTGTTGCTGCTATCAAACCCGTTGCTCTTGTGTTATATTCCTTACACTCGTCCCTCCTCCCCATCTATTCGTAAATACCTGCGGGCGGAATCCATAGGATTCTGTCTTCAGTACTGTCTGAAAATTATGCCACACTCAGAGCATCGTGTCAAAATCTTGGTCAATAAGATGTCAAACTTAAGTAACATCAACGTGGGCTTCAATACGGGCAATCATTCTCTCAACACTGTCTTCTTCCATCGTAATGCTGATTGCTCCAGCCGGGCATGCTCTTTCGCACCTTCCGCAACCAAAACAATTCATCTCGTTCACCACCGCTTTGCCATCAACAAATTCCATTCCACCGAATACACAAACATCAAGGCATTCTTCACAGCCTGTGCAAAGTTCACTATCTACTGTAACTGTTACCCCTTCCATTCTCTGAAACATTTCTCTCATGTATCTTGGTGAGTCTTTTATTCCACCGTGCTCCTTACTCCCCACGACACAGCAACACGGGCAGCAATAACACAGATTGAAGAGGTCCCCTGTATCAGGTATAGGTCCACCGATGCGGTTAACAGCATCGCCTCTAAGCCTGCCGAATCCGGGCTGCAGCCCGACTTCAACCGCCCTTCGCGCCATGTCTAATGCTTCTTCTTTAGTGGCGAGATGCCCCTGTATAATGTGGCCGTCATTTGGTTTCATTCTCAGAACTCCCCTGCCCAGACACATACATCCAAATGCGTAATGGTCAAAATTCTGGCAGTCTCGAGTTACTCGACAAGGACATAACTCATAAAGGAAAATATGACTTGCCTTATTAATGAAATGCTCTATAACTGCGAGAGGCAGAATCTGGTTCTCATAAGTTCCCAGGGACTCGTTAATTGGAATTGCCACGGCGGTTGATTGGGTGCCCTGGTTTTTTTCCATAAGCGGTCTGAAAGCAGGAATTCGTGATATCGATGCCCTCAATTGTCTAAATGCATTGGTGCCAGCAGAATCCGCGATATTCGGTGAAGTAATTTCAAAATCCGCTTTCGCAAGGTCCCGCATGTCGTCAAGCTCATTTTTGAGGAATTGCTTAACAAAATTAAGGTCATCGCATTCAATCACTATATCCGGGTTCTCAACCTCTCCGTCCATCCCGTACGAATACTCTGTCCCTTTGAAGACCTGGTATCCTTTGATAGGACCAAATCTCCATTGGACTTTGGCGTTGAAATCCTTCATGTCCTCGGCATAGTATTCATATGTCTTCTTGTATTCTTCCGCGTCTTCCAGCATTTTCTGGAACAGCGTTCTTACTTGAAGTTCTTTATCGGCCATACGTACCTCTCTCTTTCTGTTGCTACTATCAAACCCATTGCTTTTTTATGATGCTTCTTAAAACTGTACCTCCTTACCGTCTATTCGTCAATACCAACGGACAAAATTATATGGCTTCTGTCTTCAGTGCTGCCTGAAAACTATGCCACACTCAGAGCATCGTGTCAAGTTTGCCAATGAGATGCCAATAAGACGTGGTTGATAACCACAAGAATGGGTATGGTAATTAGCAGAAAGAGACTTACGGAGATGGTAGCGTTCGGTATTGGAACGAAGTGTCTGCAGGACGGTCTGCTCATTGCCAATCCCTGCTGACGGCCTATTTTGTGAACCGGCGGCCCAATGCCGCAACCGTCCGGTAACTTTCTATCTGATTCTGTCTCTCCATGCTATTCCAGCCCAGGAGCGAGGCCATTTCACCGGCCACCGTCTCGACGGCGTCCAGACCCTGGGACGGGCCAAGCCCGATGGCGCTGCGGCGCAACAGGAAGTCACTGACCGTCATGGCTTCCTCATTATCAACGGCGTGCTTCACCTGGGCCAGAACATCAGGGCCACCCGGGAAGATGAGCTGGGCAAGTCTGCCATCACTTCGCACGTATTCCAGCACCGATGAGAATCGTGAGCCATACAAAGAGGCGAGATGGGCAACTGTCTCAACGGACAGACCGGCTGCCCCGGCAGCCTCTTGCAGAGTGCGTGTCTGTACGGACGGTGCCCCCGGAAGAGGCGTGTCTGCCGTGCTGCACGGGGCTTGCAGGTGGAGCTTCCGGCAGACGAGATTGACGGCTTCCTCGGCTATGTGGCGATAGGCGGTAATCTTGCCGCCCAGCACCGAGACGAGACCCTTTATGCCGTCCCTGGTCTCGTGGTCGACGAGTCTGTGGGCGCGGGAGGTCTCGGATGCCGTTTTGCCTCCGGCGGCGACAAGCGCCCTCAGACCGGCCGTGGTATGGAAGATGTCGTCCTTCTTGAAGCCGGGGAAGTATTCCCTCAGTTCCGATGCCAGGTAGTCCACATCCGTGGCCTCTGCGAACACACTGTCCGGGTCGCCTTCGAAGTCCGTATCGGTGGTGCCTATCCATGAGCAGCCCTGCCAGGGGATAACGAAAAAGAGGCGGCCATCACTTCTGGCGGACAAGACCAGGGCGTTTTCAGAGAGCTTTCTGGTGAGGAGATGGATGCCCTTTGTCTTGCGCAGGCTGCCGGTGCCATCTACGTTGAGCCTGTCGCAAACGAGGTCCGCCCAGGGTCCACCGGCATTGAGGACGATGCGCCCGTGGGCCTGGTACTCACCTCCGGAGAGGGTGTCGGTCACCTGGAGAGAGCGCACGCCACCATCCTGACGAAGGCCCGTGGCAAGGGCATGGTTCACCACCAGGGCGCTGTTACTGGCGGCGTCGATTGCATTCTCCAGGCAGAGCCTCTCCATGAACTCCGTCTGACAATCAGAGTAGACGTACGAACCAACGAGCCCGTCTATGGTTGACATGCACGGTTCTTTCGCCAACGTCTCACGGCGTGAAAGGTGCTGCCGGGAAGGAAGGCTTCTGCTCTTCGCCAGGATGTCATACAGGAACAGGCCTACCGGCAAAGCGAGCCGGTTGAACGGTGCACTGCGCACCAGGGGAATTATGAAGCGGAGCTCACGTACCAGATGAGGGGCAATGGTCAGGAGAATCTCGCGCTCGCGAAGGTCCTGTAGTAGTATCTTGAAATCCAGCATGGGCAGGTAGCGCAGGCCGCCGTGGATAAGGCGGGAGGAACGGGACGTTGTCCCGTAGGCAAAGTCCTCCTTCTCCACGAGCAGGGTATGCAGACCGCGGAGGGCCGCATCGCGTGCGATACCCGTTCCGACTATCCCTCCCCCAATGACAATGAGGTCGAAGGTATCCCTGGCTAGACCATCAAAGTCCCTTCTCATACAGTTCCTTCTCTCTTAACTGGTTTCATCTGACCGTGACCTCGTCTCGCTTTCTGGTGCTCATGAGTTGGTCCGGGTCACAACAAGCGACAGACCGCCCTCGTGGGACAATAGACGGTCCTCAAGAGTCTGTTCCGGGTACATCGGTTTCTGTATAGCCCCCCTCAACCAGAAGTCTGCGTATCGATGTCACAACGCGCTCCATGCTATCGGAGCCGCCCTCAAGATGAGGCTCCACACTGAGAAAACCACGGTATCCGCATTCCCCGAGACGTAACAACAACTCCCTGAACTGTCCGTCGCCCTCACCGGCGGGCGTTACGCTTCCATTGGCCAGCAGTTCATTTATCGCTGAATCAGCATGGTTTGCCTTCACGACTGGCAACTCGACCGCACCTCGTCGAGCGCCCCAACCATCGCCTGCGCCTGCAAGTACCACCGCGCCGCCAGCGCCACGTCGAAGGTATGCCGCGCCAGGCATACCACTCCGGTCATCGCTAGTTCAGGATTGCCGAAAGACATTGCGCCTTCCCTTTCCAGTTTCAATTTGTCCACGCAGGAACGAGAGCAAGCTTCTCATTGACGCCGGAAACTACTCGTAGGGTGTCGCGTCCCATGACTCGAAAAACCGCTGGAGGCCCAGGACGGTGTGCGGGTGGTCAAACGAATCTCGGTAGACGGCGAAGCCGGCGGTGACAATGTCCGCACCCGCCACGACGGTCTCAACGATATGCCGGCCGTTGCGAACGGCAGCAACGATAATCTTGGTCGTGAAGTCGTAGTTGCGGTAGATTCGCACGATTTCGCTGATCATGGCTGAGGCCTCCTCACCATTGGCCTCCTTCCATCCAATGAAGGGCGAGACGAAGGCGGAGAACACCAGTGTCAGGTTGACACGAACCTGTTTGTCGCTCAGAGTCCACAGAGCGCGAAAGCCGGCTTCCGTTGCCGGAATCTTGATTACGGAGTGGGCTGACATGGCGGCAAGCTTCAGGCCTTCCTGCACCATTGCATCGGCGGTTGTGTGATGGGGATTGACCTCGACTGATATCGGCTTGTCCGTGCCTTCAAACTCGCTGGCGATGTCATTGATCGCGGTCAGGAAAGGCTTGCCGCTGTCACGAATATGGCGCGGATTGCTCGTCACGCCATCGATGCTCCACATGTCCCGTGCGTGGCGGATTTCGTCCACCTTGGCACTGTCCAGGAAGTATTCCACTTCAGGCCTCCTCAATGCGTCCCGCCGGTCAGGGCGGCATGCTCTGCCGTCAGGCTGACATGTCGTTGGGTGGCCCGTCAAGGCCAAAGATGACCCTGTCACCGTGATGTTCAGCCGACAGATTGCCCCAGTGACGGACCTTCACCCCCTGAGGCACACCCTTGAGGACGGTCCGACCCTGGTCATCTGCGCCTGCCTCCAGAGAGAGCCCCGGCAGATCCAGGCCATGTCGCGGCCGGCCGAAGACCCAGACCTCCTCGCTGGATGCTAGACCGTCAAGCTCCCCGGTATGTTGCACGGCCGGCCCCAGGGGAAGAATGAAACCCTCTCGTCCGTAGATCATAATCCTGTCCAGTGGCAGGACCAAGTCGAGAGCACGGGGCCCCTCAAGCCGTTGCTCGCTCCAGAGGTCGTACCAGCCATCTTCGGGAAGATAGGCGCTCACCTTCCCGCCCGGGCGTACTACCGGCGCCACGAGCAACGCCGGGCCAAGCATGTATTGCTCGTCAATACTCCGCGCCAGAATGTCCCGCGGAAAGACCAGAGGCATTGCTCGCGCCACCGGGATTCCTGTCTGGTGGGCCTCCAGGGCACAAGCTTCGAGGTACGGAATCAGGCGATATCGCCATTCCAGCCATCGCCGGACTATTCTCTCGGCCTCTTCACCGTACTCCCACGGCTCACGCGGACTAGTGCCGTGAAAGCGAATATGCGACGACATGACGCCGGCCTGAGCCCAGCGGACGTAGAGTTCGGAATCAGGTTTCGCTCCTGAGAATCCACCCACGTCGTGGCTGTAGAACGGCCCGCCGCTCATGCCCCAGGAAAGGCCTCCACGAATGCTGGCAGCCAGGCCTTCCCAGTCGCAGGATGGGTCACCTCCCCACTGTATGGGGTAACGCTGGCTCCCGATCCAACCGGAGCGGCCCCATACGACAGTCCCATCTTTTCCGTATTCGTCGGTTGCCTCCGAGGCACATCGATTGTAAAGCAGGGGATAGACATTGTGGAGCCGCTTGCCCGTGTCCCCGTTGTGCGCCACCGCGTCCTCCGGCACCGCCTCCCCAAAATCCGTCTTCATGGCGCTGACGCCCATCGCGAATAGGTCGCGGTGGGCATCCCGGTACCAGGTGTAGGCATCAGGATTGGTCAAGTCTACGATGCCGCTGGGCTGTAGCTGGGGAACGAGTGATTCGAACGGCTCAGGAAGCCACTTGTGAATCAGCGCTTCACCGGAGGAGGAACGCAACAAGTAGCCCTTCTCCGCCAGTTCGGCAAAGAGGCGATTACGCACGGAAATGTAGGGGTATTCCCAGAGGCAGAGACGGAGGCCGAGATCGTTCAGTTCCCTGATGAAGCTCTCTGGGTCGGGATAGCGGTCGGCGTCCCATTTGAAATCAAACCGGTATTCCGGCTTGTGCCAAGCACGACCGTCCAGCACAAGGACATCGCAGGGGATGCTGCGGGCACGCAATGTACGAGCCACCTGCAAAGCTTCTTCAGCAGTCCGGTAGTAGCAGCGAGACATCCACGTTCCGTAACTCCATCGGGGAGGCAGCGGCGAGCGCCCCGTCAGGAGCGTATACTGCCGGATGATGTCCGCCGGTGTGTCCCCGGCCAGCAGGAAGATATCCAGGTTCGGGTCATCTACCTGGAGAATATAGCTGCGGTGCGACCACGGAGGATGGCCGATCCCATGAGCTACGCGGGCTGGCGTATGAACAAGGATTCCCCATCCCTCTGGACTCCAGGCGAACGGGACGTTCTTGTAGGATGCCTCGGCGTTGACCCCGAGGGCATCAGCGTTCCACGAAGTTGTCATCTGTCCTCTATGGTTCAGCGGGCCGAATTTCTCCCCCAGACCGTATACGGGCTCTCCACTCCTCAAGGCCAGGGAGACTAGCCACTGGTCGGCTCCTCTGGCAAACGGAGCGATCTGAAGCTCTCCCTCAATGCTCATGTCAGTGGCCGATTCGAGAATCACCTGCCCATTTCTCTCGAGACACAGACGGAGAGGGTCCGGCACCAGTTCCAGAGTCAGCCCCATGGCTTCAAGCCGGTATCCATCGCCGCGGGTGGTCTGCCGCACCGCCACCGGCTCCAGAGGTGAGGCCAGCAGGCCATAGTCGGTTTGTGGCCTGGCTTCCAGGCGAAGACGGATAATCCCGGGGGTGTGGAAGGTTATCTCCAGCCAGCCAGCCTGAGTCAAGAATCGGGTTTTCCCTGAAGTTGTCCCCTGAAAGCTGAGTGCTTCAAGGCGCTGGAAGCCCTTCTGGGCAGCCAGACGCTCGCGATTGAACTGCATCTATCCGGAAGCCCTCCTTGATCTGAGCGCGGGACGTGGGAGTACTACGGGAAAAGTATTAGACCGACCGTGGCGGTTTGCCCGGTGCATGGCATATCCTAGAGGGTTATCACGGCGCTTGTCAATGCCCGGCGGAGCAATGACGGCGCCCAGCTTGGCAACACGACCGGTCATTCCAGAAGGATGACCGGACCCGGTGAGGCCTTTCCTCAAGCGGACAGTTCAGAATGCTTACCAACTCACCACTCCACGCTCAAACGCCACGCTTGGGATCTGGTTCAGGAAAAGGAATCTTTTTATCCTGGAGGTGACCATACCCCCGGAAACAGTAACACCCTGATTTAGAGTCCTCCGCTATAATAGAATAGCTGAGGAGGACTCATCATGGTTCGCAGGAAGTACACCGAGGAACAGATCATCGCCGTGCTCAGGGAGGGCGAAGCTGGCGCTGATGTCGCCGTTTGTGACAACGTGGTCGACGTTGATGACCGGAATCTGGGAGCAGTGGCTGAGGAGATAAATAAGCTCGGTCGGCGTTCTCTGGCTATCCAGGCTGACGTCTCGAAGAAGGTCGATATTGATGATATGACCCGGAAAGTGACAGATGAACTTGGCCCGGTTGATATTCTGGTGAACAATGCCGCCATACTCGGCGGTGGCTGGGGAGGGCAGGCTTTTGATGCCACGGAAGAGGAGTGGGACGAGGTTATGGCAGTTGGGCTCAAGGGTTACTACCTTTGCGCCAGGGCAGTTGGCAAGGGAATGATAGAACAAAAGAGTGGCAATATCATTAATATCGACTCGATTGAGGCTGTCAACTGCATGATTGCGGCAGGGTCGCCATATGGAATCGCCAAAGCAGGTGTCCAGTTTCTTACCAGAACGCTTGCCCGGCAACTGGGCCAGTACAACATCAGGGTCAATTCTATCTGTGCCGGTGGTTCCAAAACGGATATGGGACGGCATCATATGTTCGACAGGGGTCTGGAACCCGTCAATGTTGACCCGGAACAAGCCAGGCAAAGACAGGCACGGCTATTGGAGCGTATTCCACTGGGCCGGATATCTGAGCCGAGTGAGATAGCCAACGTGGCGTTATTTCTTGCCTCTGAGGTCGCCAGTTATGTTACGGGAGCCATCATTGCAGTAGATGGCGGCATGACAGCTTAGCTGACCTCTTAGTGCTTCTACCGGCTAACCGGTTGCCATTGTTCATAATGTCGGGAATGGAGACATTGTGTAACGCCAGCAATAGTGGGACACATTTACGATAATAGCTAGCGAACACATCAGGGCCTTTTACTCAAACTTGGTTGCTAGCAATACAAGGCGTATAATCCCCCTAAGGATGTTCAGGGGGGAGTACCATGAGAAACCTAATCGTAGGAGTTATGCTGGGTGTCTTGCTAACCATGTTCCCCACGTGGCTGGAGAAACACAAGATGGATGACTATATCGATATTGCGATGGGAGTTCTCATAGCAGGCATCGTAACCATTCTTTTGTGGCGGTGGATACTTGATGCTCTCTGGTATCTATGGCCGGAGCTATGGGAACGAATAAACCGAATCTCCCAGCACAAGACACATGATGAGGTGTTTGAGCAGAGACTAGCTGAACGGCGAAATCACCGAAAAACGCGCCGGAGTAAAAAGAAATGAATAAACAAGCACGGGCAACAGACAGCAACCAAGATTCAGTAGAACCCATCAGGGCTTGCACCTGCCTTCCGAAGACAGTAGAGTCGGCGAAGCCGGAAAGGAACGAGCCTTGATTCAAGAGATATCAGAGAGATTCTGGCAAGCAATAACTATTGATAACAACTATACTATCATACACAGATTCAAATACTCGTAGAGCGAGCTGTCCCCAATGGCGGGAATTTTAGTCCTCAAAGTGGTATTATCATATATTACTAGGGTAAGCAAGCTGTCCAACGTGGTGCTTGCCTGAGGAGTTATGCAGAAGCAGAGATGAAAGGGCACCGGGTCTCTAACTCGACAACTGGTACGGTATTATTCTGTGACAGGTCACAGCGGCTTGTCAGCAACTCTGTGAATGGAGGGAACAAAGACGTATGACGGAGCAGAAGGAAAGAAAGGAAGAGTTCAGGACTACCGTTGATGGCATTGTGGTCAACAGAGTATACACGCCGGACGACGTATCGGACTCCAGCAAGGAATCCAGCCTGCCTGGCGAGTACCCGTTTGTCAGGCACATAATGCCCAGCGGTTACCGTGGCAGGTTGTGGACCATGCGCCAGTATTCGGGGTACGCGACGGTGGAAGAGACTAACGGGCGATACAAGTACCTCTACAAGCAGGGACAGACCGGCTTCAGCGTCGCTTTCCATCTCCCGACCCAGATGGGGTATGACTCAGACCACCCTATGGCCCTCGCGGAGATTGGCAAAGTTGGTGTGGCCATAGACTCACTTCAGGATATGGAAGATCTCTGGGATGGCATTCCCCTAGGAGAAGTCAGTACGTCAATGACAATCAATGCCACCGCCGCCATCATGCTGGCAATGTACATCGTCGCCGCGGAGAAGCAGGGCGCGGACATAAGCAAGCTTGCCGGCACAGTCCAGAATGACCTTTTGAAGGAATACGTATCCAGGAATACCTACATATACGGACCGGAAGCCTCCATGCGTTTGACAACGGACATCTGCTCCTACTGCGCGGAGCACCTGCCCAGGTGGAACACGATAAGCATCAGCGGCTATCACATGAGGGAGGCCGGCGCCACGGCGGTGCAGGAGGCTGCCTTCACGTTGGCCAACGGGATTGCCTACGTGCAGGCGATGATTGACAGAGGGATGGATGTCGACTCTTTTGCGCCAAGATTCTCTTTCTTCTTTGTCGCGTTTGGGAACCTGTTGGAAGAGGTTGCCAAGTTCCGTGCGGTGCGGCGTGCCTGGGCCGGGATAATGAAGGACAGATTCGGCGCCAAGAACCCCAGGTCACTAATGCTCAGATACCACGTTCAGACCGGTGGCAGTACCCTGACCAAGCAGCAGCCGATGAACAACGTTGTCAGGGTGACGGTAGAGGCACTTGCTGCCGTCCTGGGCGGGTGCCAGTCATTGGCCACTTGCTCGTATGACGAGGCACTGGCTCTACCAACCGAAGAGTCAGTGCAGGTGTCCCTGAGGACCCAGCAGATTATTGCCCACGAAAGCGGTGTGGCGGACACGGTTGACCCACTCGGAGGGTCGTACTACGTTGAATGGCTGACCGACAAGATAGAGGAAGGGATACACGAGTACATCGCCAGGATTGACGAGATGGGCGGTGCGCCTGCGGCAATCCAGCAGGGTTACATCCAGAGAGAAATCAGGAAGTCGGCCTACGACCACCAGAAGGCGGTGGATTCCGGGGAACAGGTTGTCGTCGGTATCAACAGCTACGTTACCGAAGAGGACCCGGACGTGGAACTGCTGACGATTGACGAGAACGTGGCGGACAGGCAGATAGCCAGGCTCAGGAATCTCAGGGAGACCAGGGACAGTGAGAAGGTGAGGAGCACTCTGGAGAGGATAAGACAGGTGGCCAGAAGCGATGAGAACCTGATGCCGGTATTCATCGAGGCGGTGCGGGTGTATGCCACGGTTGGCGAAATAGCCGACGCACTGCGAGACGTGTTTGGCGAATATCAGGAGACGGGTATTGGTAGCACACTGTAGGTGGTCTGCCGGTCAGTAGATAGAGAGGTTTGTTATGAAGGACAGCAAAATACGAGTCATAATCGCTAAACTGGGTCTGGACGGCCACGATAGAGGGGTAAACGTCGTGGTGCAGGGACTTCGCGATGCAGGCATGGAAGTCATCTATCTGGGACTGCGGGTAATGCCGGAGCAGGTCTGCCAGGCAGCCATACAGGAGGATGCCGACGTTGTCGGCCTTAGCTGTCACACTGGAGCTCACATGGTGCTATTCTCCAGGACGGTTGAGCTTTTCAAACAGCAAAGCGACCGGGATGCCCTATTCATAGGTGGTGGAATCATTCCCAAGAAGGATATCCCGGTACTGCAGGAAGCCGGCATAGCCCAAGTATTCGGCCCGGGAACACCTATTCATGATATTGCGGGCTTCATCAAAGCAAACTTGAAGAGGGAGGACAATGATAGCCAAGATTAACCACATTGGGATTGCTGTGAGCAGTATTGAAGATGCACTGGCATTATACGCTGATGTACTGGGACTGACGGTGGGCACAATTGAAGTTGTTGAAGACCAGAAGACCAGGACTGCCATCATTCCGGTTGGCGATAGCAAAATCGAGTTACTTGAAGCCACTGATGCGAAAAGTCCGATTGCCAGACACATTGAACGCAGGGGAGAAGGGCTCCATCACATGGCTTTCGAGGTTACTGATATCGATGATTCCTTAAGGCTGCTGCAAGAAAAGGGAATTCGCCTTATCGATGAGCAACCCAGAAAGGGCGTTGAGAATACCACCATTGCTTTTCTGCATCCCAAAGCAACGGGGGGAGTCCTCCTGGAACTTGTTCAGGGCTAACGCGGCACTGCGATTAGCATGTTATAAATCACACCGGTGCCTCAGATATATTTGCCGCCACCGAGACAGGTTCCAAATACGAATAGGCCGATATTACCACCGGTGACACCGTGAGGTTATCTGGTTATGTCAACTGAAGTTGGCACCTGCCGAAAATATGTCTTCCCCCGGTCCTATTCCGCTGGTTGCCGTGGCACCTCTTCTCCTGGTGAGGGTATCGGTGACGGGAACGACCGGCTGGTGCCCGGTTATGCCGAACTGCCCAACTCTCTCATCACCGGCTTAGACTGCGTCTGCGATACCGTGACAAAGACAGCTGGTCGTATTCAACACTTCCTGATTCTGCCTATGTAATCGCTTCAGCAACAGTCCTTGCTTTAGCAGGCTGATGAAAAAGGGGAGTACAGAGGGCAGGCCCCTTCTGAGGGGCACCCCCTTATGGCAGGGGTTTGGGGGTGTCCCCCAGATACAATCTTTTCCCCCTTCCGCAGAAGGCTCCTTCCTGGCCAGGAAGGGGAAGGCGCCCCATCTGGGCCGCACGGCGATTGGTCGAAAGGGTTTTTCAGCACCCTGTTAGATATGCAGGTATGACCGAGAACGAGGAGGAATAGCAGAATGAGAATATCCCGACTTGGAAGACAAACACTATCCCCACAGAAGATACCGCTGGCACGACGGGGATTCCTGAAAGGTGTTACATCGCTGGGGGCACTGGCGCTGTTGTCCTACTTCCTACCATCCTGCTCGCCAGCAGATGGAGCCGCGCCGGCAGGAGTATCAGGAGCATCGCTGGGG
>JADHXC010000056.1 GCA_016783135.1 Dehalococcoidales bacterium | reverse complement strand
GAAAGTAGTCATAGTCATGGGTAGCCCCAGGAAGAACGGCAACAGCGCAGCGCTGGCGGAGCAGGTCGCGGAGGGGGCTCGGGCGACAGGGGCAGAAGTACAGATATTCAACCTCCACGAGATGGACATCAAGCCCTGTGATGGCTGCGACGCGTGCCAGAAGGGGAGCGGGAGGGACTGCCACATCAAAGACGACATGCAGGACCTGTACCCGGCTATCCGCCAGGCAGATGCCATGGTGATAGCCGGGCCGGTCTACTGGTACTCCGTAACCGCCCAGACCAAGCTCTTCATCGACCGATGCTATGCTATCGCTAAACCCGGTGACAACGCTCTGTGGCGGAAGCGGGTCGGGATAGTGCTGGTGTACGGTGGTGCGGACGCATTCGATTCCGGTGCCGTGAACGCTCTGCGGATGTTTCAGGACGCTTTCAGGGGGACCGGTTCCCGCATTGTCGGGATGGTACATGGGAGCGCAACGATGCCGGGCGAGGTCAGGGGGAACGCCGGGTTGATGGAGGGGGCGTACGACCTGGGCAAACGACTTGTTGCCGAGGCGTAGTCATCTGGTCCCGTATGCCTGCCTCGCCGCCACTTCACTCCTAGTTGTCGTAACTACATTCCGCACGCCCAGGTAGGCGGGTACTTTCTGCTGTGTTGACACCTGCTATCTCCTGGGCTATGATAGACTCCTCTGTACGCTATCAGAAGCACTGGACCCGCGGACATGCCACAGCAGTGGATACCGGTTACGAATCGCCCCTGGTCACATTTGTGAAGGAAGCACGTATGAGAAAGGAGATAGTTGGCGTTATCTGGGGTCTAGCAGCACTTCTCCTGACATCATGCGGGGCTGCACCCTCGGAGCCAACACCAGAGCCTATGAGTGACTCAGCCCCAGCGCCCATGACGACTGATTCCGGCAAGCAGTGCGTTGCCACCATTGAAACAGAGAAGGGAAACATAGTGCTTGAGTTGTTCGCCAGCGATGTTCCGGTAACGGTGAATAACTTCGTGTCTCTAGCACGTGACGGATTCTACGACGGCACGACATTCCACCGCGTCATCCCTGGCTTCATGGCCCAAGGCGGGGACCCTACCGGGACCGGAAGCGGCGGCCCTGGTTACAGATTCGCTGATGAATTCACCAGGCACACCCATGTCACCGGGGCTCTATCGATGGCCAATGCCGGCCCGGATACTAATGGTTCCCAGTTCTTCATTACCTACGCCCCTCAACACCACCTTGATGGCAAACACTCGGTATTCGGCCAGCTAGTGGAAGGAATGGATATTCTGGAAGCCGTCAAGCAGGGTGATACCATCATAAGGATAGTCATAGAAGAGAGATAGACGTGACCAGCTCCTGAAAACCTTTCATAGCTTGCACGGTAATCATCGACAAGATGCAGTGGCAGGCAGGTACCTGCCAGGTAGCACCACTTCCCTCTCCAATGTCGTAACTACATTCTGCGCGCCCAAGTGTGAGGGTACTCTAACCCGCATCTGGCAAGCTGCATTGCTTGACATACTCACCTCCCAGTTATAGACTGTGGGCACTTACCGAGTGCGGAGGCGTTCGCCATGATGTGCCCGAAGTGCCAAGTAGATGGTCCAAGAGGGCGCTGAAGCACAAGGAGATTCTGAGGGCGAACTCGGCCAGGCAATTCCAAAGGCTTCATTGGTTAAGGACAAGGCTGGACACGAGGAAAATGGATACTCCTGAGCTGAAGAAGTGCCCCAATTGCAGGCATAAGTCGCTATTCTGGAATAACCAGCTTATGCTATACGAGTGTCTCAACCTTCAATGCCGGCACACATTCTCGCGTAGTGACCCAAACCTTGCATACCGGGACACGACAGATAGGGAAACACCGCCTCAGTCACCCACCGAAGACCGACCCAGCTTGGAGGAATGCCCCCGCTGTCGTGCGGTTTCTCTGTTTTGGAACAAGGGTACTGAAGTGTATGAGTGTCTCAATCCGAACTGTAAAGGGCGGTTCATACCGGAGGATTTGCACAAGGGGAGGGGGCCGACACATAAGGCAGGAACCAGCAAAGCATACAAGGCCGGGAGAGGCAAGAAGTGGCTTATACTGCTGGGCATTGCTGCTGTTGTACTTGTTGGTGTCAGTCTAATCATGACTGTCTACGCGGACAGCAGGATTACCACTGCCCAAGAGGACGGCACCGGCGAAGGGGAGGCTCAGGGCTACTCCGATGGCTACGATGAAGGAGGGGCGACTGGGTACACAGTAGGCACTGATACTGGTTATCATGAAGGCGACACCAAGGGATATGAAACCGGACTGACCGAGGGATATTCCGATGGAGACGAGGATGGCTACGCTCAGGGGTATCCGGACGGACACACCGAGGGCGAGAGGATTGGGTATGAAGCCGGCAGAGAAGAGGGGTATGCCAGCGGCGACACAGATGGCTACGAACCCGGTCGAGAAGAGGGATATACCAGCGGTGATACGGCTGGCTATGAAACTGGCAGGGAAGAGGGACACGCGAGCGGGTACGCTACCGGTTTTGAGGAGGGGATCGGCACCGATTACCTTGTCCGCAATCCGACCTACAACGAGGTGCAGGAGATGCTGGGCCAGTCAGAAGCCTTTTCGGCCTGGGAAATTAACAACGACTTCGAAGCTAAAAGAATCCGAACTGGATACGTCTTTGCATATGTTGCTGCATGGCCAGATAGTTCATACTCTCTAGTTGCCTTCGAAACGGTGGACAACGGTCTTGTTTACATCAGACCGGCATCGCATGAAGAGGTACAGCTTGAAGTTGGCAGACGTTACTATGAGTTGCTGGGTTTTTCCGTTCCAGACTGGGATGACACGATTACCCGTATAACAATCGTCTGGTAGCAGAGGCAGACGCGCGTGATGGACACTATGAAGAGAACTGGTGTCGCAATAGGTCTAGGGGTAACGGCACTTATCGTGCTTGTCTCTGTCAGCTACATGGTATACACAGGTGCCACTCTCAGCGGCAGAGCAGATGCTGCTTACGATAGTGCCTATGAGGAGAGCTACACAAAGAGTCACCACGACGGCTACCGGGCGGGGTATGAGGAGCAGTATCCAGCAGGATATGACGAGGGGCACAAAGACGGACTGGCAGATGGTAGCAAACGGGGGTACGACGAGGGGCACAAAGACGGACTGGCAGATGGTAGCAAACGGGGGTACGACAAGGGGCACAAAGACGGACTGGTGGATGGTCATAAACGGGGGTATCAGCATGGCTACTCAGCCGGGAGAACAGAGAGTCACCGTCGGGGGTATGATGACGGGTATGCATACGGCATGACTGCCGGCCAGAAACGAGGGTATGATGAGGGCTACCAGGACGGAATAGAGAGTGGACACAGCTGTGGGCTGACCACTCACGTTGACCTCCACGAGCCATCGTACGCAGAGGTAATCGCTTTCCTCGGTCGTGACAGGACAGACCTCAAGCCATACATCATAGGTCAGTACGTTTGCACCAACTTCTCTGCCGATGTCTGCAACAATGCCGAAGCCGAAGGTATCAGGTCCGCACTTGTGTTCCTTGAATACGCTGAGGAAGATGCGCCAGGGCACGCTATAATCGTCTTCCAGACGACAGACAGAGGTCTAGTTTTCATTGAGCCACAGTCAGATAATATGGCCAACCCAGTAGTTGGACAGCGATGGTATCTGTGTATCGTACCCTCACCAGGATACTTCTATCTGCCACCTTCATACGATGATACCATTGTGGATATCCGAGTCATCTGGTAGGACCTGTGTCCAGTTAACTGCCCACGTCCGCTTTACCATTGGGTGCCTGGCATGTTGGCGTGGCCGAGACTGTCTAGCGTCACCCTCATCTCAATTACCACAACTACATTCCACCCACCCAGGTGTGAGGGTACTCTAACCCGCATCTAGCAAGCTGCATTGCTTGACATCCTCACCTCCCAGTTATAGACTGTGGGCACCGACTCAGGAGGTAGTACAATCCTGTGGGGGCAGGTCAGGTCCTGCGGACAGGGAGGTGAACGCATGATTGCCAAGCATGCTAATGAATTGACGGTTGTTGCGCTATCCGCAAAGACACTCGCCGACCTGGAGGATGTAGTCAACGACTGGTTGAAGAACCAGTCGGACCATGTCATTGTCCAGGATATCTCCTTCCAGCAGCCTGTAACTGAGACGAAGAAACAAGTCGCATGGGTGGTAACCACACACGAATCTGAGTAGGCTTCGTCTTTGCCTCCGTTTCTATTCTAGCATCCAGACTGTCGTTTCTTGTCGCGGCCGTACCCATGTCATGGTTGCGGACTCCAATTCAGGAAATGGTACGGTCTTGGGTAGGTCACATGGATGGTGGTCGGAACTTCCTGATAGCGATAGTGGCGGCGATAGCACTTGAAGTAGTCATCGTGCTATTGACGGTGCAGTTTGTCAGTATCATCTGGGTAAGGGCGATAGTCATCGCGGTTGTGCCCGTGGGCTTCCTGCTCGCGGCCATTTTCAGCGATGGAGAATAGACGACTTGGGGGTGAACCGACCTACTCCTGGGAATCGACCCAAGTTAGATATCGAACTCTGAGCCGACGGACAGGGTGCCTACTCCATACTCGGTAAGACTTGCGAAGACACGCAGGACGATTACCGACCTTCACCAATATCGTGACTTTATTCCGCACGCCATTGAAAGATGATACCCGACAAGAGAAATCAGGGGAAAGCAAGCGGGCTCCTGCCGGTATTATTATTACTGCTGACAACGCAAATATCCTGCCAGTATACCGGTACAGATAATACCATATAAATCTGTTATACTGTCTTCTGTCCAGGACCACCCTGGATGCAGTCAGGGGCAATAAGGGGAGAATCTTCAGCATATTGTCGGGAGTAAGAAGCAGGATATTCATCGTTATCGCATAAAAGGAGAAGAGATGGCAAATAGTACTATACGGACGGAATTATGCGACATGCTGGGTATAAATTACCCGATTATTCAGGCTGGTATGGGACCTTTCAGCACCAATCGGCTTGCCGGCGTGTCAGCAAATGCCGGGGTACTGGGGATTGTCAGTACCAGTGGTTTCGGTTATCTGAGGGGTAGTGCTGCCCAAATGGAAACAGGAGCAGCGCAAGTAGTCAAGTCACTCACCGATGACCTAGGTGGTACCTGGCAAGAGCAATTAAAGCGAGCTTTACGTCGAGTAGAGGAATCATGCCGGGAAGCGAAGGGAATCTTTGGCATCAACGTTATGGTATCTTCTGAAGTAGCCGAGTTCGCCCGCGAGGTAATCAGAACAACAATCGAACTAAGAGAAGAAGACCCGGAGATTAAAGACAGACTGCGGGTGATAATCACCTCGGCGGGCGACCCTCTTCCTCTGACAGATACTATTAAATCCTCCGGACTCAAATGGTTTCACGTGGTTCCCTCGGTCCGTCATGCCCTCAGGGCCGAACGGGCAGGCGTGGATGCCATAATTTCGTCCGGCCAGGAGGGCGGTGGTCATGTTGCCTGGGAACCGGTGCATACTATAGTCTTACTGCCGGCAATAGTAAGGGCCGTAAACATTCCTGTCATTGGTGCCGGTGGGTTTGGTACCGGCGCTTCACTGATAGCTGCCCTTGCCCTGGGCGCAGCAGGGGTCCAGATGGGCACAAGATTCCTGGCCACGAAAGAGAGTGAGTTTCACCCGGTGCACAAGGACTACATCTTGAAAGGTAACGAACGGGATACAATAGTAGCCAGGGGTGTTGTGGGTCCGTTGAGATGGATAAAAAATGAGGCGGCTGTGGATTTTACGCGGCTTACTGTGGAAAAAGCCCCCGGAGTATTCCTCGGTGAGCCGGAAGACCTTGCTGATGTTGCCCGTGAAGTTCGCGCCAAAGAGGACGAGGGTTGGGATGCGCAGTTCCGCGGTGATGGACCCAAAGCCCTGATGCCCGGGGGAGAAGTGGGGGGGCTTGTAGACGACATTCCTTCGGTGAAGGAGCTTGTCGAACGAATTGTGAAGGAGGCAGAAGACGTCCTCGTGAATCTGCCTCAGAAATATCTCAAGGACTAGGAGTGTGGTTACGTTGTACTTCTGCAAAGGGAGCAGGCAACAATAGAAACCTGGTTTGCTCACGACACAATAGAGTAAACAAGAAGTAGAGGCGATAACATTGGATTTCAAACTGGATGTACAGGAACCGGTTGATACAGATACGGAGGAAGGAAGGAAGTTCCGGCAAGAGGTACGGGATTTCCTGGACAAGGAGTTGACCGACGATGTTATCCGCGAGCGTGCGCTAAATCGTGACCTCCCTTATGATACGCCTCCTCTCGTCCGGGAGTTTAACCGTAAGCTTGGTGCCAGGGGGTGGCTATCTCCACAAGCTCCCGACTGGCCTGAAGAGTACGGAGGGGTAGAACGCTCCGAGGTAGAGAGACGTGTCCTTGCTGAAGAGATGACAGCTCGGGGGATTGGTTGGGGAAGTGGATACGGCGGAATACAGGGCGCCGTCATCATACGACGTGGCAGCGAAGAGATGAAGAGGGAGTTTCTGCCCAGGATTGCCCGGGGGGAGATTAGCTTTGCCCTGGGTTATACCGAGCCCAATGCCGGAACCGACCTGGCATCACTGGAAATGCGCGCCGTACGGGATGGTGATGATTACATTATCAATGGGCAGAAAGTATACAGTAGCTTTGCACATATAACAACACACCACTGGCTTGCCGTCAGAACCGACCCCAATGTCCCGAAGCACAGGGGGATATCCCTTTTCGTAGTGGACTTTGCAACCCCGGGTATTACCATACGGCCTTTGTGGACGATGAGCGGAGACAGAACAAACGAGGTCTTCTATGATGATGTGCGGGTTCCTGCCAGGAACCTGGTAGGAGAGGAAAACAATGGTTGGAGCTACATCAGAGAGGCTCTGGGTGTTGAGAGAATAGGAATGGGGGGTGGTGTAGTAGGCGAAGGTCGCAGGACTATTCTGACAGACCTGATTGAATACGCTAATGAGACAGAGCGTGGCGGAAAGCCTCTGTCTGAAGACCCTAATGTGCGTCAGAGCCTGGCACAGCTTGCTATCGAGACCAGCATAAGACGCCTGTTTAGTTATCGTACATCATGGTTGATGAAGAAAGGAGACATTCCCGAGGTAGAAGCGGCAATGTCCAAGGTTTGGGGAAATGAATTTGACCAGAGGATGGGGCATATTGGCACGCAGATAATGGGTCTCTATGGACAACTTGAAGCTGGCTCCAAGTGGGTACCGATAAATGGAAGTGTAGAGCATCGCCATCTATTTGCAGTCCACCTCAGTTACGGTGGCGGTTCTCACGAACTCATGAGGAGTCTCATGGCAACCAGGGGTATGGGTTTGCCCCGAGAACCCCGCTGAACGGAAAGGAACTATCCTTCCCGCGAGGGAACAGCATTCAAAGGACAGACAGAAGACCAGGACTGCTATCTAGGACAAAGGACGGTAACCATGGATTTTGACCTGAATGAAGAACAGGAAATGCTCAAGACCGCGGCGCGTGATTTCCTGAGTAAGGAATGCCCGAAGGCGCTGGTAAAGGCGATGGCGCAGGATGAAAGGGGCTATCCCCCCGAGCTATGGAACAAGATAACGGAGCTGGGATGGCCAGGCTTGGTGTTTCCGGAGCAGTATGGAGGTTCCGGAGGGAGCTTCCTGAACCTGACCGTACTTGTCGAAGAAATGGGTCGTGCCTGTTTACCCGTACCATTCTTTTCTACAGTTGTTCTGGGTGGTCTTTTTATCCTGAACGCAGGGTCCGAGGAGCAACAAAAGGACCTACTAACCAGGGTGACCCAGGGAGAGGTTATTCTTACCCTGGCATTAACCGAACCGACTGCCGGTTATGAAGCCGCCTCAGTGGCGGTTGAAGCCGCAGGTGATAACGGTGACTACATTATTAACGGCACCAAACTCTTCATCCCTGATGCCCATATAGCTGACTATCTGATATGCATTGCCAGGACCGGAAAGGGCACAGTGCCGGAGGAGGGAATCACTGCCTTTCTGGTGGATGCGAAGAGCCCGGGCATCAGTTGCACCGTGCTGAAGACTATTGCCGGCGACAAGCTCTGTGAGGTCGTTTTCGATGATGTAAGAGTACCCCATAAGAACATCGTGGGGAAGCTGAACCAGGGTTGGGTCCCAGTGGCAAAGACCCTGCAGCAGGCAACAGTGGCCAAGTGTGCCGAGATGGTCGGGGGTGCCCAACAGGTCCTGGAGATGTCTGCCGAGTACACGAAGGAAAGAATTGTATTCGGACGTCGACTGGGCAGCTTTCCGGTGATTCAGCAATATATCGCCAACATGATGATAGACGTTGACAGTTGTCGATTCTTAACCTATGAAGCAGCCTGGAAATTGAGTGAGGGTCTCCCCTGTGCAATGGAAACACACATGGCGAAGGCCTGGGCAAGTGAGGCTTATCAACGGGTTACCGCCCTGGGCCAGCAGATTTTCGGGGGTGTCGGTTTTATACAGGACCATGACATGCCTTTATATTTCAGGCGGGCCAAAGCGGCAGAGTCTACCCTGGGCGATAGCTATTACCACCGGGAGCAGTTGGCCCAATTACTGACTCGCGCAGAT
The DNA here is from genome assembly GCA_016783135.1 of Dehalococcoidales bacterium. Classification (GTDB taxonomy): domain Bacteria; phylum Chloroflexota; class Dehalococcoidia; order Dehalococcoidales; family Fen-1064; genus DUES01. The sequence continues at coordinate 5,528 of JADHXC010000056.1, read as the reverse complement.
TCTTCGGCAAGTTGAAACAGTTAATCCTGGACCGAAGGACGTGGGTTCCAGTCCCTCCGAAAGTACTGCTGGACTGTTCGTATTCAGACGCTCGCTAGTCTTCCTCGAGCAGATGGGCTCTCATCTCGGCGTATCCCGGCGGGTGCTGTGAGTTGTACCTCATAGAAGTAGGTACCGGATAACGGAAAACCCCGGTCCTGTATCCACCCTCCAGACCTTTAATAGTCTGCTCTATCTTGGTGGCCGGTATCGAGAAGGCACACTCGTAGTCCTGGGTATGCGGTACCAACCTTTCCCCGGTACCAACCAGGACGAACTTGGCCACGTCCGACTGTATTGTCCGCGTAATATGGCTGGTGCATCCCGACCCTGTGGTCAGAGTAACATCAAGGCCTCCCCGCGTGCCGGTCCCGGAGAGATAGCCGTTGAGCAAGACCCATATCTGGGCCGGATTTCCGTAGACCATGATGACGTGCGGCTCGAAAGTAGCTCTTTCCACCGGAGCCATGAGCACGTGACTGTACTTGCCGTATTCGAACCTGGGCATGTTGGCAATGGCCGCCGCTGCGGCTTCCTGTGTCTGTCCCCACAGGCCGAGAGACGCCTGGAAGCTACCGTCAGCCACATCCGACTTGATGGGCAGGAATCCCATGCTTATCCCGGCCACGTAGCAGGTCTGGTATTTATCGACGGCCATTGTCCAGCCGTAACGCCGCGCCATGGCGATGGCATGACACAGGGATATGTCCAGGCCGAGGTCCCGCTGAGGTATCCTGACCTTCTCGGGAAGCTCCTCAGCGGACTCGCACATCCTGATTGCCACGGGAAAACTCAGTGGACGTATGTGGGAATTCAGTGCCTCACTTACCTGTTTCAGGTCTACCATATTGTGCCCTCCTTTTAGAACACCTGCATGTCATATTGTACGATACCATCCCTGAGAGAAACAACGAATGTCACCTTCCGGCCCTCCAGAAGGTGTTTCTCCGATTCTGACCTGAGCTTCCTCAGGTCAGCGGTCTCCAGGAAGAGCCTCAGGGTCTCTGCCTTGTCCATCAACTCCTCGCTCGGTGCCTCAGTCGACAGCAGCTCCTGCGCTACTCGCTCGTGTTCCCGCCGGGCTACTGTTTCAATACAACTGGAAAGGTCCGGAACAAGCTCAATCTGACGCATCTTATGTCACTCCGTCTTACAGGCGCGGGACGACCAATCGGCCAGGGCAGGCTGAACCAGCTATGGCAGGCTGAACCGGATACCCGCATTGTTAAGGAAGAAAATATCGCTGAATTCCTGTGCCAGCCGAGCCGCAGCAAAGAACCCGGTACAGTGGGAGACACCCAGTTTCTGTATCCCCATCTCCCTGAGGTCGGCCACGGTCCTCGCCAGTCGTTCTTCCGAGGCTGATATCAGGTGAGTACCACCGATAACGGCATAGACATTCTCTTTCCCGGTGATGTTCCGGGCATGACGCAGGATATTGACAATGCCCCGGTGTGCGCAGCCCAGAATGACAACGAGTCCGAAGTCTGTATCAATCACCAGCGACAGGTCATCGGCCAGCGGGTCCGGCTTCACTTCCCCACCCTCTCTAACCCAGAGATTGCTATCGATTTCTTCGTAGTCGGTGACCATCGGGACCTCCCCGGTAGTCATGATGCGGTCCGTGATATGGACCGGCTCTCTTGACAGGTTGAACCGGGCACCCAGGCCCTCCAGTTCCTCGCGGGAAAATGGTATGCTGATATCCCGCAGTGTATCCTGATTACGTCCGGCGCATTTCTCCGCGAAGATGTCAGGATGGGCAACTATCTCAACCTCTCCCGTCTCAGCCAGTACCTCGGCCAGTCCCCCGGTGTGGTCGGCGTGACCATGACTAAGCACTATCCGGTCAATCCCGGACAGGTCGACACCAAGTACCCGGGCATTGTGCGTCGCAGAGAAGCTCAGGCCGGTGTCCATCAAGACTCTCATCCCTTCAGTCTCGACCAGAATGCTCAGTCCCCACTCGCCGATACACCCGTAGTTAGCCGTGTTTTCACTCAGTGTAGTAATGTCGATATTCATCCTGTCACTCCTTTCCGCAGTTGGTCCTTGCGAGTGTGATAGTTGATAAGCCGGCTCACCGCCCTGGCAGCGGCCTCAATCGTGGGGAATACCGGTATCCCCGCTTCAAGCAGTTTCTGCCTGGCCTCGAGCACGGCAGCGACAGCCTCTACCTGTTCCCCGGGGTAAAGAACAGCCACCAACGGCTTTTTCAGTGTCCTGGCGGTATCGGCCAGGACCTCTACAGCCTTCACCAGGCCCTCTTTCATCCGCGGCTGGCGACCACCGTAGATATCCACTGCTATGTTGGTCATGGTAAAATCAATCTCCGGGTCGCCGTCCACGATATTCAACCCCTTCACGTAGAAATCGGCCACTCCGTCAAAACCCAGCGTGGTCTCCACCGGGTTCCTGACACCGGCACCGGCTTCAGGGATAACCTTTGCCAGTTCCTTCCTTGTCCCTGAACGGAAAGGCGGTACCTTGAGACCGGCATTCTCGCAGGTATCGGTAGCGATAACGCCAATGCCACCACCTCTTCCCACTATGCCGACCCTCCGGCCATCGGGACGCCGCATGTACCGCAGGGCCAGTATCACATCCGCAATCTCTTCCAGCGTATCTACCTGTATAGCCCCGGTCTGCCTGAAGAAGGCCTCCCAGGTTGACTTCGACCCCGCGAGAGCAGAAGTGTGCGAGGCGGCCGCTCCGGCTCCGCTCTCGGTCAATCCTGCCTTCAGGATGATGACCGGTTTTGTCGCCAGGCATTCTCTCACTGCTTCCATGAACCTGCGCCCGTCCCGGACACCCTCGATATAGCAGGTAACAATCGCCGTCTCTGCGTCACCGGCCAGGTATTCCAGGAAATCCGGAGCATCCAGGTCTACGGCGTTACCGTAGCTGACCACCTTGCTGAAATGAATCCCCTTGCTGTTAGCCAGTTGAACGAAACGGGTACTCCCGGCGCCTGACTGGGAGACGAAAGCAACATCTCCCGGTTCCCTGGAGAAGAGTGGATTGAAGGTCAGACCTGCGGCGGGATTGTAGATACCCATGCAGTTCGGGCCGATGATGCGCACGCCACCGGCTTTGGCAATGGCAATGACGCGCTCCTCTAGAGCCTTCGCTTCTTCCTTGCCGGTCTCACTGAAACCGGCCGTAAAGATATGGGCCACCTTGACATGCCTGGCCACGCAGTCCTCCATTATCCGGGGGGCTAATCGTGCCGGAATGTTGAATATGGCGTAGTCGACGTAACCGGGGATGTCCCTTACCGTGGGATAGGCCTTCAGTCCTGCTATTTCCGTCGCCCGGGGATTCACCGGATAAATACGACCGCCGTAGCCAAAGCTCAGCAGCCTTTCTACCCAGCCCATTGCCGATTGACTGGTCGAAGCACCAACAACGGCAATGGACCCGGGATGGAAGATATCATCCAGTGGGTGAGGTACCGCTGAAGACAACGGCCGTATCTCCTTTGCCGCAGTAACCGTCCTGCACAGGGTATCCACCACATCTGCCACCACGCAACCAATGCTCACTCTAGTCTGTTGGCTTATCCTTGTCAAGGCTATGTTGTGCGGTGTCCAGGACATTGGTGACACCACAGTACAGCCGATGCCGGTTGCTACCGGAGAGAGCCTGTGCGGCTAGCTATGGTACCGGCCGCCTCCCACACAAGAAAGAAATTCCTCCTCCCTTCTCTGAACAAGGGCAGGCTGCTGGGCTGGCCGGTGTGCTATGATAACCACGGGCAATACCCCATTACATTTTCATCCGTGAGGTAGCTGGCAGAGTTGGCGCGAATACTGGTGATAGCGGACACCCACTTACGCATGGCAGGGGCACTGTCTCCGGGGCTCCTGCGGCTGATATCAGGGTCGGATTGCGTGGTCCACTGTGGTGACTTCGTCAGCAGGACGGTAGTTGATGAGCTGCGGCGATTATCCCGCCATTTCGTAGGTGTCTACGGGAACGCCGACCCTGATGACGTCAGGAGCATGCTGCCGGCAGAGACCACGTTCTCATTCGGGGGGAAGAAAATAGCCGTGATACATCCCTACTGGGGTGGTGACGGGTACGGTCTGGAGGAGGAGCTTACTATCCGCTATCCCCGGGCCGATGTTATCCTGTTCGGCCATACCCACGAGCCCTGCAACCTGACGATGAATGGCACGCTGCTCCTCAACCCGGGACAGGCGTATGCTTCCTTCATGGTACCGGCGTCGGTCGGCATCCTGACCATCAACGAGGATGGGGTTAGCGCCGAGATTCTAAACGTGGACTGATGTAGAACACGGCAAATGCTACGCAATCCGCTTCAGTGCCGCCAGTGTGGAAACCGCTAGCTGACGCATCTCCCCGGAGGATGTTTCATCGTCTCTCAACCTGGCCAGAGTATCCCTGAGTCGTTTTCTTCTCTGTTTTCTGTCCTGTTCTACCAGTGGACCGCCGCCGCTCTGCTCCCTGTATATCCGTACCAGAAGACACTTTATCTCTTCCGGTGTGTACCCTAGGTCTCTCCACACCGATAGTTCCTTCATAAAACTGGCATACCCTTGCTCCCTGATAGCGGCTACCTTCGGAGCCAGCTCGTCCGACTTCAGGATAGCTGTGCTCGCATTCATAGAGTAACCGAATCCTACGAGGAGGTCACGGTCAGCCAGCAGGCTGCCGGGGATGAGCCTGCTACCCAGGAATTCCTCGCCGTGGCCGGGTTCCACCCGTACCAGGGAGAAACCTCGCTTGAGTGCTTCCTTCGCCTGTGAGTCCTGCTCCCGTGGGTCCCTGCGGAACATGCCTCCACCCGACAACATACCCCTTACCTGGCGAAGGCTATACCTCACCTGCCGGGAGATATCCCTCACGCCCCGGTAGTACATCGGCCCTTTCATTAACCAGAGGTCGCCGGAGAATACAATATCATCCGTCGGCCGATATCCGTCCTGCGTCTTCTCCTGTCTGTACGGGTTACCCCGCGGTGAATAGAGGACAACTACCTGGTCAGGACTGTGCATCTGCTCAGCATCGGGACAAGCCAGAATTTGCAGCCTGCCCACTTCCCCCAATGCCATCGGTTCAACCAGACTCGGAAAATCGACCCCGCCGATATTCACAGGACCGGGGCCACTGGAAGGTGCAAGGTACTCGATGTTACATTCCCTGAGCCGGGACGGGTTGAAACCACCCAGCCAGCGCCGCTCCTCGTGGCCGATAACGCCTTCAACGAAATGCCTGAAGTTGGCGTGTGCCATGATTTTGGCCCCGGAGTCCCTGGCCAGCAGGTAGGCCAGCCCGCAGTGGTCAGGGTGACGGTGGGTGATGATTATCCTCTCGATACCGGCGGGCTCGATACCGTTCTCAACAAGCATGGGCAGCATCCTGTCCCGGTACCGCGAGTCACCGGCATCCACGAATGTGTGCTTCCTGACTCCATCCTGCGTATAGCTCAATACGAAAATATTCGCGCCGTAGCGAAAGAAAAA
>JADHXC010000055.1 GCA_016783135.1 Dehalococcoidales bacterium | reverse complement strand
AGGACCAGCTTGTAGCTGGCGCTGAGGTGAGGCACTATCGGCAGGAGCAGCATCTCCTGTGCCTGGGGGTGGAGGATGGGCCCGTCTGCTGCCAGGGAATAGCCGGTACTGCCGGTAGCTGTCGAAACAATCACCCCGTCAGCCTTGTAGGTGGTCAGCAGTTCGCCATCGATACTTGCTTCCACGTAGATTACGCGGGCTACGGCACCATGCGTAATGACCACGTCGTTCAGGGCGTAGAACCTCTGTGGTCCGGGTGTCTCCTCGGTAGCCGGTACTTCAGCCTCCAGCAGGCACCGTTCGTCAATCCAGCCTTCTCCGGCCAGTAATTGTGTCAGCTTCTCCTCGGCTTCGTCAACGCTGAGTTCGGTCATAAAACCGAGGTTGCCCAGGTTGATGCCGGTGATGGGTATCGGTCTGGGGATGACTGCCTGGGCGGCACGGAGTATTGTACCGTCGCCGCCAATGCTGATAATCAGGTCGGTGCCGTCTACCTGTTTCCTGGCCGTATCACCTTCCCAGGCAGAGCACAACCAGGCAGACAGTCCTCTGGACTCAAGAGATTCCCCCAGCTCCCTGGCCAGCTTGCCGGCAGCTTCCTTCAGGGGGTGATAGATAATGCCGATTCTGTTCATAGTCGTAACATGTTGTAGCAGTGATAGATACAGTCACCAGTGAGGACAATTGCAGTGTAACATCGGCTATATGGAGTGTCAAATTGGGGTGCCTTTCAGTCTGAGCCAAAGCTCTGAGTATTACGAAGAGGCAGCGAAACAACCTCACTTTGACTTTACCCCGCATTTAGCGCTAATCTATCAATCTGGGGAGTATACAACTCACGAAAGGGGGCACAAGCGAAAAATGGAAGGAAAGACAGTCTATTTTGATAGTCCCGGACCGGGGAATATGGAAGAGACGCTGGCCATCGCCAGGGCGCGCGCTGAAGAACTGGGTATCAGGACAATCGTCGTTGCTACCACGGTCGGCGATACGGCGGTGAGGAGTGTTGAAGTCTTCGAGGGGATGAAGGTGATTGCGGTTACTCACGTAGCCGGTATGAGAGAGCCAAATACCCAGGAGTTCACCGAAGAGAACCGCCAGAAGGTGGAGAGTAAGGGTGGAATCGTCCTGACGACGGGCCACGCCTTCACCGGCATCGGTGGAGCAATGCGGAAGAAGTTCCAGATGTACCTGCTGGGCGATGTTATTGCCAACACGCTGCGCATCTTCGGCCAGGGAATGAAGGTTGTCTGCGAGATTGCACTGATGGCGGTGGATGCCGGACTGGTGCGGACTGACGAGGAAATCATCGCCATTGCCGGTAGTGGACGGGGGGCGGATACAGCCGTGGTGCTTAAGCCGGTCAACACCAGCGACTTCTTTGACATGAAGGTACGCGAGATATTGTGCAAACCCCACTTTTAAGCGGGGCCCACTCAGAAGTGGGGCCCCCGCATAGCGGTGAAACCCTGCCTCCCTTCGGGCTGATGCCCTCAAGGGCAAGCCTTTGAAGGAGAGGGGGATACAGAGGGTGAGGTAGATAAGATGCCACATGTCGGAGTAGTTATGGGCTCGAAGTCGGACGCCGAGACGGTACAACCGACGCTGGATGTACTGAAAGAACTGGGCATTGACTTCGAGGTGTCCGTAATCTCTGCCCACCGTACCCCGGAAAAAGCCAGAGAGTACGGGATGTCCGCGCGGGAGCGCGGTATAGAGGTCATTATTGCCGCCGCAGGCAGGGCTGCTCACCTGCCCGGGGTCCTTGCCAGCTGGACAACGCTACCCATCATCGGTGTGCCGGTGGGTGGTGGCGAACTGGACGGCATTGACGCCCTGTACTCGATAGTACAGATGCCGGCGGGGATACCGGTGGCCTGTGTTGCCCTGGGGAGCGCCGGGGCAAAGAACGCCGCCTACCTGGCAGCGGAGATTCTGGGACTGAAGTACGATGAAATACGACAGGCCTATGAGGAATACCGGAAGGGCTTGCAGGGGGACAGCAAATGATTGAGCGCTATTCCCGCCCCGAGATGAAGAGAGTCTGGTCGGACGAAAACAAGTTTGCCCGGTGGCTGGAAGTGGAAACCGCTGCCTGTGAGGCCTGGGCGGAGTTGGGCGTTATCCCCCGTAATGACGTTGCCAAGATAAAGATGGCCCGGCTCAATCTGAAGCGGATGGAGGAGATTCTCCAGGAGACCCACCATGACATGACGGCCTTCCTCGGCGCTGTGTCCGAGAGCCTCGGACCCGAGTCCCGCTACATTCACCTGGGCATGACCTCTTCGGACGTGATAGATACCGCCCTCAGCCTTCAGCTTGTCGAGGCAACGGACCTGTTAGCTGGCGACATCAAGGAGTTGATTGCTGTCCTGGCCGAGAAGGCGATACAGTACAAGTACACTCCGATGACCGGCCGCACTCATGGTGTCCATGCCGAACCGACCTCTTTTGGTCTGAAGATGGCACTGTGGGTCGAGGAGATGAACCGTAACCGGCTGCGGCTCAATGACGCGAAAAGGGCAATAGCGGTGGGCAAGATATCCGGGGCGGTGGGTACCTATGCCACCCTGTCCCCCGAGCTTGAGGAGAAGGCCTGCGCCCGGCTGGGCCTGACGGCGGCACCGGTATCCAACCAGGTGCTGCAGCGCGACCGCCATGCCCAGTTCGTGACCACCCTGGCCATAATCGCCAGCTCACTGGAGAAATTCGCCACCGAAATCAGGCACCTGCAACGCACCGAGGTGAGAGAGGCGGAAGAACCTTTTGCCGCCGGGCAGACCGGTTCCTCGGCGATGCCCCATAAACGAAATCCGGAGCTGTGTGAGCGGGTATGCGGGCTGGCGCGACTCGTACGGGGATATGCCTTAACTTCAATGGAGAATGTAGCTTTGTGGCACGAGCGTGACATCAGCCATTCCTCCACGGAGAGGATTATCCTGCCTGATGCCTGTCTGGTGCTCGATTACATACTGACGATATTCACCGGCGTAATGCAGGACCTTAAGGTCTACCCCCAGCGCATGAAGCGGAATATGGACCTCACCAGGGGTCTGCTCTTCTCCCAACGTGTCATGCTGGCCCTGATTGATAAGGGGCTGGCGCGGCAGGAGGCCTATAAACTCGTGCAGCGGAATGCCATGAAGTCATGGAAGGGAGGCAGGAACTTCCTCAAGCTGCTCCGGGCCGACCCCGAAGTCACCGCGGTGCTGCCCTCCGAGGAACTGGAATCGCTGTTTGACGTGCAGTACTACCTGCGCTACGTGGACGAAGTTTTCGAGAGGCTGGGACTGACCGAAATCCAGTGGAAAGAGAGGGCCGGTAGAACGGATTCCGGCGGACTGGCTCCGCGAGCGGTATGAGCGCCATAGGGCAGACCCTATGGCGGGAATAGAACAATCTGAGAAACAGCCGAAAGACCATGCCAACCATAGAAGTCGTCCCCGGCGTCCACCAGTTGATGTTCGCGGGTGTCAATATAGCACTGATTGCCGAAGAAGAGCTGACTCTGGTCGATACCGGTGTGCCGGGTAGCCTGCCCGGAATCCTGAGCCTCATCCGCCGCCTCGGGCGCTCCGTGGAGGAAATCAGCACCGTTATCATCACTCACAACCACTTTGACCATATCGGCGGGCTGCCGGAGTTGCGCAGACTCACCGACGTAAAGGTATTTGCCCATGAGGCGGCCCTGGTTGGCCCTCAGGCGGAGGTGCCGTATCCGCAAGGTATACGCCGCTTGCTGCGTGTCCCTTTCCTGTCCCCCATACGCCGCCGTTTCGTGCTTGAGTCCGGTGATATCGACGTTCAACTGGCCGGCGGGGAGATGCTCAGGCCACTGGGCGGGCTTCAGGTTATCCACACTCCGGGACACACCCCGTGCAGTATATGTCTGTACTCCCCCGAGCGCAAGATGCTGTTTGTCGGTGACGCCATGCAAAGGCGTCGCAGGAAACTCCAGTTCCCGGCTAAGATAGTAAGCACCGACCTGGCCCAGGCGGTGGAGTCAGTGAGAAAACTGGCTGAGCTGGACTTCGAGGTGCTGGTTCTTGGTCATGGTCGGCCCGTGACCAGGGGGGCCCGCGCCTGGGTGCAGGCACTCGGGCACACCGAAGGTTGACACTGAGCGCAACGATTGGCTATCATCATCAGAGGCAATATGCTAAGGATTATTACTGGGAAAGTTAAGGGGCACCAGCTTAAAGTACCAACAGGTGTCTACGTTCGTCCGGCTACGGACCTGGTACGAGGCGCCATTTTTTCCATTCTGGAAAACAGTGCAGTTCAGTGGGAATATGTCCTTGACCTCTTCGCCGGTAGCGGGGCACTGGGTATTGAAGCCTTGAGCAGGGGCGCTGGCTGGGTCGACTTTGTTGACCGCGAGCGACGCTGTTGTGATATAATTAGGCAGAATCTGGAGAAGACGAAGCTAAGTGTGCAGGCTCATGTCTATTCCTGCAGTGTAGCCAGGGCATTTTCCTTCCTTGATAAGGAGTACAGTATCGTACTGATGGACCCACCCTACGCTGATATGTCCATAGGCAGTGTGGTGGCGAAATTGGCGGACTCCAGGCTGGTTGGTGCGGATTCAATTGTAGTAGTAACACATTCCCCGCGACTAACTCTTGAACCTGCCTATGGCTCACTTAGCCTCACTAAAGAGCACCGTCACGGTGATAGCTGTATCGCCGTGTATCGAAAGGGGTAAGAAAGTGGCAACTGTGGTTTATCCCGGTACCTTTGACCCGATAACCAATGGACATCTGGATATCGCTATCAGGGCAGCCCGGCTATTCGATAAGGTGATAATCGGGGTCTACGATACGCCGGACAAGCGTCTTCTCTTCTCGACGTCGGAGCGATTGGAACTGGTGAAACAGTCGGTAGCTGACCGCCCCAATATCGAGGTCACTATTTTCACTGGTATGACTGTTGACTTCGCCATCAAGATGGGAGCGAAATCGCTGGTGCGGGGCTTGAGAATGAGTTCCGACTTTGAGCGGGAGTTTGAGATGGCACTGATGAACAAGAAGCAGTGCCCGGACCTGGAACTGGTCTGTCTGATGAGTAGCCTTCAATACCAGTTCCTCAGTTCCAGCCTGCTCAAAGAGGTCGCCAGTCTGGGTGGCAATATTGATAGCCTTGTGCCAGCGCCTGTGGCTGAGGCCCTTATAGAGAAGCTACGCACCGGGGAGTGAGATTGTTAGTGAATGGGGAACCTGTCCCCTGAATAAGAAGGAGGCACATTACATGGCGTACAAGATTACAGACGAGTGCATCAGTTGCGGAGCCTGTGAACCAGAGTGTCCCAACGAGGCAATCACCGAGGGGGAGACGATTTACGAGATCGACGTCAGCAAGTGCACCGAGTGTGTCGGTTCACACGAGTCTTCCCGATGTGTCGAGATATGCCCGGTGGATTCCTGTGTTCTGGACCCGGACCACGAGGAGAGCCGCGATGCCCTGCTGGAGAAGTGGAAGGGGCTCCACCCGGGCGAGACACCCGCGTAGTAGCCTCAGTCCAGCAAACAGCCACTGGCCTCAGTGGCACGCCACTGGTCTCAGTGGCGCAGAATCTAACACTCATTTGCAGAAATACCAGCTAGTATGTTCCGCGGGGTGAGACCCTTCGCTATGCTAAGGGTGACACGCCGTTGACATGTTATTCTTGAGCAACACGCCACTGGCCTCAGTGGCACGCCACTGGCCTCAGTGGCGCAGAATCTGATACAGCCAGGTAGTATGTATCTGCCGTCGGAGAGCAAATGCTTCTCCGGCGTGGATGTGTTGTCTGGTACGTAAATCAAGAACGGAGCAACAAACGTTGCTCCGTTCGTTCAGTTATTGAAGCAGATGAAACTATGTACCGGGTGTACCCAGTTCCTTTGCTCTGCGGTAGGCGGCATCCACTGCGTCACGTATAAGCCCGGCAAACCCTCCCTCTTCCAGTCTGGAGATTGCTGCGGCCGTGGTGCCTCCCGGTGATGTCACCATACGGCGCAGTTCCGCCGGTTCGTGGCCGGACTCCTGCAAGAGGTGACCCGCCCCGAGTACCGTGGCCAGCACCAGCTCATGGGCCATCTCGCGGGGAAGACCCACCTCCGTAGCGGCATCAACCAGTGCCTCGACGAAGAAGAATAGATAGGCCGGCCCGCTACCGCTGACCGCAGTTGCCATGTCGATGTGGGCCTCATCCTCAACCGAGACCTCGCGTCCCATCGCTCCCAGGATTGCCCCGGTCCATTCCCGTTGCTGGGTGGTCACTTCGGGGGTGGCCGTCCACACCGTCATACCTTCACCAATCCGGGCGGGGGTGTTGGGCATCGCCCGGACGACGTACCGGTGGTCCAGTCCCTGGCAGAGCGTGCCAAGCCGGGCGCCGGCGATGATGGATATCACAAGCTGCTCCTCTCCGAGTGAGCCTTTCAGTTCTGCCATTACCTCGGCCAGGTTCTGCGGCTTGACGGCCAGCACGACAACATCCTGTCCGGCGATGGCCTGCCGGTTATCGGTGGTGACGGTCACGCCGTATTGCTGCTTCAGGTACTCACGGCGAGTTGGGCTGGCATCACTGACTGTGATAGCTTGCGGTACGCTCAGGTCTCTGGCTACGACTGCCGAGAGCATGGCCTCGCCCATATTGCCGCCGCCGATAAAGGCTATCTTCATGGTTTTTATCAACCTCACCCCCTCTCAGACTCCCCCTTAGCAACAGTCTGCCATGTAACCGTCTACTTCACCACGATATTCACGAGTTTTCCGGGGACGTATATTCTCTTGACTACCTCTTTACCTTCGATGTGTGCTTTCACTTTCTGGCTTTCGAAGGCGAGCGTCAAGGCTTCTTCTTCGCTGATTGACACCGGGACAGACATGCGGTCGCGTAGCTTGCCGTTGACCTGGACTACCAGCGTAATCTCCTCGTCCTTCGCCAGCGCTTCGTCCCACTCCGGCCAGTCCTGATTGTGGATGCTGTAGTCGTGGCCGGTCCGCTCCCACAGCTCTTCGGCAATGTGTGGGGCCGTTGGTGCCAGGAGCAGCAGCAGGGTATCGATAGCCTCGTTCCAGTCGGCCTGCGTGATGCTGCCCGCCCCTTTGACCTTGCTCAGGTAGTTGGTGTATTCCATCAGGGCGGCAAGCATGGTATTGAAGCGCAGTCTTTCGATGTCGCCGGTCACCTTACGGATGGTCTGGTGAGTTGTGCGCTGTAGCCCGGTGAGTGCCCCGTCACCGCCGGTCCCCGGCCCGGGGGTATAATCCTCCAGCACCAGGTTCCAGATACGGCTTAGCCATCGGCTGGCACCGTTGATACCGCTGTCAGACCAGTCACCACCCTGCTCCCACGGCCCGAGGAACATCAGGTAGATACGCACCGTATCCGCCCCGAGCTCTGCGACGTACTCATCCGGGTTAATCACGTTGCCCCTTGACTTGCTCATCTTCTGGTGCTCGCGGATGATGATACCCTGGTTGAAAAGGCGCGTGAACGGCTCACCAAAGTCCACCACTCCCATATCCCTGAGTGCCTTGGTGAAGAAACGGGCATAGAACAGGTGCATCACGGCGTGCTCGGCACCGCCGGTGTAAAGGTCAACCGGCATCCAGTAATTCAATCTGGCCGGGTCGAATGCGGCTTTGTCATATTGTGGGCTGCAGTAGCGCAGGAAATACCAGGAGGAGCACATGAAGGTGTCCATGGTGTCCGTCTCACGTTTGGCTGGTGAAGAGCATTTTGGGCAGGTGGTATTGACAAACCCTTCGTGGTATACCAGCGGTGACTCACCGGTGGGTTTAAACTCGGCGTCCTCAGGCAGCAGGACGGGCAGGTCTTCCTCTCGTACCGGGATGATACCGCACTTCTCGCAGTAGACCATCGGTATCGGCGCGCCCCAGTAACGCTGCCGCGAAATCAGCCAGTCGCGCAAGCGATACCTTACCGTTCGCTTTCCCCAACCCTTCTCTTCGAGGAAATCGGAAACGGCCTCTATCCCCTTCTCGCTGGGCAGCCCGTTGAACTGGTCCGAGTTCACCATTGTACCGGACTCGATGTAGGCCTCGGATAGCTCTTCTCCCTGCCATCCCTCCGGAGCGATGACTACCGGAATCGGTATGCCATACTTCCTGGCAAAGGCAAAATCACGCTCATCATGGGCCGGTACGCCCATGACGGCACCGGTACCGTAGCCCAGGAGCACGTAATCGGCAATCCAGATGGGCACCTTCTGGCCGTTGAGCCGGTTGGTTACGTAGGTGCCGATGAATACCCCGTCCTTCTCTTTCTCGGTAGACAGGCGCTCTATCTCCGTCTGCTCCCGCGACCTGGCCACGTAGTCCTCAACTTCGGCCTTCTTCTCCGGTGTGGTGAGCCTGGGCACGAGCGGGTGCTCCGGAGCGAGTACCATGAAGGTCACGCCGAAGATAGTATCCGGGCGGGTGGTGAAAACCCCCAGCTCTTTTTCTTCCACCCCGGCGTGGTCAAGGCCGAACGAGATTTCGGTGCCTTCACTCCTGCCCACCCAGTTCCGCTGCATTGTCTGTATTCGCTCCGGCCAGTCTATTCCTTCGTGCTGCATTAGTTCGTCGGCGTACCTGGTAATGCGGAAGAACCACTGCTCGCGGTCTACCCTGCTAACTACCGCGCCACAGCGCTCGCAGCGGCCATCGATTACCTGCTCGTTGGCCAGCACCGTCTGGCAGCTCGGGCACCAGTTCACCGGGGCCTTCTGACGGTAGGCCAGGTCATGTTCGTACAGTTTGAGGAAAAACCACTGGGTCCACCGGTAGTAATCCGGCTGGCAGGTGATTACCTCGCGGTCCCAGTCATAGATGGCACCGATGCTCTTGAGCTGCCGGCGCATGCTGTCGATGTTCTGCATCGTCCAGGTATAGGGGTGAATGCCCCGGCTGATGGCGGCATTCTCGGCATTGAGACCAAAGGCATCAAATCCCATCGGGTGGAGGACGTTGTAGCCCTGCATCCTCTTGAACCTGGCCTGGACATCAGGGGGAACGTTGTTATACCAGTGCCCGATGTGGAGGTCGCCCGAGGTGTAGGGAAACATGGTCAGGGCATAGTACTTGGGCCTGGGGCTGTCCTCGGTGACCCGGTACAGTCCGGTCTCGGCCCATTTGGCCTGCCACTTCTTTTCTACTTCATTCGGAATGTACTTCGCTACCATCTGTCCTTCCTGCCTGAGAGAGAATCGCTAACAGCAACCTGCGTGTCCGGCACTCACGAAAAAGGCCGCCCCAGTGGGACGGCCATTGTGCAGACAAACCTGCCCACCGGTCACGGACTATCGATGCTAAGTGTGAGTGTGAGATTTTTCCGCTTCATGGTAGCTAAGATAGCACAGTCCGCCTTTGTTGTCAATTGCATATACTGCCATCTATTGGTCTCAGGGGCAGAACTTGCCGGTGAAACGATTTGTCACGCCGGGTTCGAATAATGCTATAATGACGTATGCAGTGAGGTGATACTGAATGGTTGCTGATATTGACCGCATTGGACTGATGTTTGACCCCGAGACAGTTGCCGTGGTCGGCGCATCCAACGCCCTGGATAAATGGGGGGCCGGCATCTTCAGCCGCGTCCTTAAGTCCCCATCGGTTAAAAGGGCTTACCCGATTAACAAGACCTCCGCTGAGGTGCAGGGCGTCAAGGCCTACCCGACCATCCGTGACCTGCCTGAACCGGTGGACTTCGTGGCAATTGTAATACCCTACCCGGATGTCCCTGAAGTCATGCGGGACTGTGTTGCGATGGGCGTCAAGGCGGGGCTGATAATCACCGCCGGGCTGGGTGAGACCGGCGATGAGGGAGTGATGCTGGAGCGCGAGATAGTGGAATGTGCGCACCAGATCGGGATGCGACTCGTCGGCCCGAACTGCATGGGGCACTTCAACACCTCCAATGGTTTCTCCACCCTGCGTATGCCGCTCCCAGTTCCCAAGGGGGGAGTCGGTGTCATCTCTCAGAGTGGTGGGTTCGCGATGCACATCCTGATGTCCGGCATACAGGCAGGCGCCGGGTTCAGTAAGTTCGTCAGTGTTGGCAATGAGGCCGACCTTCATTTCGAGGATTTCCTTGAATACCTGGCCAACGACAACGATACCAAGGTCATCACCGGCTATATCGAAGGCCTGAGAAAGGGCAGGGAGTTCTTCAAGCTGGCCTCGGAGATAACCAAGCGTAAGCCAATGGTGGTGGTCAAGGTGGGCAAGACACCGGCGGGGGCGAAGGCGGCACGGTCGCATACCAGTGCTATCGCCGGCACCGACGAGATATACGATGCCATGTTCAAGCAGAGTGGCGTTATCAGGGTGGACGAGGTGGATGAGCTTTTCGACGTGGCTTCGGCCGTACTCCGGCAGCCACTACCCAGAGGAAACCGGGTGGCCATCCTGACCGGTGGCGGCGGCTTCGGATGCGTCACGTCGGACGCCTGCTCCAGGCTGGGACTGGATGTTGCGCAGCTTTCTCCGTACACCATCGAGAAGCTGAACAAGGTCCTTCCGGATCGGTGGCCGCACGCCAACCCGGTTGACACCGTCGCTACGGGAAATGTTACCTACCCCTGCATCTGGCCGCTGCTGGAGGACGAGAACCTGGATGCGCTGCTGGTAATTGGCGGCATCGGAATGATGTCCATGATGTCGCGCAGCATGATGGCGAACATGCAGCAGGCCGATGATTCTCCGTCTTTCATGGAAAGGGCGGAGCGGATAATGCAGGAGTACCAGGAAGATGAGATGAAGAACTTGGACAGGCTCATCGAATACATGGACCGGTACCAGAAACCGGTGCTCATCTTCGGCAGAGGCCCGGAAAGATTGAACGATTCACCAGTCTCTAAGAAGCTTCAGGATAACGGCATCGTAATGTACCCTACTCCGGAAAGGGCTGCCAAGACACTGGCCCACCTGGTGCAGTACAGTAATTACCTTCATGGTCGCTAGCGGGTTGGGAGGTCATCCGGCACTCGGCTGGTACCGGACCGGAACGGTGCGGACTCCAGTAGTATAGATAAAGGATTTCTTCCACCGTGAGTGACGTGCTTTGCGGGAGAACTCCCTTCCAGTGCAGTAATGGGTGATACAGTGGATGAGCAGAAGCCAATGACGCAACAACCTGGCGAGATAAAAGCGCCTTCGCTGGTGGAAATGCAGGCAATAGCCATGAAGCTGCGCCGCCACATTGTTACCATGATAGGCAGGGTCGGCAGCGGCCACCCCGGCGGTTCGCTGTCAGCCGTGGAGATTGTCAGCACGCTCTATTTCCGGGTGCTCCGGCACAATCCCCGTGACCCGCAATGGCCGGACCGTGACCGCTTCATCCTGAGTAAAGGTCACGCCGCTCCCTTGCTCTATGCTACCCTGGCGGAATGCGGCTACTTCCCCGTGGAAGAGCTATCCACCCTGAGGAAGCTGGACAGCCGCCTGCAGGGCCACACCGACCGCACACTCCTCCCCGGTATCGAGATGACCGCCGGTTCTCTGGGACAGGGGTTGTCCTTTGCCACAGGCGTTGCCCTGGCCGGGCGACTCGACTCGAAACCGTACCAGGTCTATGTCCTGCTCGGCGACGGCGAATGTGATGAAGGACAGGTCTGGGAAGCAGCCATGGCAGCAGCCCATTTCAAGCTGGATAACCTGGTGGCAATTGTCGATAGAAACGAGTTGCAGATTGACGGCTGGACGCGCGATGTCATGTGCCTGGAACCATTCAACAGTAAGTGGTCTTCTTTCGGCTGGCACGTCATCGAGGCGGATGGCCACGATTTCACCCGGCTTGAGGAGGCCTTTAACCAGGTAAAAATGGTTAAAGGACAACCAACCGTCGTCATTGCCCATACCACCAAGGGTAAGGGTGTCAGCTTCATGGAGAACAACGCGAGCTTTCACGGGAAAGCGCCCACGCCGGAACAGGTTGAGATAGCACTTAAGGAGTTGGAATAGTCATGGCGCCGTCGGTGTCCCTGAGAGAGACATATGGCAAGACCCTGGTAGAGCTTGGCCGGCAGAACCCTGATATCGTGGTGCTGGATGCGGACCTGTCCCACTCAACCATGACCCATTTCTTCGCCAGCGAGTTTCCCACCCGGATTTTCGACTGCGGTATCGCGGAACAGAACATGGTGGGCATCGCCGCCGGGCTGGCGGCCTCCGGTAAGATACCGTTCGCCAGTACCTTCGCCGTTTTTATTCCGGGACGGTGTTTTGACCAGGTCCGAATGTCCGTTGTCCAGCCACGGCTGAATGTGAAGCTGGTCACCACTCACAGCGGTATCACTGTCGGTGAGGATGGTACCTCCCACCAGGCTATCGAAGACCTGGCCCTGGCCTGTGCTCTGCCTGGCCTTACCGTGGTTGTCCCAGCCGACGCCATAGAGACCGCCCAGGTAATCAGGATGGCCGCTGCCACCGAAGGCCCCTTCTACATCAGGCTGTGCCGTCCCGGCCTGCCACTGGTCCACGGCGAAGACTACCGGTTTGAGCTGGGTAAGGCGACGGTCATGAGAGAGGGCACCCGGGCAACTATAATCGCCATCGGCACCATGGTAGCCACCGCCCTGGAGGCAGCCGGGAACCTTCAGCAGGCAGGAATCGACTGCCGGGTGCTCAACATGTCTACCCTGAAACCGGTTGACGAAGCCGCCATAGTCCGGGCAGCCGGAGATACGGGAGCAATAGTCACCGCCGAAGAGCACCTGGAGCACGGCGGCCTGGGGAGTACCGTAGCCCGGGTACTTGCCCGGCAGTATCCGGTACCGGTCGAGTTTGTCGCCATCAAAGACACTTATGCCGAGTCCGGTCCACCTGCGGAGCTTCTCCGGAAGTACGGGCTGACCGCCGCAGACATCGAGCGGGCAGTGCGGACAGTGGTGGAGAGAAAGACCTAGGCTACCCTGGCGGTGGAGACTTGCCTCGTCCTCAGATAGTGAGTGACGCCCACCAGGCACGGCAGCGCCACGCTGTAGGCCACCAGCATTCCGGGAACATCAAGCCACCAGCATACCAGCGGCAACGGAATGAATAGGACACAGCTGACGATGATGGTATTCTTCTTCAGAAACAGGGTTGCCAGGACCGGCCCGGCGAGAATCAGCATTGGCTGGGTAACCAGGGCCATCAGCACTCCAATGGTGGTTGACTCTCCCCTGCCTCCCCTGAAGCCAAGGAAGACCGGCCAGTTGTGACCGATTACGACGGCAGCCCCGGCAACCAGAACGAAGACATCGGGCAGGCCGAATGACCGGGCAATCAGAACGGGCAGCGCACCCTTGGTGGCATCAAGGAAGAACACGCTAATCCCGGCCTTCGGTCCCAGCTCGTGATAGGCGTTGCGGGCACCGACATTGCCGTCGCCCATCCGCCTGATGTCGCCGCCAACAAGCAGGCGTCCCACGATGTAAGCCGTGGGGATGGAGCCGAGGACGTATCCGAGGAGAATAATTACCCAGGCCATGCTGCACCTCAGCCAACATGCTTAGTATGGCTAGGTATTGTAGAGCATGATAAAGGGAGAGTCAAGTGGTGAAGGGGTAACTGGCTATTGAATCTAGAGACCTGAGCTAAGAAGCCCTGTTTTATAAAACAAAAAACAGCTTCAGGCTATCCTCGAATCTCGCAGACACCGTACACCCCAAAATGTCCGCAAACTTCGCTGACAGATGTCAATGGCAGGCATTACGTTGTAAGTACAGGGTATAGCAGCCCGTTAAGGCTCTATGAATAGCTCTGGCTATGCTTGAATAGACCCACACCAGCCAGAACCAGGCCTATTCCCACAAGTATATCCAGTATTCCACTGGTCCTTACGAATCCGGCTAGCCCAACATTTGTCCTGGCCAGCCCCAGTGCGGTCCTCTGTATTGTAAGATAATTATACATGCTGCTGGGCGCTGCTGTTCCGGCCTGAATCTGTGGTTCCTCAGCAGCCCTCATAGCCCCCTGCTGAGCCTTTACCGTTTCGTATTTGCCGTCCAGTTCCGCTAGCGTAACGGGCTGTATCGAGTCAGCAACTTCTTGCGCTGAAGAACCGGCCTGGGTAATGAATATTATGCCGAAGACAAGGGCTGCAACTCCTACCAATGAGACTACGATTGAACACAAACGCATACTGTCCTCCCTCCTGATACCTAGAATATCTATGTATAGTAGACCGAAAACGTGGAACTGTCAAGTAAATAGTAAGAATTCAACTACAGAGAGAGGAGTATCACAAAACGGCGAAAAGTGCCGGGGGTGGGACTCGAACCCACAAGGATTTCTCCGGCGGATTTTAAGTCCGCTGCGTATGCCGTTCCGCCACCCCGGCGTGGATACGGCTATTCTACTGCCTTACCGGGTGCATTTCAACAGAGAGGGTCGGAAAAAGAAATGGAGGCGACGGGCGGATTCGAACCGCCGAATAGA
>JADHXC010000054.1 GCA_016783135.1 Dehalococcoidales bacterium | reverse complement strand
GTCCACTCCGGTCCGAAGTGATAGCTCGAACCCCTTGGTCACTTTGTCCTTGAAGTCCATACTGTCCTGCTCATCGGACGTCATTACCGGCCTGAGGTTGAACATCCGGCTTGCTCCGGCGGCCAGTATTCCCGATATGTAGGGGCTTGGGGCAACGTTAAACAGCACCTTATCACCCTCGGTAAGGGTACTCTGGCCCCGTTTTCGGGAGCAGGCGAGGATGAATGCAGTCATCAGGTTGTCGAGGGCGCACCGGTAGAACTCCTCGGTGTATGGTACCCGTTTGAAGGTCCCCGAAGCTCCGAATGTGTGTGCCCAGGTATATGGCTTTTCGGGCAGTGTATACTCATGACCGGATTCGAATTCGGGAAGATAGTCCTGGTATGAGGTCAGTGGCACCCGTCTACGGAACTCATTGACAGACCCGGGCACTTCACTGCCCATTATCCTTCTGCTCAGGGGGTTGCCGGCCATTCTCTCCAGTTGCTGCAGAAGGAGTGTCTCCTGTATTGCCATGAATTGCTCCATGGTCAGGTCCAGGAACCCGCAGTGTTTCTGCCATTCCCGGTCATTTTCTGCTCTTATCATCGGATACAGGGCACTTCTCACATTATCCTCTGTCATCTGCTCTGGTTATGTGGGCATCACTTTAATGCTGGTATATTGAAGCTGTAGTCCTTCGTTCACTATACGGCAGTAGTGCCAATAAATGCCTAAATAGTAGGCGATACTTCTAAACATTTGCTAAACATCCCGCGTTTCTGGTTACATTCTGAGACAAATAAACCACAACGGCACCACATAAGAGCCTTGAGGTCTCACAGGGAATCGTAATCTCGTATCGCTCAGGCATACTGTACTGCGGTAGAACGGGGACGAAAGTGCCATGAAGGGTGACTCTCCTGGGGCGGGAAGCTGGCAGGGTGCTGAATAAGAGAGTCCAGATGGGTCGCCCCTAAGAAGGGGCGCTCCCTAAGAAGGGGCCTGCCCCTATGGCGGGGGTCGGGGGGTGTCCCCCGGATATAGTGGGGATGGTCGAAAGGGTTTTTCATCACCCTGCTAATTGATGGAGATAACGCCCTGCTTGATAGCAAGGACTACCGCTTCGGTACGTGCGTTGGCATTCAACTTACGCAGGATAGAGGTCACATGGTTCTTGATGGTCTGTTCGCTGATACCAAGCTCTATCGCTATCTGCTTGTTGAGGTAGCCCTTGGCTATGTAGTTAAGTATCTCTATCTCTCTGGGGGTTAGTGGTGACATGATATCTTCAGCGTCCTTCTGCCAGGCGAGTTTCTGGAACTGGGACAGCACCTTCTCGGCTACCCTGGGCCGTACCGCAAGGCTTTCGTTTATCGGGTGCTCTCCGCGGGCGGTCCGTTCCACGGCGGCAATCAGTTCATCTGTGCCGACCTCCTTGTCAAGGCAAGCTGCCGCCTGCACCTTAAGTGCCTGAAAGAGCTGGTCATCGTTGGGGGTTGAGGTGAGGAGGACCACGCCGATGTTGGGTGACCGCTGTCTTATGCGGCGGGCCAGGGACAGACCGTACCCATTGTATCCATCAACATCCACGACGGCCACGTCGGGAGGTGAGGTTTCTATATCAGCAAGGGCGGCATCATTCAGTTCCACCGAACCGATGATTTCCATTCCCTCTGTGCTGCCGAGTGAATGCTCAATTCCGTGCCGCAGCAGACTCTGCTGGCTGACTACTAGTACTCGTATCTTGTTCATGCGCGAACTCCTCGCTCTTGAGTTGATTGCTGGAATACTGTCCAGTACCAACACTATATAGTCCGAATACTAAATAAAACCTTAGAATACCGGTGGAAGTTATAAACGTTTCCTAAATATCCCGGAGTATTGGTAGTGGTCCACGGGTATTGTCGGCAGGATGTGGGCAGAGGGGGCTTTCTAATCGGGCTTTGGGGTAACGTAAAGCCGGTGGTTACTGGAGTTGACCTATCGGATGACCCTACCGGCTCTGCAGCCAGGCAGCTCTGATTACCACCCTGTTTCCTGGCCCGGTACAAAGCTGCGTCGGCAGCCGCCATCAATGCTTCCACGGCAGGTTCGCCCGACGGCCAACCAGCCACACCGAGACTCGCGGTTGTCGGCATGTCCATCTCAGTAAGGTTGGCAGCCAGTTGGCGGCGTACCCGCTCGCTTACCTCTACGGCGGCATCTACCGGTGTCTGGGGCAGGATGACGGCAAACTCGTCTCCACCGTAGCGGAAAGCCCGGTCCGTGCTCCTTATGGCGGTTCTCATGGTACTGCTGTCGGCCTTCCGCATGGTTCCCGGGTCCTCGCCAGACCGTGTTCTCCAGGCTGGTGCCCCTCTGCAATAAGTACTTTCTTCCTATGTCCTGGCCATGACCTTTCTTCCTATACCGAAACGTGACCAATGACTCATTGAACTCTGGTTTTATTGTGTTAATGTGATAGTAGAGCGAAAAAATAATTGGCCAGAAGGAGGCACAACGATGAAAAGGCTCTTTAGACAGTTTCGGTATGGAGAAAAAGGCTTCACCCTGATCGAGTTGCTGGTGGTGGTTGCTGTCCTTGGTGTACTTGCGGCAGTAGCTGTCCCAAATGTCGGCAAGTTCATCGGGCAGGGTAAGACCGAGTCCTATGAGACGGAGCTGCACAACGTCATGACAGCCACCATGGGAATGCTGGCAGATAGCTCCACAGGTGTTCTGGATGGTGCGGTGGCTGCCACGAATGATCTGTCAACCGTTCTTTCAACCGATGCCGTTGCCGGCGATATCAACCTGAGCATGTATATGGCCGGACTCAATGCCGACAGCACGACAAAGTCGGGTTGCACCTACGCGTTCGCTGTGGACGGGACGGTTACCCAGGCGTCAACGCCGTAAGATGTAGTCAGAATTCGCCTTCTGGCGCTCAAAGATGGGAGAGCCTGCAACCAAACGGTTGCAGGCTCTACTCGTTGTGTGTCATTAAGGAAACATTAAGGAAAGACGTACGGTCCGGGTCCGTGGGAAAACCGGTGGGTAGCAAAGAAAAAGGAACTGCCCTGTGGTGGATTAAGGCTGACTAAGAAGAACCGACGAGTTTCTCCACCTGTTCAGGCTCATTGCAGAAGGCAAGCACGCTCTCCCGGCTGATATGCTTATGCAGGTAGAGGTTCACCAGTGCCTGGTCCAGTAGCTGCATTCCCTCCCGGGTGTTCGTGCGGATAAGGTTGGGCAGCTGGTAGGTCTTACCTTCCCGGATAAGGTTCCTGACCGCCGGGTTAGCCAGCATTATCTCTATTGCGGGCACTCGTCCGGAATCGTTGTTCCTGGGAACCAGGGCCTGGCAGAGCACGCCGACAAGCAGAGACGCCAGTCTTGTCTGGGCCAGGTGGCGTTCTTCGTGAGGGAACAGGTCTATTATCCGTTCCACGGCCTGGGGGGCGCTGGGGGCGTGACCGGTGGTCAGGATAAGGTGACCGGTATCAGCGATAGTCAGCGCCGCCGATGCCGTTTCGAAATCCCTCATCTCGCCCACCAGGATAATGTCCGGGTCCTGCCGCAGGGCATGCTTGAGGGCCTCGGCAAAGGATGTCGTGTCCGTGCCAATCTGGCGCTGGCTTATGGTGCACTTGATGTTGGGGTAGATGTATTCAATTGGGTCCTCTATGGTTACTATCCGGCGGCCGTAGTTGTGGTTCAGGTGGTTAATCATTGCTGCCAGAGTGCTCGACTTGCCGCTTCCGGTGGGGCCGCTCACTACCACCAGACCCCGGGGTTTCTGCACCAGCTCCCGACATACTTCGGGTAGCCCCAGGTCTTCAATGTCCGGTATGGTCTCCGGCAGGAGGCGGATGACCAGGCTGGTTGTCCCCTGTTGCCTGGCGGCGTTACAGCGCACCCTGCCGACATTGGGGCAGGTGTAGCCGATGTCCAGTTCCAGGGCACGATGGAAGTCCGCCCTTTCCTTTTCCGAGGTTACCTGCTCAAAGGCGCGGTCTATGTCCTCGGCGGTTAGTGGTGTCATATCGGCCACTGGTTGAAGAGACCCGTCGATGCGTAGTATCGGTGGGGAGGAAACCACGAGGTGCAGATCAGACGCTCTTTCTGATTTGGCAAGTCGAAGCAGGCCCTGGATATCCATAGTCTAGTCCTTTACCCTTAGAATCAGCATGAAACGCAGGGTCCCGCATTCCAGTCTTTTCATATCAGGTACGGTAACTTCAGAGAACAAGTCATTTCTCTGCAGGCTTCTGCCGTAGTCCAGCACGAGGGTCTCGACGAGAGTATCGACCTCAAGCGTTACCGTGCTGCTATCGTGGTTGATTTCACGGAAAACTACGCCGTCCGGCAGGAGTCCAGTTGCCACCTGCAGGACCTCATTGTAGGTTTCCCGATGCGTATCAAGTGATTCCAGGGCGGCGACAAAAGCACTCAGGTTGAACTCTGTCCTTTTCAGGGCTATGGTCAGCTCCCGCCCTTGCTCCATTTTCCGCTCAAGGTCTGCCGTCATCGTCTCTAGCTGGGTGCGGGCTTCGCTGATATTAGATGAACCTATCTGGACGAGGGCCGCAAGGATTATTATTATGCTACAGGCGATTGCTGCGCCCGTCACCGTCAGCACCCTGGTAAGGGAAAATGACTTCGGTATATAGGCAGGGGGCAGCGTGTCCAGTTTCGCTATCGGTGATGTCAGCTTGCTTCCCGGGGAGACCACTTTGAGAGCCAGACCGGCGTTGCTCGCATAGTGGTTCTGGTGCAGCTCGTGTGGATATTTGAAGGGAAGCAGCAGGGGCAGGACCGGGCGTCCCAGCTCGGCGGACAGGGTCTTGTATGCCTCCGGCTCATCCGCCAGTTCACCGGAAACGTGTACCGGCATCTCGGGCGCAATGGGGTTCTCCGGGTTATTGGAATCATAGAACTCCATCGTCCTGACAAGGTCGTCCCGGAGCATTGACAGTTTCTCCTGCCAGGACAGGCCTTCAGCAGGAAGTGGAATGCTGCGGATGGGCTGCGGGATACCGTTGTTGACAATGATGATATCGTATTCCCTTGCCTGGACATCAATGATTACCACGGAGTCCTTGTTGGCCAGCCTTGCCAGTGCCAGCGGCTTGATGTCCATCATGTAGGGAGTCAGCCCGGCACGATTGAGCACTTTGAGCATACTATCGGCGGAATTGCGCTGAACCGCTGCCGCAAATGCACGTATTCTCTTCTTCGTCGAGGGGAGTATCACCCAGGAGACATATAGCTCTTCGAGCGGTACCGGCAGCAGCCTGGCACACTCTCGCATAATTGCCTCTCCAAGCAGATTGTCCGGTAGCTGGGGGAGGTCTATGGCCAGGGTCAGAGAACGAAGTCCGCTCAGACCCAGGATAACCCTCTTCGTTTTTATCCTTCTATCGGTAAAAAGCCGCGTTATCCTGGCGGCAACTTTATCCTCGTCGATGACAATGCCATCTTCTATCAGGCCTGGTTCCAAATAGGCGGAAGCCCATACCTGGGCGTTCTTGCCAGCAGTTTGCATCAGCCGGATGCTTCTATCATCAATGTATAAAGTAACTGTTTTCCTGGCCATTGCTATTCGCCCTCGTAGTAGTAGATGACCATTTTCACATCAGCCTTGGGGGTCTGGTCTTCCGTCTCAATCGGGACACTGATCCTGGCCGACTTGACTACACCATTGGTGACGTCAGTATTGAGTGTCATAACAAAGTCGAGTAGTTGGGGTATTGCCCCCTCAACAATCACTGTGAGTGACAGAATTGTACAAGGTACGTCTACCAGGTCCTCACTGGAGACGGGTGCTATGTCTATCTGTTGTATCTGCACGCTGCTGAGCGCCGCGATATCGAAGAGGATATCGTCGGCCTCGATACTGTCTATCGACTCAGAAAGTTGTGCCTTGACCTCGTCGAGAGCGGCAGTGGCTTCACTGAGACGTTCCTCCATCTCTTCCTGTGAGGAACTGCCTTGCTTTGGTCGGTATTCATCAAGGCTCTGTTCCACCGAGGCGATTTCACTATCCAGGCGGCTTTTTTCTGTTATCTGCTGTGCCTGCACCACACCCAGACTGCCGAGTATGGCGGCAAGCACTACGCCTGTGATAACGACTGGCCATCTGGTCCTTTTCGAATGCAATGTCAGGCCTCCTAGTGGTGGCTCACCTGGATACCTTCCAGGAGACGATTTCTGTCAGGCCGATATGCTGCAGTACGCCGGCCACTATCTCTGACGTGGTCTCGCTGGTGCCCGTCCGTGTTGCCGTGGCCGTAACTGTGTATAGATTGCCGGAGATTTCTCCAACCTCGCCTATATCATTCCGGTTGGCGACAACCCATGCGTAGTGACCTTCCTGGTTTTCGGGCCCGGTTACATAGAAGGTTTGTGTCTCCACAGGGTTGGATTCGGAGACGTAGGGAAGGGTGCCGTGGAACTCCCAGTTGAGCAAATATGCCCCCTCTGAATCCGTAGTCTGGTCTGGTTCGGCAAGTGAGATATTATCGACGAATCCGGCGGCAGACCCGGTCTGATAGACATAGTCCAGCGGCATCCTTGCTCCCAGCCCCTCCAGGTGTATCGTAGGCGCTCCGCTGTCCGGCTCCCAGGTTATGGTGATAGTGTATTTGTAGGCTTGGGCCGGGTCATCCCAGACGATTTCCCCGCTCACATTAAGGTAATTACTGTGTTTATCAGTCTGTATCAGTTCACCGAAGTACAGAGTGAAACCGCCCATATCCTCTACCTGCAGGGCAACGTCCATGTCGTTGATGCTTTCGGAGAGTTGTGCCGGGGCAGTAACTCCATTCTCCAGGCACCAGACGGCGTATTGCACCCCGGCATCGGCGGCAAAGAAGCCGTTGACGTTTTCCTCGGAGGTGCGGCAGGCCATGAGGCTGGTGGTGGCATGGTCAAGGGCCGGCGTGATTGTCAGGCCGCCGAAGAGCAGCAGTATGAGTACCAGGGGCAGGACTTGCCCCTTCTCGTCTGGTATCATCCGTTTGGCGAACATTAGTAGTCTCATTATGCTGCTCATTTCACACCTATGGCTCAAAGTCCGGACGCGGTACATAGCTGTATGTCCGGGTCTCGGTGGAATCACCGAGGGCGGCACACAGTTTCACCGTCAGCACCGAATCCTGGTAGCTGGTGCTGCTGGTGCTGCCCGGGTCGTCCGGGTCA
Source organism: Dehalococcoidales bacterium (assembly GCA_016783135.1). Lineage (GTDB taxonomy): Bacteria > Chloroflexota > Dehalococcoidia > Dehalococcoidales > Fen-1064 > DUES01. Next base: position 8,236 of record JADHXC010000054.1, on the reverse strand, counting down.
TAGTACAGTGATTGGGCGACGAGAACGTTATCATCGGTTCCGGCGCTGCTGGAGTGATTCCGTTTTAGTGTTCCGATACCTTCGGTGAGACCCTCAAAGAAGTAAGTCACGGCATGGTAAACCGTATCATCGCCTATATAGTCCTGTTCTGTCCATGTCAGCACCAGGAAGTTGGGATATTCCAGGTTATCGACAATCACGTTCTCCGCGGTATGGACGTCACGGCCAATCCAATCACTGGCGCTCCGTAGCTGGTGAACGGTTACCAGATGGGACTCGCTGGCTCCGATACTTCTGGTGGCCTGGAAGACAGACATGGTGCAGACACTGCCCAGCACGGCGGCAATGGTACAAGCTATAACCAGCTCAATAACGGTAAACCCCTTTTCACTTCTTCTCATCGGTCCACCTTGTACCCCTGTAGAACGTAGATGTCCTCTCCGGACCGCGTGATGGTGACCGTTATCTTCTGAACACCGTCGTCGGGGGATTCAATGGCTTCCGCGACGATTGCCGCCGAGAACCCGGTATAGCTCACGTCATCAGGAACCTGAATCGGCGTGTACTGTGTCGCCTCGTAGACGTAGACGGCCTGTTTAACCGTCTCCAACTGACTCTGTGCCAGGCTCTCTGCAGTGGCTCTCCTGTCGGAGATAACGGCTGCCCGCGAAGTGGTGGTCAGTCCGCTGAGAAAGGCCACGGAGATTATGCCAAGAATAGCCAGGGCCACCAGCGTCTCAAGGAGAGTGGTCCCTGACTCACCACGGAAGAAAGTGCCCCGGACTCTCCTTATGTTGAAGATTCGTTCTATCTTCGCCCCAATGCTCATGATTTCCATACCCGGCTATATACCTTGTCCATAGATGGAGTACATTGCTGATGTCAGCGAAAGAGCAATCAGGCCGATTACCAGACCAATGGTGATTGTCATTGCCGGCTGTATCATTCCGATGAGACTCTTCAGCTTGTCTTCGGCTTCGATTTCATAGTTCTGTGCCACCGCCTGGAGATTTGAGTCAAGGTTCCCTGTCTCCTCGCCAATCCTGACCATCTGCACCATGAGCGGCAGGAAGATAGGGTTCTTGGCCATTGGTTGGGATAGTCCTTCGCCTTTGAGCATGCTCTGCTCAACATCCTCCATAGATTCGACAATCACCTTGTTGCCGCTGGCCTGAGCGGTGAGACGGATGACCTCGGTCATCGGAAGGCCGGCCTGGAACAGCAGGGAGATGTTTCGGCAGGCACGGGCAAGTTCCTTGAGGTGACTTACCCGCCCGACGAGTGGCAGGCGGAGAATCAGCCGGTCCCACCGGCGTTTACCGGCGGGGCTTCTGGCATAGGCGAGGCCAAGGATTATGGCGGCGACTACCACCATGAATATATAGACCCCGTAGCTCTTGAACATGTTGCCCGCATCAATGAGTATCTGGGTAATTGCGGGTAGTTCCGCGCCCATCGAGCCGTATAGCTCCCCAAAGGCCGGGAAAACAAAGGTGATTAGCACCACCACTACAACCACGGTAAGTACGCCCGCCATAATGGGATACATCAGGGCGCCTTTGACACCCTTGGTGGCGGCCATTTCCTTCTCTATGTGGTCGGCAAGATGCCGCAGGGTTGATTCGAAATTACCGGTCTCTTCACCAATGTGCAGCAATCGGCAGGAGGTCCCGGAGAAGAGCTTGGGGTGCTTGCGTAATGCTGCCGATAACTGGCTTCCGCCTCTCAGTTCCGATATCACCTCACCCAGCGCCATCATAAGTTGGCGGCTGGATGTCTGCTCCTGCAACAGCTCCAGAGAAGTGAGGATGTCAATTCCGGACCCGAGTAGCAGAGCAAGCTGTCGGTAGAAGAGGATAATATCCGTCGGTTTCGTCCGGGAAAAACGGGTTGTTATCTTCTCCAGGTTGAAAGAATGCGTGATTGGCTTGAGGTTGACCACCTGGTAGCCGGAGTAGCTCAGCATTTCAGTTGCCGTGGCTTCACTGGTAGCCGATAGGCTTCCCTTGGTCACCTCTCCATTCTTATCGTAGGCAAGGTATCGGTAGACTATTTCCCCGTACCTCCTTCTTATGCTGAATCCCGGTGTCCTGGCCCGGGGGTCTATTCGGTAAGGTGCACGTTGCGCAGGACTTCTGCCGGGGTGGTGATGCCTTCCCGCGCCTTGAGCATACCGTCCTTCACCAGGGGTACCATGCCGCTCTCGACGGCCCTGTTGTGTAGTTCTGAAATATCGGCGCCGCAGAGCATCATCGCCCGCATATCATCAGTGACGTGCAGAAGCTCGAAAATGCCGGTACGCCCCTGGTAACCGGTATTGGAGCATGCCTGGCAGCCATTCCCATAGAGGAACTCGGTCTTTTCCTCCCCCATTGCCTGCGTGTAGACCATCTGCTCTATTGCAGTCGCCGTTGCCGGTTGGGCACAGTAAGAACAGACACGGCGCACCATGCGTTGCGCGACAATGCCGATGAGGGCCGTGGATACCAGGAAGGGTTCGACGTCGAGGTCCATCAGGCGAGAAACGACGCTCACGGCATCGTTGGCATGGATGGAGGAAAGTACCAGGTGACCGGTAAGAGCGCCCTGGATGGCTATCTGAGCGGTCTCCGCATCACGTATCTCGCCCACCAGTATCACGTCCGGGTCAAGGCGGAGTATTGCCCGCAGCCCTGACGAAAAGTCAAGACCGGCCCGGGAATTAACCTGAATCTGGTTGATGTTATCAAAATGGTACTCTACCGGGTCTTCGATGGTAATGATGTTCTGCTCCGTGTTATTGAGACAGTTGAGCGAGGCGTAGAGGGTGGTTGTTTTACCGGCTCCGGTAGGCCCGCTGACCAGGAGCATGCCGTAGGGAACCCGCAGCATCTTCTGATACTGTTCCAGGTTCTCAGGCATGAAACCCAGCTCTGATAAATCCAGGTTAGCCCGTGACTTGTCAAGTAGCCGTAACACCGCCATCTCTCCATAGACTGTGGGGATGGTGCCCACGCGAATTCCCAGAGTCCGGCCCCTGGTATCGAACGAAAACTGACCGTCCTGTGTGCGATGGTGGTCTGCGATGTTCATATTGGCCATTATCTTGATGCGGGATATCAGGGGAGTGGCCATTTGATAAGGCAGGGACAGTACGTTATGCAGGGTGCCATCAACGCGGTAGCGTACCTGGAGCCTGTCTTCCTGCGGCTGGAAATGTATATCAGAGGCGCGTGCTTTGGCTGCCTCGGTGAGGATGAGAGTCAGGGCCTGGGCTATGGGGGCGTCGGCAACGTTGCCAAATCTGCTCGGACCTTCAGTGGTGTTATCCGGAAACGAGATGCTGGAAACCTTCTTCTCAATCTCGTCGTAGGCCTTGTAGTTGAGGTCGATGGCCTCGGATATCTCTTTGGGGCTGGCCGGGTGCGGCTCAACACGCATCCGGCACTGGGCAGCCAGTGCTCCCAGGGCAATAATGTCCCCCGGGTTTGCCATGGCTACCAGCAGAGTACCACCGCGTATCACCACGGGTATCGCGGTATGTTTCCTCGCCAGTGCCTCGGGTATCAGGACTATGGCATCGTGTTGTGGGAACTGCTGCCGCAGTAGCGAGGACTCCGGTTGCAATAGCGAAGACTGCCGTCTGTCAGGCGCCGTGACAGTCACATCCATCCCCTCCTATTCCTGTTGGAGTTAGTTGCCCTTACTTTCAATTTATTACAGCCACGGTACGGCAACAATAGTGTTTTGGTCATGGAGGACCAGTACTTTTAGTAAGGGGTACCTATGGTTATGGTGGCGGGTGGGGTACTGTCGGTGACGTGGACTGCCATCCGGGAGAGAGGAGGTCTGGTAAGAGTAGGGGAGGGGGGGGCGGCCAAACGCTACAGGCGACCGCACCGTAGTCACCGTGCGGTCGCCTGTGATGATTAGAATAATGGACTAATGATGGAAGAACCTTGTGCCGGAGAAGGCCATTACCATCCCGTACTCGTTGCAGGCGGCAATCACATCCTGGTCTCGTGCGGAGTTGCCCGGCTCAACGACGTACTTGACCCCGCTTTGGGAGGCACGGTCAATGCTGTCCCGGAAGGGGAAGAAGGCATCCGAGCTAAGGGAGATCCCCGTCATTGTAGCCAGCCAGCCGTGCTTCTCTTCGGAGTTGAGCCGGGGTGGGATATCCCGAAACGCCGCTTCCCAGCTTTGTCGCTCAGGGGGAGTAAGTCTCTCCTCAAAACAGAGGTCGATAGCGTTGTTCCGCTCCGGCCGGGAGATGCCTTTCCGCCAGCGTAGACCGAGGATGTCAGGGTGCTGGCGCAGGAACCAGCGGTCAGCCTTCTCCCCGGCCAGCCGTGTGCAGTGAATCCGTGATTGCTGCCCCGCACCGAGTCCTATCACCTGGCCGTCAACGGCAAAGCAAACGGAGTTAGACTGCGTGTACTTCAGGGCGATAGTGGCGACCACCAGGTCTCTGATAGCTGATTCCGGAAGCTCCCTGTTAGCAGTGACGATGTTCTCGAACAACGTCGGAGTCACCACGAGGTCATTCCGCTTCTGTTCAAAGCCTACTCCGAAGACCTCCCTGGTCTCCAGCTCCGGGGGCTCATAGTCAGGGTCAATCTCGATGACCGTGTATTTGCCGTCCATCTTCTGCTTGAGGATGGCGAGTGCTTCCTCATCGCATCCCGGCGCGATGACGCCATTCGACATTTCCCGCCGTATCAGATGTGCCGTGGGGACATCTATCTTGTCACTCAAGGCTGCCCAGTCACCGTAGGAGGACACACGGTCGGCTCCTCTGGCCCGGGCGTATGCCATGGTGAGGTCGGAAAGCTCTATGTCGTCGACGAAATACGCCTTCTTCAGGACATCGCTCAGAGGGACGCCGACGGCGGCCCCGGCAGGACTGACGTGCTTGAAAGAGGCTGCCGCGGGCAGGTCCAGCGCCTGTTTCAGCTCCCGGACCAGTTGCCATGAGTTGAGGGCATCGAGCATATTGATATACCCCGGGCTCCCGTTCAGGACCTTGAAGGGCAGGTCACCGCCATCACGGTACATCCTGGCGGGTACCTGGTGTGGATTACATCCGTAGCGAAGGGCTATCTCACGGTCTGTCATGTCTGCTGCCCTCCCTCTATTTTCAGGTGAGGTCTCACTGCTCGGTGGCCGTAATGTGGGGCCATATCGCTTGCGAGCAGGTTCACGGTTCGCACAAAGGTCATGTTAGCGGTCTGGCAGGTTAGCTGTCAATGTTAGTCTCAGCGGGGCATTCGCCTTGCATTGCGGCGGATGAAGGGGGGATTAACGTCCGTGGAGGTCAGCAGGTTATAGGAGCGTGGTTTTCTGAAGGCATTTCCCCATGTCTCACGCTCTCGATAGGCCCGCATCTCCTCCATATTGAAATCGGCAAGGTAGATGCCCTCCTCTTCGCTGGCCTCAACAAGAAGCGGGTTAACCGGGTCACCGTTGTTGTCGTAGAACACGGCGTTGAATGCCACGGAATGGCCGTTCTCTTGCGGGGCAGCGTAATTGGTCATGGCAACACCGACCATATTTTCAAAGGCTCGTGTCTTGAACTGGTCGATACGTGTTTTGCCCAGACTACATGCGTTCGGTGTTAGAATAATTTCAGCACCTTTCAACATCAATATCCGGGCGCTCTCCGGGAATTCACGGTCATAGCATATCATTAAACCAACCTGTACCAGTCCGTTTTTTGTGTCCAGTGTGCAAACGTAGAAGCCTTTTCCGGGAGTGCAGGCAGCTTCCTTGTCGAAGTCACAGGTGTGTACCTTGGCATAGGTCATAATAATATCCCCGTGCCTGTCAATAATGGAAACCGAGTTTCTTGGAGCACCCGGCCACTGCTCAAGGTAGGTAAGAGCAATAGACATCTTTAGCTCTCGTGCTAGCTCCCGAAAGTGCAGTACGAACGGGTGGTCTCGACTGATAGCCTTTGCCTGCCAGCGTAATCGTTCTTCTTCTCGATTAGGGTCAGGCAATTTATACCCGATGTTCCACATTTCCGGGAAGAGAGCGATATCTGCATTCATCTCATGAGCTTGTCTGCAGAATAACTCTCCTCTGGACTGGTTGGCGTTCTGGTCATCCGCACAGGCAGTCATCTGTAGCAAGGCAACCCTGACAGTGTTCATATAGTTGCATTCCTGTGAACATCATCTTGCGCAAGAGTAACACCGGACGCCGGCATCGGCGTCCGGTTTGGTTTTGCTAACAATGATATATTTGTGCCTAATCGCGCAGCTTCTCGGCACCGCCCAGGGCCAGAGTCTCGTTGACGCCGTCCTCAATCATGGCGGCCCGGGCGTCGCGGAATATCTTTTCGATTACCGATTCCTTGGAGAGACCGATTCCGCCGAATATCTGGATGGCCATACTGGCAACCTTGAAGGCGGTCTCGGTGGCGAAGACCTTGGAGGCGATGGAGTATTGAAGGGCCGCCGGCTGAGCCTGGCTGTTGTAGACCGCTACGCGGCGGGAAAGCGAGCGGGCTGCTTCCACCAGAGTGAACATCTCAAAGAGCCGGGCCTTGACGCTCTGGTGCTCAAAGATGACCTTGCCACCCTGTACCCTCTGCTGGGCGTACTGCAGTGCTTCATCGAGGGCGGCCTGAGCACAGCCGACGAAGGTGTTTCCCATGCCGGCATTGGCAGCGGCCAGGGTTTGCTCCGATAGCATTGTATAGGTCCTCGGGTCAGAGCAGATAACGCTTTCCTTGGCTATACGTACATTATCGAAGAAAATCTCCCCCTGGTTGAGTGCCCGCTGTCCCAGTTTGTCCAGTGGTGCGCCACGCGTGATACCGGGCAGGTCCAGGGGGATTACGGCTATCCCGTTACCTTCCATGCCCAGCGTGGGGTCGATGTTGAAGAAGAGGGCGGCGTGAGTGGCGATGGTGCCGTTACTGACCCAGGCGGCCTTCTGCCCGTTGAGTACGTACCCGTCACCATCGGGGATGGCACGTAACTGGGGCGCTAACTTCGGGTCCCTGGACTGCTCGCCAATGAGCAGCCAGTCCGAGCCGTGGTCCGGTTCGGTAATTGCCCAGCAGCCAATCATCTTGCCATCGGTATCGGCACAGTACTGGCGTGTTATATCCTGTATTTCCGGGTATGGAGAGAACAAGGCGAAATTGTACGGGAAACCACCTGCGCCTATGGCGATAGCCAGGTCGGCGGCGGCGTAGCCCATTTCTTCGGCAATCATGGCTCCGGCCAGCGCATCACTATGGGCCAGTCCACCGACCGCCTCGGGGTAGCTTCTTTTGTGATATCCGAGTTCCTTGGCCTTGCGGAGGACATCCCAGAAGATGGAGTCTTCGGCAATGACGTCTGCAGGGTCGGCGAGTTTGTCCAGCTCAACGGCGGCCGGTCGGAGGACATTCATAAAGAATCTCCTGGCCTCGGTGCGAAGGGCTTTCTGTTCGTCGGTAAGGTTGGTTTCTATCTCGAGCAGTCCCATGTTTACCTCCTTTACAGGTGGTCAGTCATTCACGGCTGGCCACGTAGAATGAGACTGGGGGTATGTTAACATACCCCCAGTCCGTTTGTCCTGTTCTGTGAAACAGTATCCTGTCCGGTACTAGTCTCTGGCTCCGGTCACCTCTTTCTTGAGGTCCTGGTCCACCCAGACATACCTGAGTACGCCGCTGTTCTCCACTGGGTCAGGACCGACGCTTACCTCACCGCCGTAACCCTTGAGCCAGGGTGTCCAGAAGAGGAACCAGGCTGGTGTCGGTATCGGAATCTCCCAGCATTGGTCTATCTCGTAGAGGCACTGCAGGCGGCGAATCTCCGACTGCTCTGCCGGGTCTACCGTCACTACTAGCTCCTTGTATACCGACTCGGCGTAGTCGTCGACGACGTTAGCGAAGGCATAGACCGAACGCGTCCCATCAATACCGACCCAGCCGCCGTGAGCCCAGCCGAAGGCGTCATCGATGCCGTTGTTGCCCCAGCTGATGTAGCTCATTCCGGGGAAGGACCTCACCCACAACTGGTTGCCGAAGGTGGTGGATTCCACCACGTCTATCGTCATGTCGATGCCGACATCGGCAAGCCAACTCTGGACCAGGGCCATTACCTCGATGCCGCGCGAGTTGGAAGCCGAGACCTGGACGTCGGTGGCGAAGCCGTTGGGGTAGCCGGCCTCGGCCAGCAGCGCTTTGGCTTCTGCCGGATTATATCCGTAGAGCAACTGGCTGCTTGCCGGCAGCTCATCCAGTGGTGTGTAGTGG
>JADHXC010000053.1 GCA_016783135.1 Dehalococcoidales bacterium | reverse complement strand
CGCCCCCTTCTGGCAGGGGTCTGGGGGTGTCCCCCAGACCTGGGGGTATCCCCAGGCATAATCTTTCCCCCTTCCGCAGAAGGCCCCTTCCTGGCCAGGAAGGGTAAGGCGGCCCATCTGGGCCGCACGGGGATAGTCGAAAAGGTTTTTCATCATCCTGTTAGAGCCAGTGCCATTGGCTAAATAACGATATTTAGGAAGCAATACACTAGACAGAGACAAGAAAGCGGACCACGGAATCATACGGTCGGAGGTGAAATACCATGCTAATGACGGCTGGCGAGTACATCGAGAGTTTGCGTAGACTCAATCTGAACCTCTACCTCCTCGGCGAGAAGGTGGAGAACTGGGTTGACCACCCCATCATCAGGCCCTCGATAAATGCGGTAGCAATGACCTACAAGCTGGCCCACGAACCTGAGAATGAGACCCTGGCAACCACTAACTCACCGCTCACCGGGCAGAAGGTGAACCGGTTTGCCGCACTTTTCCAGAGTACCGATGACTTGGTGAACAAGGTGAAGCTGCAAAGACAGATGGGACAGAGGACCGCCTGCTGCTTCCAGAGGTGTGTCGGCATGGACGGGATTAACGCAGCCTACAGCACCACCTACGAGATGGACCAGAAGCACGGCACCGAGTACCACCAGAGATTCAGGGAGTGGCTGAAGTACATCCAGGAAAAAGACCTCTGTGTCTGCGGCGCGATGACGGATGTCAAGGGTGACCGCGGGCTGGCGCCGAGCGAACAGGTCGACCCTGACCTGTTCGTCCATATTACCGAGCGAAGGAAGGACGGAATAGTAATCCGGGGTGCCAAGGCCCACCAGACCGGCGTCGCTAACTCCCACGAGATGCTCATCATGCCCACCCTGAGAATGCGGGAAGCGGATAAAGACTACGCCGTGACCTGTGCCATACCGACCGATGCCGAAGGCATAACCATGATTTACGGGAGGCAGTCCTGCGACACCCGTAAGCTTGAGGAAGGTGACATCGACGTCGGTAACTACAGTTTCGGCGGGCAGGAAGTGCTGGTTATCCTGGACGACGTTTTTGTCCCCTGGGAGAGGGTCTTCATGTGCGGGGAGATTGACTTCTCGATAATGCTCGTGGAGAGGTTCGCAGCCTACCACCGGCAGAGCTACGGGGGCTGCAAGGCGGGCATTGGCGACGTACTCATCGGGGCTGCGGCGTCGATGGCGGACTACAACGGGGTACGGCGGGCGGCCCACATCAGGGACAAACTGGGGGAGATGATACACCTTGCCGAGACGATACATGCCTGTGGTTTAGCCTGCTCCTACCAGGGATGGCGGACGGAAGCGGGTAACTACCAGCCTGATACCCTTCTGGCCAATGTCTGCAAGCTCAACGTCACCCGGTTTCCCTACGAGCTCTGCCGCCTTGCCGAGGATATTGCCGGCGGCCTGCTGGTAACCACGCCGTCGGAGAAGGACTTCCGGCACCCGGTACTGGGAAAGTACATTGAGAAATACCTCAAAGGTGTAGCGGATGTTCCCACCGAGGCACGGTTCCGGATGCTGTCGTTGATTCACGCCATGAGCTTCGGACAGATAGCCCCCAGCTACCGGACGGAGTCAATGCATGGTGCCGGTTCCCCGCAGGCGCAGAAGATAATGATTGAGCGCGAGACGGACATGCCACGCAAGCAGGAGCTTGCCCGCATCATCGCCGGGATTGACGAAAGAGAGGACATTCTGGGCTGAGCACGGCGGTGGGCAAGTGCATCACCGCAACGCTGACAGTTGGCACTGTACGGCTGTCGGCTGTGAGAAGTTAGCAGGCTACTGAAAAAGGGAAGTCCAGAGGCGTCGCCTCTTCTGAGAGGCGCCCCCTCTTGAGGGGGATTTCAAGGGGGTGTCCCCCTTGATTCGTCTTTCACCCAACAGGACCTTCGCACTGGTGTACGCCCTATCCCGTGTGACCCAGACGGCCCAGATGGGCCGCACGGGGGTTGGTCGAAAGAGTTTTGCATAACCCTTTCAGTCCTCTATCCCCCTCACGTACTCCGCGTACCTGACCAGGTAGGAGAGTACCCTGGCGCCTTCTTCCGGGGTGCGATAACCATAGAAGCCGTTCTTCTCCAGCTTGATAATCGCCGGTGACTGCCCGCGTCCTGTCGAGGCGGTTATGATGAGGGGCTTCTGGTGCCGGTCTATCCGCTCGATCAGGCCGTCCACCAGGCCCAGCTCCCCATCTATCATCTGCTGGCGGTATTCCTCCATCCGCTCCCTGGTCGCGGCATCGTACCGTTCCGGGTCGGTCGGGGTCTGGGCGGGGTAACCAACCGAGCCGACGGCAAGCACGGCGTCGATATTCTCCGCCTTGAGCAGCGTGCCCAGGGATGGGTAAGACCCCTGGGTGTCACCGGCCATGTCTACCGGGTTGCCGTGAGACCAGCGCGGTTGCAGGTACTTGCTCAGTGTCAGGACCGTTTCCCCGGTGAGTACGGGTATCTCCAGCCCCATTCTCCGGCAGGCGTCCGTGGCGACCACTCCGAATCCACCGCCGCCGGTCACTATACCCACTCTCCGACCCCTGGGCAGGGGTTGCCGGAGCAGTGCCAGGGCAATATCGAACATGTCGTCCACTTCGTCGACCCGGATAACGCCCGACTGGCGGAAGGCGGCTTCGTGGACTGCGTCCGAGCCGGAAAGCGACCCCGTGTGCGATTGGGCTGCCCTTGCCCCTTCGTCGGTCCGGCCCACCTTCATAACGATGATGGGCTTTTTCTTCGTGGTCTTCCTGGCCAGCTCGAAGAATCTCCGGCCTTCCTTCAATCCCTCGATATAGGCCAGGATAATCTTCGTTTCGTTGTCTTCGGCCAGGTACTCGATGTAGTCTTCGAGATGCAGGTCGGCCTCGTTGCCGCTGCTGACGTACTTGGTGAAGCCGATGCCCCTTTCCGCGCCGCGCCCCAGGATGTGCCCGCCGAAATTGCCACTCTGGGAGACAAGACCCAGTGGCCCCGGCCTGGCGCCGCCGCCGGTGGTGTGCAGGCTGACACTGGTGTTGAAGTGACCATTACAGTTCGGCCCCACGAAGCGTATCCCGGCTTCACGGGCAATCTCCAGCACTTCCTGCTCCAGTGCCGCCCCCTGCTCCCCGGTCTCCCTGAACCCGGCGGAGATGACTACGGCTGCCCTGACTCCCTTCCGGGCGCACTCTCTCATTGCTCCCGGTACGGTCTGTGGCGGAATAACGATAACAGCCAGGTCCACCGGTCCGGGGACATCAAGCACGCTCTTGTAGGCCAGAACTCCCATGATTTCAGTCGAGGTTGGGTTAATGGGATAGATGTCGATGTCCTTGGCGGTACGACGGACGGTATCAAAAGTGCCGAACCCCCATTTCCCCGGGTTGTTGGACGCGCCTAGCACGGCAACGGACCTCGGGTTGAAAAGGTAGTCAAGCTGCTTGCTTATCGGTTCCGTCATTCCGCTTATTCCTCAACTCTGACCGGATTTTCGAAAGGGTATATCTTCTGCATCAGTACAACATCGAGAAGCCGTCCGAATTTCCACCCGACCTCCCGCATTATACCAATATGCTCGAATCCGAAGGACTCGTGGAGGTGGACACTTACGTCGTTGCCGGCCACTATTCGGGCGACCACGGAGTGCAGTCCCACCTTCTCGCCTTCCAAGATAATCGTCTCCAGCAGTCTCCTCCCGGTACCTTTACTCCGGTGCTCCTCTTTCACGTACAGGGAAATCTCTGCCGTGTCGGCATAGGCACGGCGGTCGGACCACTCGCTGAGCGAAGCCCAGCCGGTAATTGTGCCATCTATTTCCGCCACCATGATAGGGTGCTTCGGACCGTGTTTGATGAACCAGGCTCTTTGCTCATCTTCGGTCTTCGGCTCGGTATCGAAACTGGCATCGGTGGTCAGGACGGCCTCGTTGTAGATTTCGGTTATCGCCCCGAGGTCACCCGGCTCAGCCCGCCTGACGGAAGCTATCATCCTGCTGCCACTATCTCCCGGTAATATAGCTGGAGGCATCTGAAGCCAGGAACACCGCAGTGCGGTGGTGCCTGGCGGTCATTTCCTGATGGGCCTATTCTAGCAAGAACGTGGTTATCGAGGCAATCCACTTCATATTCCGATGCTCTGAATGACAGGGAACCAGACGGTCTAGTGCTAGTAGGGTGCCGAACAAGGGGAGTCCAGAGGGGTTTTACCCCTTCTGAGGGGCCGATGCCCCCTATGGTGGGGGTCTGGGGGTGTCCCCCAGACCTGGGGGTATCCCCAGGCATAATCTTTTTTTCCCTTCCGCAGAAGGCCCCTTCCTGGCCAGGAAGGGGGTCAGGGGGATGGTCGAAAGGATTTTTTCATCTACATTGACTCTCACTACCGGGGAATATAGGATATAGTTGAAAGGGCGGCGCGGACCCGGGGAATCATGGACCGGCCACACGCAGATAATGCAGGAGGGGCATCGTGTTTGATGAGAGAACGCTGAACCGGGTACGCCAGGGGATGAAGAGGTGGTCTAGGGCGTCCGGGAACAGCGATGATGACCAGGCGGACAGGCGCTTTACCACTGTCTCTAACCAGGATATTGAACCGGTCTATACGCCGGAGCATATTAAAGACCTGGATTTCGCTACCTCTATCGGGTATCCGGGAGAGTATCCATTTACGCGCGGCTGCCAGGCCACTGGCTACCGGGGAAGGGTCTGGACATTCCGGATGTTTTCCGGGTTCGGCAGTGCCAGCGACACCAACCAGAGATGGCACCAGTTGTTGCGTGATGGGGAGACCGGACTGAGCACCGCCTTCGATTTTCCCACACTGATGGGCTACGATACTGATTCCCCGAAATCCATCGCCGAGGTGGGAAGGTGTGGAGTTGCCATCGACACGCTGGCTGATTTCGAGACCCTGACGCACAACATCCCCCTGGATAGAGTAACCACCTCGATGACCATCAATCCGCCGGCCAGCATTCTCTGGGCGATGTACCTCGTGGCCGCCGGGAAGCAGGGGATTGCCTGGGACCGGATAGGCGGTACCATCCAGAACGACATGCTCAAGGAGTTCATTGCCCAGAACACCCTCATGTGCCCCCCCGGGCCTTCTATCCGACTGGTCAGCGACACCGTGGAGTTCGGCACGGAATACGTCCCCCGCTGGAACACGATAAGCATCAGCGGCTATCACATTCGGGAGGCTGGCTCCACGGCCGTGCAGGAGCTGGCATTCACCCTGGCCGATGGGATTGCCTACGTGCAGGATATTATCGAGCGTAAGAAGCTGGATGTTGACGCCTTTGCCCCCCGTCTCTCCTTCTTCTTCAACTCGCACCTGGACTTCTTCGAGGAAATCGCCAAGTTCCGGGCGGCGAGAAGGATGTGGGCCAGGATAATGAAGGAAAGGTTCGGGGCGAAGAATGCCCGCTCCCTGTGGTTAAGGTTCCATACCCAGACGGCGGGTTGCTCACTGACCGCCCAGCAGCCATACAACAACGTCGTCAGGACTACCACGGAGGCACTGGCTGCTGTCCTGGGTGGAACTCAGTCTCTGCACACCAACTCGCTTGATGAAGTGCTGGCATTACCCTCCGATTTCGCGGTGAATATCGCCCTGCGCACCCAGCAGATAATCGCCGAGGAGACCGGAGTGGTGAATACAATCGACCCTTTGGCCGGTTCCTATTTCGTCGAAGCCTTGACCAGCCGGATTGAAGAGCAGGCCTGGGAGTATATCGAGAAGATAGACGCGATGGGGGGCATGCTGGCCGCCATCGGGAGGGGATATCCTCAGAAGGAGATTGCCGGTGCCGCCTACGAGTACCAGCAGCGGGTGGACCGGGCGGAAAGGGTTGTCGTGGGAGTCAACAAGTATGCGACCGGCGAGGAGACTCCGGTGGAGGTACTGAAGATTGACGAAAAGGTGGAGGCGGAGCAGGTCAGGAGACTGCAGGAAGTCAAACGGACGCGGGATAACCGGAAAGTGGGCCAGGCACTGGACGACCTTCGCAGCGCCTGCCGAACGGATAAGAACGTGATGCCGTTTGTCATCGAGGCTGTCAGGGAGTACGCTACCGAGCAGGAGATATGCGATGTCTACCGTGAGGTCTTTGGTGAGTACCGGGACCCCGGATATTACTAGATTCGGTGCTGAAAAAGGGGAGTTCAGAGGGCGTGCCCTTTCTGAAGGGCCTGCCTCTTCTGAGAGGCGCCCCCTCTGGCGGGGGTCTGGGGGTGTCCCCCAGATATAATCTCTTCCCCCTTCCTGGCCAGGAAGGGGGTCAGGGGGATGGTCGAAAGGGTCTTTCATCGCCCTGCTAGATTCGGTGCCGGGGAGGCTGTTACGCCATGAGTGAAGAAACCACAAAATCGCGCGCGAATTCGCGCAGGATACTGAGAGTACTGCTGGGCAAGCCGGGTCTGGATGGCCACGACCGGGGTATCAAGATTATCGCCCGGGGTTTCCGGGACGCCGGTTTCGAGGTAATATACACCGGCCTGCACCAGACCCCGGAGCAGATAGCCAGCGCAGCGATACAGGAAGACGTAGACTTGGTCGGCCTCAGTTGTCTTTCCGGCGCTCACATGCACCTCTTCAGCGAGGTGGTCCGGCGGCTTCGTGAGAGCGGTGGCGGTGACATACCCGTCGTTGGTGGGGGAATCATCCCCGCGGAAGACATCCCCAGGCTCAAGGAAGCGGGCATAAGCAAGGTCTTCCTGCCGGGGGAGACTATTCTGGAGATAGTGAAGTGGGTCAGAGAGAACATCAGGCCGGCAGCATGACTGGAGAGCATTCCTTGAACGAGAAGCAGCGACCTGACCTGTCAGGAGAGACATCTGGTCTTGGACTGGTAACAGTCTTTACCGGCAACGGCAAGGGGAAGACATCGGCGGCACTCGGAGTGGTGCTCCGGGCCGCAGGACACGGGCTGCGGGTACATATCATCTACTTCATGAAGGGGGACTTTCCCTACGGCGAGCGGCAGGCACTCTCCCGCCTGGACAATGTCGATATCAGTCACTTCGGGCATGAGACCTTTGTCGACCCCGCCAATGTCAGGCCGGAAGAGATTGCCGAAGCAAGGAGAGGTCTGGAGAAGGCCCGGGAAGTGCTCCGGAGCGGCGACTATGATGTGGTGGTGCTCGACGAGATAAATGTCGCCGTTGCCTGGAAGCTCCTTGACCTCGAAAGCGTGCTGGAACTGCTCAGGAACAGGCCGCCGGACGTTGAGCTTCTGCTCACCGGCCGGTATGCCGTTACCGAACTGATGGAAGCCGCCGACCTCGTCACCGAGATGGTGAACATCAAGCACCCCTACGACAGGGGGATACTATCCCGGAAGGGTATTGACTACTGAGGGTACTTGCCTAACTGCCTTCGGGCACAGTTTCACGTACTGCCAGCATCAGCCGCCGCAGCTTCTCCGGGTCCTTGCGGCCCTTTGACATTTCCACCCCGCTGCACAGGTCTATGCCGTAGGGTTGGATGGTCTCGATTGCCTCGCGGACGTTGTCCGGGTTGATACCGCCGGCAAGGAAGGTCGGTACCGGGATGGCATCGACCAGCCTGCGGGCGGCCGTCCAGTTATTCACCTGGCCCGTACCGCCCCAGCGCCGGTCTTCTCCGGCGGCACTGACTACGGTATCGAGTAGAGCGGCATGAATCCCGGCGTCGACCAGTGAGTTCACCATGTCGAGGAGCGTGGAGATATCCGCCTCTCCTTCATCGACCGGTGGCAGGTGGACCGACTTCCATATCTGGCAAGGTATCGTCTGAGTCAGAGCCCTGACCAGTGTCGGCGTCTCCTGCCCGAGAAGCTGGACGGCATGAGGTTTTAAGACTGCTACCGCTTCCCGTATCTGTTCCACGTCGCGGTTGAAAAACAGGTTCACAACCGGTAGAGATGATTGCTCGCAAATGGGGCGCGCCTGTTCTATGGTGAGTTGACGCGGCGATACATCAATCCCGACGATTACGCCGATATAGTCGGCACCTGCCTGCGCCACCAGGCGGGCGTCCTCAACCGTGGTGATACCGCACACCTTTACCTTGATGGTCCTTTCCCCCTTCTCACTCAGATCCTGTGACCGGACTGTAACGATATGTACCATACTCTAGCACTTCGTTGAAATCCTGTCCAAATCCTGCGGACTCGGCAGAACACCGACAGTTCTTTCTTGACCGTTCACTATCGGGTCGTATAACCTGAGAGGAACCTACCCCAGGAGTTGTGAGAAGGAGGGAGTGTTATGCTATACGTCTCAATACTGACATCTGACCGGTCGCGGGACCCGGAGCTCTGGGCTACGATATGGCAGGGCGGGTCTCCCCCCAGCATCAACGTCATCGGTGCTTACAACCTGGCTAACGACAAACGTGTCTTCATCTGGGAAGGAGAGTCTGTTGCCGACCTCCAGTTCATGGACCGGTTCAACTACATCGGGGTACTGGAGACATATCCCGCGTTCGACCGCACCGAGGGCTGGCGGAACTGCTTCGCCAAGGACCTGGATACCTTCGCGGCACGACTTCTTGAGAGGGCAGGCCGAAACAAGGAGCAGGCGGAACGCGCAATAGACCTGCGCCGTCGCGGGCGGACTGCCCCCAACATGTATGCAGCCCAGGCCGCCGCCCGTCAGTGGCAGGAAGAGCAGGCACAGGTCGGCAATACCGGATAGCAGCCTACACTCCTAGGTATTCAGGGTAATAAGCTCGTGGCGTCGTTATCAACGATGGTGGTGAAGTGCCGTGTCGTCAGCAGGGGTGCCAGTAGCTGCCCTCTCGGGTCGCTGGTGTCCAGGGTGGCATAGGCCAGTACAGGGATGTAGGCGTATATCAGGGTGCCCTTAAGGTAGTCCTCCCAGCACTCGTCCCAGGAGTAGCCGGAGACGCCTTTCTCCTGAAGCCGGTCATGGTAGAGCCGGACGATGTCCTTCTCTATCTCCCGGCGCAGGTCCACCTCGAGGCTCCCGCCGAGGAGGTATGACAGGTCGATTACACCCCGGTTGATGTTTGTCGACCCCCAGTCAAACACGATAACCGGTTTCTCCCTGTTACCGGAATCAAAGAAGAGGTTGTCCACCCGGAAGTCGAAGTGGGCAATGGTCAGGTGGTCGTCCGCACCGGTCTCGATGAGCCACTGGTAGCTCTGGCGTAGCTTTGCGCCTGCCTCGTAGCCACCTTCGGGCAGGGCGGCGACAAATCCCGGTACCTGTATCGAGAAGTCCCAGTAGCCCCGGAAAGCATCCACCAGAGCCCACGCAACAGGACCCGTGTTGGTGACCATCCAGGGGAATGACAGCAGGTTCTCCCTGTCCCACCAGTAGGCGTGGAAGTCGGCTAGCATGAGGGCCACCTGTCTGGTCTGCTCGTGGTCCAACCCCTGCAACTGGTCGACCTGCTGGTAGCACGAACAGTCCTCCAGGAGGAGGACGTACTTCTTCTCATCCAGGTCTACATCCGCGTAGACGAGGCCCGGGGTCCGGATCGGGCTTTGCTGGGCCATCTCTGTGTAGAACCGTACCTCCCTCTCGTAGACATTGAACAGCATGGCCATCTGGTAGGCCGACTCAAAGGAGGTGGGCAGTTTGGCAACTATCGTCCCGGGCAGGTCGGGCGCGTCCCGGTCGTAGTTGAGGGTGAGCCGGGCCATGTCGCTGACGAAACCTTCGCCGACACCCCAGGGCTCGTACCCTATCGACGAGATGTTGGTGTCCTTTTCGAGGAATCCCGAGCCGTGGAGAGCTTCATTGAGCCAATTTGCCGTGATGTCCTTTGAAGCTGCTGGTATCATTTTGCAACCTCCTTTACTGCGCCTGCACCGGTTACCGGTTCAGCGTCGGGCAGCCGGCGGTACGCTACAGTCTCCTGACCTTCTTTGCTATTGCCTTGAGTATCTTCTCGTAAGACGGCGGTGGTCCCGTACGGACCTCCTTGCCATCGATGAAGAGGGCATCAGCAATCCCCCATTCCATAAATGTGTCTCTGTTAAAGGTGTTAATTTCCCGGAACACTACCTTGTCGCCAATCTCGCTGGCAGCACGTTTTGCCCTTTCGAAGACCAGGTTCTGGACAGGGCACCATCCGTTGATGAAGCCGGTTACGGTTACTTTGCCGGGTGTGGTTTCCGGGTTTTTTCGCTGTCGTATCAGCCGGGGAGGCACTGCATCCTCGCTGAACGGTTTCCACACGAGCTGCTGAATACTTTGTCTGTCTGCTTTCTTATACCCCTGCTTGCGGAACCATGATGCTTTCATCCAGAAGGGTAATATCAGACCCCAGGCGGCGATTCCCTTTGCCCCCAGCGCACGTACGTCGTTTTCCGCAGCCTGGAGAAGGGCTTTCCCCATACCATGTTTCTGGAAGTTACCCCGTCCCTGCTTGTGACCGTGGACCCAGATACAGTTGATGAAATACAGGTCACTGCCCTCAGCGAATGACTGCTCTACCGGAACGTACTGTATCATCCCACCGACCTCTCCACGGTCGTCCAGCGCCAGTTTCACCCGCAGGCCCTGGTCCTTCATCCTGCCGTACCAGGCCTCCTTGTGGCTCCCCGCTTCTTTCATTTCGTCGGACCAGTCTTCAAGGCACATGAAGTACAGTTTTTCATGCTCCGGTGTCAGGTCAATGATTGTCACGCTCTAACCTCCCGGGCCACGCTTCTGTGGATGTTCTCAGCCAGCACGGCAGAGTTACCAGATTGTACCACTATCTGTCAGGTTTGGATATGAGTTGTACTTAGCGGATATTGACACGATACAGGCACATGCACTAATCTACGAAGAGGGCTGCGCACAGGCCCACGCTTTCTGACGAGTTAACATGGAACTAGTAGAGAAGATGCTGACCGGTGATGTCCAGTCGCTGGCTAGGCTCATCACCATGATGGAGCGGGAAGACCCGCAGGTACCCGGGATAATGAGAGAGATTCAGCCCCTCTTGCGTGGTGCCTACACCTGCGGTTTCACCGGGCCTCCCGGTTCGGGCAAAAGCACGCTGGTCGACAAGCTGACCTCTGTTATCAGGAATGCAGGTCTGTCGGTCGGCATCATTGCTGTCGACCCCACGAGTCCCTTCACCGGAGGGGCGGTCCTGGGCGACCGCATCAGGATGCAGCAGCATTACCTGGATGGCGATGTTTTTATCCGCAGCATGGCCCTGAGGGAAAGTCACGGAGGCGTTCCCCGCACGATAAGAGGCGTAATCAGGCTCATGGATGCGTTCGGCAAGGACTTCATCCTGGTGGAGACAGTGGGTGTTGGCCAGGCGGAGCTGGATATTATCAAAAACGCCGACACCATCACCGTCATTCTTACCCCTGAGTCCGGTGACCCTATTCAGGCGTTAAAAGCCGGATTGATGGAAATCGCCGATATCTTCGTGGTCAACAAGGCGGACCGCCAAGGGACCGATGAAATGGTGGCCAGTCTCAATGGTCTCCTCACACTCTTCCCCGAGGACTCGTGGCATCCGTCTGTATTGAAGACTCAGGCAGTCAACAACATCGGCATCGAGGAGCTGTTTGGAGCAATCAAGACTCACCGTCAGTCCCTGGAAGAAACGGGACGACTGGAGGAAAGACGCCGGGAGCAGAGGAAGGGAGAGCTCCCCAAGATGCTTCTGGAAGGGCTCTCAGCAAAACTCAACAGACTGATGACAGATGACAAGGAACTCCTTGATTACCTGGCAAAGGTGGAGTCCGGGGAAATGGATGCATACTCCGCCTGCACCGAGATACTGAGTAACGGTACCCTCCTCAAGGAGTGGCTGACCTAGAACTGGCTTTCAGCACTGTTCACCTTCCAGCTACCGGCAGAGACATTACTGGGAGTACGAAATGAAGAAGCGAAGACAACTTGCCAGGGAAGTGGCCGTAATCGGTGCCGGGATGTCGAAATTCGGCATGTTTCCCGATAAGAACTCCAAGGACCTGTTCGTTGAAGCCTACAATGAGGCGCTTGCCTCGGTAGATAAGGGGATGGACCCCAATGATATCGATGCTCTCTACCTGGGCAACTTCACCAATGACTTCTTCGTTCACCAGGGACACTGGGGTCCGATTATATCAGACATAATCGGTCTGGTTCCCAAACCGGCAACGAGGACGGAAGGGGCGTGTGCTTCCAGTGCTCTGTCTTTCCGGGAGGGGGTCTTTGCCATCGCTTCCGGGTTCTACGACATCGTTCTCGTCGGTGGGGTAGAAGATATGTCCAAGAGGACCACCGAGGAGGTTACCGAAGGCCTGGCACTGGCGACCACTCCCTATGAGGGGAACGTGGGGTTTACCTTTCCGGGGGTCTTCGGGGCGATTGCCACGGCCTACTTCAGTAAGTACGGCGCTACGCGCGAACACCTCATGAACGTGACTATCAAGAGCCACAAAAACGCACCATTGAACCCGAAGGGACAGTTCAGGCAGACAATCCGCGAGATAATGGCGGCGCGTATCGAGCGGGCCAGGGAGCGGGGCCAGCCGGTACCCACCTGGCAGGACGAGAGAGAATTCCTTCGTGATGATAAGGCCAATCCCACGGTAGCCTGGCCGATGAAACTCTATGACTGCTGCCCCATCAGCGACGGCGCTGCCTGTATGATACTGGCGGCCGCCGATATTGCCAGAAACTTCACCGACTACCCCCTGTACGTTGTCGGTATAGGGCAGGGCAGCGGGCGGGGACTGCACGCTTCTCCGGATATTACCTACTTTGAAGCTACCAGGTATGCGGCGCAGGAAGCCTACGGGATGTCCGGGCTCAAACCGGATGATATCCAGTTCAGCGAGGTACATGACTGCTTCTCGATTGCCGAGATTGTCCACATGGAAGACCTCGGCTTCTTCAAGCCCGGCGAGGGGTACAAGGCCGTGGAGGCCGGCCTGACGGCGCGTGACGGTTCCAAGCCGATAAATACCTCCGGTGGGCTGAAGTGCAAAGGCCATCCGGTAGGGGCCACCGGAGTCGGACAGCTACTGGAGGTCTGGAAGCAGCTCAGAGGTGAAGCCGGAGAAAGGCAGCTTCCCATCAGGGACCTGCGGATTGGGGCTGCCCACAACCTTGGCGGTACCGGTGGGACCTGTACCTTCACCATTCTGGAAAGGAGATAGGACAATGGAGGAAAGGCCTTTCACGGATAAGAGCTACCAGCAGTTCCTCAACGAAGAGAAGGTCATGGGCTGCCGGTGCCGGAAGTGCCAGTCCCTCTACCTGCCGCCGCGCCCGATATGTACCC
This sequence comes from Dehalococcoidales bacterium, assembly GCA_016783135.1. Lineage (GTDB taxonomy): Bacteria > Chloroflexota > Dehalococcoidia > Dehalococcoidales > Fen-1064 > DUES01. The sequence goes on along the minus strand of JADHXC010000053.1, from coordinate 3,002 downwards.
GGTGCCACGGTACTGAAATGGAGTGGGTGGAGATGACGGGCAAGGGCAAGCTGGCTGCCTTCACCTGTATCGGTATCGGTCCCGCCTTCATGGCGGAAGAGGGCTTTGACCGGAATAACCCCTATTGCTCGGGGGTCGTCCAGCTTGAAGAAGGAGTAAGAATCGACGCCCGCATCGAGGGCTTTGATAACACCAACCCGGAGACAATCAAGGTCGGCACTCCGGTTACCGTGGAGTTCCTGCACCGCGGCGAAGCTGAGAAAATGCACACCTTCCCGGCATTCAAGCCTGTCCGGTCAGCAAGTGCGTCCGGGCGATAGTGGGATGAGCGGAATATAGTACCTGTCCCTGCGGGAGGCTTTACTATCAGTGAGGATAAGACAATCAGGCAGGTCCTTGAGGAAGAACTTAAGGGTCGCAAGCGTACCCCACTCTGTAATACGGGACTACTCTGACAGTATCGACTTGCCCGGCGTCTACCCGGAGCACACTTACAGCGAAGCAGACCTCTCACCCTCAGGGTCATGGTCTAGCAGGCTGATGAAATAAGGGAGTACAGAGGGATTTCGCCCCTTCTGAGGGGCGCCCCCTTTGTCAGGGGTCTGGGGGTGTCCCCCAGATATAATATTTCCCCCTTCCTGGCTAGGAAGGGGGTCAGGGGGATGGTCGAAATGGTTTTTCAGCACCCTGTTAGAGCCAGTGTCATTGGCTAAATAACGATATATAGGAAGCACTACACTAGGGGTCCCCGTTGGCTACTAGACATAACTCTAGAAACAATTCACGCATGGTTAGCCTCGAATTGTTTCCCTTCATTTCATATTATCTGGTCTGTCGTCATTGGTCCTATCTGTCACTAGTCCACCGGAGGAGTACGTGACATTGACGCCACTCGCCGTCGGCGCTACTATTGGATAGAATCAACTGCTGCCTCCTGTACGTCGACCACGTTTCACAGGAGAAAGGGGAATCAGATGAATCCAGTGGCAAAGACAACTGCCGGCAAGGTAGAGGGCTTCCAGAAGGACGGCCTCAACGTTTTCCTGGGAATACCATTCGCTGCCCCACCTGTTGGAGAGCGACGCTGGCTTCCTCCGGAGCCGCTGCAACCGTGGTCCGGGGTGAAAGAGACCGGGGCCTTTGGCCCGGCCGCTCCACAGATAATCGCTCCGCCGAACTCGCAAAGCCCTCTCCAGACCGGGTTCAAGGTTGACACCAGCCTGGGCACGCAACCGGCCGCAAACGAGGACTGTCTCTATCTCAATGTCTGGACTCCCGGCCTTGATAACGCCCGACGGCCGGTGATGTTCTGGATTCATGGTGGCGGTTTCACCGGCGGTAGCGGGTCGTCACCGATGTACGATGGCGGCGTGTTTGCCGGACGTGACGACGTAGTGGTGGTTACGATTAACTACCGGGTCAATGTCTTCGGCTTCCTGAGACTGAATGAGGTCACTGGTGGCAGGATACCGTCGTCGGGTAACGAGGGGATGCTTGACCAGTTGGCCGCTCTGAAGTGGGTACGCGATAACATCAGCGCCTTCGGTGGTGACCCCGGTAACGTGACCATCTTCGGTGAGTCGGCAGGAGGTGGAAGTGTCGGTGCGTTGCTCGGAATGTCGGCAGCAAAAGGCCTCTTCCACAAGGCAATTTCCCAGAGCGGCTCGGCTCACTTCCTGAACCAGCGGGACGAAGCCAGCCAGTATGCCGAGTACTTCCTTGGTATACTTGGTATCAGCGGGAGTGATGTTGATGCCCTGCGGGCGTTGACCATGGAGCAGGTGCTCAGGACCTACGTGAAGACGCTCCCGGCTCCCAAGGGCATCCGGGGCCCCCTGCCCGTAATAGATGGCCGGATATTCTCCGAGCTGCCGATTGATAGTATCAAGGCAGGTTCGGCTGATGGGATTCCGGTCATGGCGGGAACGTTATCGGATGAATGGCGACTGTGGCAGGTGATGGACCCGGCAATAGTGGACCTCGTTGAGGGTCATATGTTCGGTCGTTTCCGGAGGATGATGCCTTCCTGGGACATGACGGAGACCGTGGAAGCCTACCAGCGTGTGCTCACCGGGCGTGGTGTGTCCACTACTCCCACCGAGATATTCCTTGCCGTGATGACCGCACGGATGTTCTGGATTCCTACAACCCGGATGCTGGAAGCGCAGGTAAGTCGCGGCAATCCGGGGTACTGTTACCTTCTCAACTGGAAATCACCGCTCGGGGACGGTATGTTCGGTGCCTGCCACGCAATGGACCTCGGTTTTCTCTGGGGTGCCCACGGGACCGAGTTCTTCGGCTCCGGACCGGTGGCTGATGCGTTGTCGAGTAATATGCAGGATGCCTGGCTGGCCTTTGCCCGCACCGGCGACCCCAGCTGCCAGGGCCTGGGGAAGTGGCCGGTCTACGGTGACCGCCGGGAAACGATGATACTCGGGAAGAAATGCGGGGTCGAAGAAGCCCCCCTTGAGGAGGAGCGCCTTATCTGGGATTCCGCTCCGGACAGCGTATTCAGGTGGGGATGAACCGGGTACGCTGAGAATGACATGTCAATGGCGTGCCACCCCGAGTGTAGCGAAGGGTCTTACCCAGCGGAATATTCTACCTGGTATTTCTGCAACTAGCTACTGGTCTCCGGTCACATGCAACATTGAGCGGATAGTGTGCCGTCTTACCGGGGTGTTCTTCACACGATACTAATCGTTGGCCTGGCAAAGAATTGGTTCTAAGACCGGGCCCGTATACAGGTTGGGAAGAGATAGATATGAGCGAAAACAGGCCTACATACACCAGACGAACGGGTGGGGAACCCTATGCAATTACGAAGGAGCGGTTGAGTGATGGCGATACCGACCTGACAGGTTTTTTCTTTCGCTACGGCGCGAATATTTTCGTATTGAGCTATACGCAGGATGGAGTCAGGAAGCACACATTCGTGGATGCCGGTGACTCGCGGTACCGGGACAGGATGCTGCCCATGCTTGTTGAGAACGGTATCGAGC
>JADHXC010000052.1 GCA_016783135.1 Dehalococcoidales bacterium | reverse complement strand
GCGACAATCTGGCGCAGGGCTTCGTCAATTGCCGATGCCGCCATCCAGTAGGGGTCAACCTCACCGTACCTGGGGTTGATACCGTTGGAGATAATCACCCCCCGGTCTGAGTCCAGCAGCGGTCTGATGATGGCGGCATCACCCGGGCCGTCACTGTCTTTGCCCACCAGGGGCTTGAGGACACTGCTGCCCTGTACCTCGTGGTCGTACTGGCGGATGACCCACTCCTTGCTGCATACGTTCCAGGAGCCGAGGATTCGGCACAGGGCATCTCCGAGGTCTTCCGGTGAAGGGAAGTCAGGCTCGGGGTACTGCGGCTGCTCCCAGACAGCCTCCAGTTGCATCTGGGGAAGACCTTCGTGGAGAAACTCCATGGTGAGGTCGCCCACCAGCTCCCCCTGATAGAAAAGCCGGAGTCTCCGGTCATCGGTAAACTCACCGATAACGGCCGCCTCTACATCTTCACTGGCGAAGAGCTGCAGGATGTCGTCGATACACTCCGGCGGAACGGCTACCAGCATCCTTTCCTGGGACTCCGATATCCATATCTCGGAGTAGGTCAGCCCGGCGTATTTCAGTGGAACTTTTTCCAAGTCGACCCGCACCCCGGTATCAGCAGCCATCTCACCCACCGCCGAAGAAAGCCCGCCACCACCGCAGTCGGTTATCCGACGGTACAGTCGACGGTCCCTGGCCTGGAGCAGGACGTCGATAACCTTCTTCTCCACGATTGGGTTACCAATCTGGACAGATGTAAAAGAGACAGCGCCGGACTCCTCGGTGAGCTGCTCCGAGGCAAAGGTCACTCCGTGTATGCCGTCACGCCCCGTGCGTCCGCCAACAACAACAACGAAGTCGCCGGCTTGCTGCTGTCCCCTCCGGGAAAGCTCGTACGGCATCAGCCCCAGTGTACCGCAGAAGACCAGCGGATTGGCCAGGTACCGCTCGTCGAAGAGTATCGTGCCGTTGAGAGTGGGTATCCCGAGGCGGTTGGCGTAGTCAGCCACACCGGCACGTACCCCTTTGAAGATACGCCGCGGGTGGAGCACGCCCGGTGGCAGCTTCTCGTGGGGGTAATCAGGCGGGGCGAAACAGAACACATCCGTATTCGCTATCGGTCTGGAACCAAGCCCGGTACCGAGGGGGTCGCGTACCACACCGCCGATGCCGGTGGCGGCACCGCCGTAAGGCTCTACCGCCGAAGGGTGATTGTGGGTCTCCACCTTGAAACAGAGCGCCCATTGGCCGTCAAAGTCAATCACCCCGGCATTGTCCACAAAGACAGACAGGCACCAGGGTTTGTCCAACTCGCGGGTTGCTTTGGCAATCGTGCTCCTGAGCAGGTTATCGATAGTCTGCCCACCCATGGATATTCTGCCTCTGAAGGTCTTGTGGACACAGTGTTCGGACCAGGTCTGGGCCAGTGTCTCCAACTCGACATCGGTTGGGTCCCGTCCCTGTTCACGGTAGTAATCAACAATGGCGCCAAACTCAGGGTCGGAGAAGCCGAACTCCCGGACCACCTCCGCAAGTCCGGCTTCGTCTGCTTCGAGGAGAGGGACCCGGTTCAACCGGAACTGGTAGCGGGGTCTCTCTGAGAAAGGGACCGTGTCCGGCCCGACAATATGCTCGACAATCGGGTTGACCAGCAGTTTGCCGCAAATGCTCTCAAGCTGCGCTTCATCGACCCTACCCTCGATGAGATACCGCTTCGCCGTCTTCACCGCACGGACACCCTCGATACGCAGGTCCCGGACCGCCTTCATCACTGTCTCTTCGACGGGGTCCACAACGCCGGGGTTATAGGTCACTTCTACAACGTGGTGTTCGGCGGCAGTCTCTTCCCCGGTGGAAACAGTCGAAACGATACGGTACTGCTGGGTCACAGGGTCAGCGAGGAGGCTCCGGCTTATCAGGTCCAGAGTGTCTGATTCGAGCTCCGCATCCAGCCAGTAGACATCGACTACGTGGACACTGGAAACAGTCTCAATACCGAGGTCACGGATGTCCTTGACCAGACCCGTCCCACGGACATCAGGAAGGTGGCTCTTGAGGCGAACTTCTATTCGGTGCACCGAGCAGCCCCCTATTACTACCGGCAGGGCACCATCAAATATAATGTTAGCAGAAACGCCGGAAAAACACTATCGGTTCTACTCACCCGCTACACTGGTGACAGGCCGTTTCCTTACCTGTCATTGCGAGGAGCAGAGCGACGCGCCACTGAGTGCAGTGGCGCGCAATCTCAGGGCGGGAACGAGATTGCCGCGCTTCGCTCGCAATGACAGGCAGGACCGAAGACGTACGTCTGTGGCTCCACGGGGTGTCACCTGTCTACCCTGGCGACATCATCGGTGGCGTTCTGAGGAGCAGCCGCATCCTAGCTCAGGTCCGCATCCAGTCCCGACTCGGGATGTACGGATTCTTGATGGCGACTTCTTCATTCAACTCGACACCCAGCCCCGGCTTCGTTGGCGGGATGATATAGCCGTCTTCCCACCGGATGGGTTCATTGAGAAGCTCAGCGTGGAAACCGCCGAAGGTCTCGATGCTCTCCTGAATCAGGAAGTTGGGGCTGCAGGTGGCGAGCTGGATATTGGCGGCGGCCTCTATCGGGCCGCAGTAGAGATGGGGCGCAATCTGGGCATAGTAAGCCTCGGCCATACCGGCAATCTTCTTCGCCTCAAGAATCCCGCCGACCCTTCCCAGGGCCATCTGCAGGATGACGGCGGCCTGCTTGTCAAGCAATTCCCGGAACTCATACTTGGTCGACAGGCGCTCCCCAGTGGCGATGGGAATACTCGTGGAACGGGCTACGCGGGCCATCTCGTCGCGGTTCTCCGGCGGGACCGGCTCCTCGAACCAAAGGGGGTCGTACTTCTCAAGTCTTTTAGCCAAACGGATGGCGCTGGAGGTAACCATCTGTCCGTGAGTACCAAACAGAATGTCACACCGGTTGCCAACGGCCTCCCGTACCGCCCTGACAACGGCTTCAGCATTATCCAGAGTTTCCAAGGAAAGCTGTACCGGGTCGTCCTCGGACATCGGCCCGACAGAGTCGAACTTGACTGCGGTGAAGCCCTGGTCGGCATAATAAACAGCCCTGCTGGCGGCGCGCTCCGGGTCGGTGTGAAGGTTACGCCGCACCGGGTCGTCCGGGGCAGGGTAGAGGTACGTGTAGGAGCGGACCCTTTCGTGATACTGCCCTCCGAGGAGATTATATACCGGCTGGTCCAGTTCCTTGCCCACGATATCCCAGCAGGCCATCTCAAAGGCACTGAGTATGCCCATCTTGGTAAGGTCGGGATGAAGGTCATAGCCACTGGTGTATACCGTACGCCACATCCTTTCAATCCGGAAAGGGTCGCAGCCAATGATAAGTCGCTCCCCGACACTCTCGATGAGTTGCGCCACAGCAAGGGGGTTGAACGGCACGCCATAAGCTTCCCCATAACCGACGGTACCACCGTCCGTCACCAGTTTCAGGAATACCCAGTTCATTCCCCCGTGGTAGGGCGGTGGGTTCCCCACAATGAATGTCCTGACATCCGCTATCTTCATCGTCGTCTAATCCTCCAGTTGATACTTCCGACAGCATTATACACCATTACTCGCCGGTTGGAACGCGGTTATTCTCGCAGAAGCTGAGAATACAGAGTTGGCGCTACACGAGGGTTGGAAGTAGCTGGCCGTCTGGAGGAGCAGACCTAACAGGGTGATGAAAAACCCTTTCGACCATCCCCCTGCCCCCCTTCCTAGCCAGGAAGGGGGGAAATTTTATATCTGGGGGACACCCCCAGACCCCTGCTAAGAACCAAGTAATTCGGTGACAACGGCGTTTATCTCCCGACCGTCGGCCTTACCCTTGAACCAGGCAACCAGTACGGGCATTACCTTACCCTTGTCCCGCGGTCCCTCGGCACCGACCTCGGCAATGACAGTGCGCGCCGCGGCGACAATCTCCTCACGAGTAGCCTGTTTGGGCAGGTACTCCTGAAGAATGGCCAGTTCCGACTCCTGCTGGTCAACCAGGTCCTGCCGGTTCCCCTGCTTGAAGGCCTCGATACTCTCTTCGCGCACCTTGGCTTCCTTAGCGATAATACCGAGGACATCGGACTCCTCAAGGGTATCGCGCCTGGCAATTTCAGCGTTCTTGATAGCAGCCATTACCATGCGAATAACCGAGCGCCTCGTGGTATCACCACCCTTCATCGCCTTCTTCAGGTCACCGGTCAGTCTTTCTTTCATCGATGCTCCTAATTCTGCCTGTACGTACTCATCGTTTTCCTGGCGTTCTGGCAGGCTTGCGCCGCCTGGCAGCCGCTTTTTACTTACGTTTTATTCTGTGTTTCTTACAATTTACCTTGACGTCAGCGCTGCCGGCTCAGTATCTCCCGGGCGGCAACCACGCCCGATGCCGATGCCTGGATGAGCCCACGGCTGACCCCAGCGCCATCACCAGCGGCGAACATGTTGCCCACTTCCGTCTCCAGGCCGGGCGTAAGTTGAAGACGCCCGGAGTAGAACTTGACCTCAACACCGTAGAGCAGGGTATGATACGAAGCTACACCGGGGATGAGCTTATCCATCGCCCGGAGCATCTCCACAATTCCGGCAAGGTGACGGTAGGGCATCACAAAGCTGAGGTCGCCAGGAGTGGCACTCACCAGGGTAGGGCGTACCAGGCCACGCTCGATACGCGCCGGTGTGGAGCGCTGGCCCTGCATCAGGTCACCGAAGCGCTGTACCAGCACCCCGCCACTGAGGATATTGGCCAGCCTGGCGAGGTACTTCCCGTAGGCAATCGGCTCCCGAAACGGCTCGGTGAAGGTGGTACTCGTCAGGAGGGCGAAATTCGTGTTGTCACTCTTACTATCGGCATAGCTGTGCCCGTTTACCGTGATTACGGGGTCCGTTCCCCCGGTAGACTCCACGATAACCTCCCCGGCAGGACACATACAGAACGTCCTGATACGGTCGTCGAAACTGGGCGACAGGAACTCCAGTTTTCCCTCGTAAAGGACGTCGCAGAATTCCTCCATAACAGCCACCGGCACCTCCACCCTGACGCCGACGTCAACGGGATTACTGTACATGGTCAGGCCGAGTCGCAGCGCTTCCCGGGACATCCAGTCGGCACCCTCTCTGCCCGGTGTCAGTATCAGGTAATCACACTCGAACCGGTCGCCGCTCTCGGTGGTTATCCCGCTTACCCGACCATCATCGGTAACCACTGTCTCAGCCACGGCACCAAGCAGGATATCGAGACGTGGTTCCAGGTGGTCCCGCATTGCCTTAAGCACGGACCGGCAGTGTTCTGTGCCGAGATGGCGCAGGGGCATCGGCGTCAGACGCAGTTCCACCAGCGACGCACTACGGACCAGCCCGTCAACCTCATCTCCCACACCGAAAAGCCTGTCCGAAGCACCGAAGCTGAGATAGACACCATCGACATACTCAATGAGGTCAGCCGTCCTGTCCTTGCCAATGTAGTCGACCAGCCGGCCACCTACTTCGGATGAGAGGGTCAGTTTACCATCGCTGAACGCCCCGGCCCCGCCAAGACCACAGACAAGATTGCAGGGTTCACACGCTGCGCAGGGGATATTCTGGTCACGCGCCGGGCACTGGCGGCCGTCGATGTCCCGTCCTTTCTCGACCAGCAGCACGCTCAGGTCGGAAGTCTTCACTACCTCCAAAGCGGCGAAGAGCCCCGCCGGACCACCACCCACAATGATGACATCGTACTTTTTAATCATGGCACCCGACAATGTCATTGTATTACCGACGTCGTTTGGCGTCAAGGAAATGTACTGGTTCCAGGACATTAGTAACATTCCAGTACAGGCCGATGCCTCATCCCCCTTACGCGCTTCTCCAGAGGAGAAAGGGGCTATATCCATATGTGTGAGAAGGTACGGCGGAGCCTGGTACCTGGCATTTTGCACCATACTCCTTGACAACTGCCAGTTGTCCAACTAGAATACCCTCATGGACAACGATACCACCAACCATGTCGGGGGAATACTCAAACAGCAGAGAATCAGCCTTCCATTAACCTTGCAGGAATTGGCCAGCAAGGCAAAGGTATCAGCCTCACACCTGGGCCGCATCGAGAGGGGAGAACGGTTTCCTTCGGCTCACATCCTCCGGAAGATAGCGGCCCCCCTGGGCTTTGAGGAAAACGAACTCTTCACTCTGGCTGGATACCTTTCCACCCCGGTTTCCGCGACAGCGGAGCGAGTCCCCATCTATGCCAGTGGGAAGCTGGACCCATACGTGGCCAGGGTCCTGAGTCAGGAACCACCGGAGATACAGCGCGCCGTCATTGGGATTCTCACTATCCTGAGGAGTATCGCCAGGAACATGGACAAATAGTGCCCACCGGGACCTGGTTCTCGGGTCTGCTGCGGGCCACCGCCGATGCCTGGCAAGAGGACACGCAATGCAGTCGCCGGCAGACAACGTAAGCAAACAGGATAGCGAGCATGTAGATTTCGTGGCGGCGATTACCCATGAACTCAAGACCTCCCTGACCGCCATCATCGCCTCTGCAGAGCTGATAACCGACGAACTCCACGTGACCGAGGGCAGCGTACAGTGGAGACTGCTCCAGTCTATCATCCGCAACGCCCACCGGATGAACGATAGGGTAACTTCACTTTCCGACATGCCCAGGCAACAGCTGCAGGACTTCAAGTTCCATCCGGAACCTGTTGATATCACCGAGGTCATCCACAACGTAGGGGAACGAATCCATCCCAGGATTCAAAGCCGCAGGCAATCGTTGACTCTAGACCTGCCTGATTCGCTGCCCCTGGTCAGGGCCGACCCCGGACACCTGGAGCAAATTTTACTCACCCTGATAGCCAACGCCAGCAAATTCAGTCCCGAAGAAGGGAGTATCAAGGTCAGTGTCTGGCAGGACGACCGGACAAACCTGGTCACCCAGATAAGCGATACCTGCGGCGGCATCCCGCCCGAGGAAGAGGAACGGGTTTTCCAGGCCCACTACCAGATTCAGAAGAGTAATGGTAAGGGAGGACTCGGGCTTACCATTGCCAGGTTCCTCGTTGAGCTTCACGGTGGGAAAATCTGGCTGGTAGGCCAGACCGGGCCGGGCTGCAGCTTCTTCTTCTCTCTGCCGATAGCCAGGAGTGTGAATTGAAAGTAGTAGTCGTTGACGATGCGCCGGACATAGTCGAGGTTGTTTCCCTGTGTTTCCAGCTCCGCTGGAGTGGCGCGGAAGTGCTTCCCGCGAACGATGGTACCAGCGGACTGCAGCTTATTGAAGTGGAGAGTCCGGACATTGTAATCCTGGACATCAATCTGCCGGACATCGATGGGTTCCAGGTCATCCGCGAGTTGCGGCGCTTCTCACAGGTACCGGTGATAATGCTTACGGTTAAGGGGGAGGACGTCGATATCGCCCGCGGGCTCGAACTCGGAGCGGACGACTACATGGTAAAGCCTTTCAGCCACATCGAACTGCTCGCCAGGGTAGACGCGGTGCTGCGCCGCTCCCGGGGAACGCCGGTCACCAGTGAAGAGCGCCCCTACATCGCCGGCAAGCTATCGGTCGACTTCGCCAGCAATGAGGTTAAGATTGACGGGCAGCCGGTGAAGCTCACTTCCACCGAGATGAAACTCCTCCGCCAGCTAATCAGAAACGAAGGACGCCTCCTGACCCATGAGAATCTGCTGGCCAAGGTGTGGGGGGAAGGCTACCAGGACACCAGAGACCTGCTCCGGGTACACATCCAGCACCTACGGCAGAAGCTCGGAGACAGCATGAACTCGCCCACAATCATCGTCACCGAGCATGGCATGGGCTACAAGTTCGTCCGTCCGACGGACGGCTAGCCCCCCAGGCGTTCTACCCCCACCAGTGGAACTCCCGGACCTCTGTATGGTTCTTATCATCAGCCACGATTCCGGAAATCACTCTGCAAACATTATAAACAAACCTTTATGAAATCTTTATGATTTCTTTACGGAATGTTTAGGAACTTTATACCCGACTTTACGAGTGCATGCTTTAATAATAGTGGCTAGTAGAACCTGACCTGTGAGGAAGCGGAGGGAATGAGCAGGATAAGCGTATTTCTGTCTGACTGGCAGGTTTTGTTCCGCGAAGGTATCCACTTCACTCTATCCGGTGAAGAGGATATGGATGTCATTGGTGAAGCAACCAGCAGCGATGAGGCCCTCAAGGCAATCCAGGCCAATCCTCCGAGAGTGGCTATCCTGAATGCGAACCACGCGGATTTTGCCGGCATCCGGGCAACACGATATCTCCGGCAGAACTTCCCTTCGGTGGCAGTGATGCTCATCATAGATAACCAGAACGAAGAACACCTGTTTCAGACGATGAAGTCCGGGGCCAGCGCCTGTATCACCAAGGAAACCGACCCGACGGACCTGATTAACACCATCAGAGTGATTGCCCAGGGGAAACAACCCATCGCAGAGGCGATGCTGATACCGGGAATAGCGGTCCGGGTACTCGGGGAGTTCGAGCAATTTAATACGATGAGTGAAATGGTAGATAATCTGCTACCCAGCCTGGCGCACGGCGAGACGGAGATACTTCGCCGTATGGCCCAGGAAGGCTCTATCGAACAGGTCTCGCGAGCTCTCAACATGAGCCGGGAGAATATCAGCGAAAACCTTGAGCGCATCCTGGCCAAACTGGTAACCAATGACCACATCCGGCAGGTAATGGCAGCGGCACAGGACGGCCACCTGTCAAACGTCTTCCGAGCACGCCCCACCAGTAAGCCCGCCGAAGAATACATCACCAGGGATGAATTTGCCGCCTTCAGGGACAGCATCTGGGAACGCTTCCGGGCGGCAGTCGATGATATTAAATAACCCGTATTAATGGTTTGACAAGCAGCAAGCCTTAACATGAAATATGGGGTACGATTTGGAGGTGAAGCGGTAAACATCTCCTCCTTTTTCCTGAATATCTCACAAAAGTTGATGAAACCTGTCCTATTTCAGGGCTTCAAATGAAAACAGTGACACAACGGTGAACTAACCGCGGGAATATCATCACGCCACGTCGTGGATAAAAAACTCTGCCGGGCTTTTAACCCGGCGGAGCAATATTGTGGAAGCAGGGCGTGTTTCTGCTCCGTCTAGGTGTAGACGGCTATCACCACCGCTTCCTTGGCATTGTGGACATCGAAGAATACCACGGCAACCTTCCTGCCCAGGGCCATCTCCCCCGCCGGTATATTGCGTGCCACAGGAACACCCTCCAGGTATATCTTGTGACTGCCAGCAAGCTGGACGGTGGCGGTGTAGCCTCCGGAATCGAAACTCCTCAGTATTGCCTTCCTCACACTCATTATTCCTTTCCGACCTCCTTCAGACAATCAGTAGCATCGACACAGACCGGCAGAGACAGGAAGACCACCTGTATTTCCGGAATCATGGGGCACTCCCCTCCCGACATCGTCATTACACTGCTCCCAGCAACAACCGCTGTTCGTACTCCCCTCGTTGCGGCCGGTAGACCAGCGCTATCGCTACCACTCTTCGTTTCGCGGAGCTTAGCCCGGCCCTCGTGTCTGTTATGTCAACAACATCGTACGGTTGCTGACCACAGTTTACCGGCACTCGAATCATGCCGCCGACAGATTCTATCTCCGCCTCCCTCAGGTAGGCTCCCCCCCTATCTTCCGCCCGCGCCACTGTGTCCAGGTTCCTGTCCTCCACCTGGACCAGCCTGTCATGAAGTCGCTCAATCTGGTCCCACTCAAAGGAATCAACGATTATTGCCTCGCCGCCCACCGGGTCGTAGCCCTCCATCTGGACCCGGTTGAGGGCCCAGGCTCCCGTACGATAGCTACCCTCGAATACGGCGTGGTCCTGCCCGTAGGAGTAGACCGAGCTGTCCGTAGACCGGGGATTGACTATGTAGGCCACGCTGCCTTCAAGGAACAACACATCAGGCACAAAAGATAGTAGTCTCCTGATGATTTCATCACCCCGATTGCCAGGGTGAATGGCGAAGTCAGGATAGTAGCTGGTGATAACGGATGATGCGGACTTGACCTCGAGCTTAAGCCCGACCCTGGCGAGGACAAATCCCAGGATATCCTTGACTGACATCTCGTCGGAATCCTTGTTCCACCGGAACTGGTGCCTGGCGCGCCATCTTTCAATGGCACACCAACCATCGGGAGCGTGCAGCACCAGGCAGGCCCTTCCTCCGGTGCTGGTATACTCGTAAGCCTCCAGCCAGAAGGCAAGGCCCGTACTGACCTCATTACCCTGCGAGGTGATGTAACCGAGACCTAGCTCAAGTTGACAGCCCGTATTTAGAACTGAGAGTACGCCCGTTCCCGGAGAGGCGTATCGACCATCGTCATTCCTCAGTTCTACCGTTAACCCTCCGCCATCAGGACTGGCTTCCTGCCTGACCGACATAACATCATCGGTAAGCTCAATACTCTGCTCCGCCAGCCTGGCACGCCAGACGCCGGCCGGGTTAGCCAGCCAGCAGTAATCGCCGTGGTGAGCGATTGCCAGGCCGTACTCGATGGACAGGTCCAACGGTACCGGCTCCCGCCAGAGGCTATCGGTATAGTCTGTGTCCGGGACGGTGTGGGACCAGAAGAGACGAGTATAGGACTCGCTTCCGGTGAACTTCTCCACATAAAAACCGCGATACACATCCGGCTTGTCCAGAAACGGGCTGGTATACTCGAAATCGCCGCCCGATGGAGCCGAGACCAGCTCCTTGAGAGCCGACCAGGTACCGGCAGAGACATCACCACCGTCGCCATAGACCAGCGACCACAGCTTGTAGTTGTCATCCGAGTCCTGCCCGGTGATAAGCAGATTCCAGTCAGTACCATAAACCACAGCCATGCCGGAGAGGTTACCGGTGGTTTTATCCCAGGCGGACCTGGACTGCCAGCTCCCGCCAACGTGCTTCTTCACGTAGAGCGTAGACCCATCGGCGAAGAAGATGGCCAGGTCACCGTTGGGCTTGTAGGCGACAGCCAGCCCTTTAATACTGGTGGTGGGTGTGTAATCAATAAGTTCCGGGCTACCCCAGGTGACACCGTTATCGGTACTCTTTATACGTCTGATTGCCTTGCTGGAGTTAATCCAGAAGATAGAGACCTCGGCACTCTGTGAAGCAGCAGCGACAACGACACAGTTGTACTGGCCGGTGTAGCTCCAGGTGCTGAAATCCGATGACGGTCCGGGGCTGGCCACCCTCTGCCGGTAGAGCTTGCGGGCATCGCCGGGAGGAGTTATGCGAGCGCGGACCAGGGAACCATCGCCGGGCATGGTCATCCCGTGGAAGTAGTCATCCTCACTACCGGTGTACAGTCGGTCCCAGTCCAGCCTGATGATGCCGGCAATCTTCGCCCTGGCTTCCAGTTTCACGTAAGGGGTACGGCTGGCCGATTTCTGCTCCGCACTGAGCGTACTCGATAGCTGTTTCATCTCTCTCCTGTGATTTCACCGGAATCTGTGTTTTGCGGGACGCCGGAGGCTATGTCAAAGCCGCCAGGGTATCCGGTAATGGCTTCCCTGCCTTGAGATAGTGGTCAGCGAGGTGCCTGGCCGCTCTCAGAATTTCTTCGGGACCGGCAGAGACCCGTTGCTCCCGGGACCCTCTCGGTGAAAGGGCGGCAACAGCAGCCGGCATCCGGTCCCAGGCCACCGTCTTTTCGATGTCCATTTTCGCTTTGAGCGCCCTGAAGATGCTCTTCTTATGGTGCGGTAACATCCAGGTATACGGGTCTGACGGGTCACCGGGAATGGCAAAAGCCTCCCTGGGCAAGCCGTCCTTCGTCGTGGCTACTGTCTCTCCTGCCGTCATCTCTGTCTCCTTTCGGAGTCTCACTCACAGCCTGTCTTGTCCGCACCCTTCGCACGGAACCACGCCTATGGGCCGTAGTCAGTTGATTCCGATACCGGTGGGTAGTAAGGGGCATAGAGAGCGCGCACCCTGACACGGTTTCTCCTCCCCAATCTTCTCAGTTCCCCGCGGAAGAAGGTCAGCCTCTCTCGTCCCCAGCTCAGCAGTTCCTCAGGGGTCCGGGTACCGCCGACATTCACCCGGTTGATGGCATAGACCGCCCACTCGACGGCCGCGTAGCCGCAGGCTCCGGCAGCCACCAGGTCATCGTGCGGGCTGGCAATGGTGGAGGTGCTCACATCCAGGGTGTGCAGCTTACCGTAGTATATGTAAGCATTCGAGCCATCAGGGACTTCCGGACCGAGAAGAGTCACTGTATCGCCCCACAGGGCAAAGCGCTGGAACCTCCTGGGGAACTGTCCCACCGGGTATTCCACAGCCTGCACCATGACACGGTCAGTGATGCTCGATATGTCTATCTCTCTCGAAGCTGATGTTGTCGCCTTGGTCGCCTTTTGCTCGTAGGGAATCGCCTCGGAGAGGTCTTTCACCGTGTGGGCAATATGCCTGTCCAGTTCGTCGTTCGTCCAGCGGTAGTTACCGGAGTCTTCATCATGCAGGTCGCGCCGGACGATAGTGCGCATGTCTCCCAGATTCATAGCTACCTTACCCCCTCAGATTCTTACAGGTGACCCTATCCCCTTTGTCCCCTTCTCCTTATCGAGGGGAAGGGGACTCGGTGTTTCGAAGGGGCTCCGCCCCTTCGAGCTTCCCTGCATGGACACCTGGTTTGGGACCCATAAACTCCCCGCCATCAGAGCTGGTCATGTCTGACTTCAATCCTCTCCAGCCTTTCGCAGGGCAACCCCTCGTCGTGCCGGCACCTTTCCAGGTCACAGAAGGATATCTCCTCGGCATCCAGGCCCTCATTGATGCTCACCGCGTTGCCACTCAGCGCTCTGGCGTAGTTCATGATTGCCCTAGCATCAGCCTCAGCATCGAAGCTCAGGTCCACTCTTACCCTGTATTTCATATCTACCACACTCCAAATAGGTGTTTTTCTTGGTTAAAGTGATTCTGTATTTCCAAGGCGCTCAAAGGCCGGTTGTATATTCTAGGTAGAGCCAAGTAGCCACTTATTTTCTTAGAGTAGTGATAGCCTAATCTAACAGGACGATTGTTAGTATGAGCTTGCGTTCCAGTGGCAACTGGCGTAGCTCCAACCCCGTCTGCATAATGCACTATATGAGTTATATCAAAGGACATAGCTAGAAAATGCCAGCCACTACCACCAGATACGCCGAAATATGCTCCCCAAGTAGTATCGTCATCTACATTCCTGACAAGTCCATATATGTTGTTGTTATCAAGTAGTATGATGCCATAGTTTTGAGTGAATGTAGCAGGGTCGCCTTTGGAAATGAACCAGCGATAGTAAGCCGAGGAGTCAACATTCTCCCAAAGTTCTATAGTAAACCCATCCTCAAGCGAAAGGCTTACATCATTATTGCAATCAACGTAATCATCCACGCCGTCAAAGCTCAGGCACCAGAGGCCACTGGACAGCCTCACCCAGGTGGCACCGGTGATATTACCACGGTTTCCATGCGGGCTTCTGTCGTAGGCTGTACTGCCGCCACCGGGGAGTCCTGACAGGCAAAGGACACAGCCCAGTTCCGGTGGGCCAAACGCAAGGTCTTCTCTATCAAGTACTGTCTTCACCATCCACCTCACGAGGCGCTGTATTTCACCCTGACATAGCTCGAGTTCTTGGTCCTGGCCCGCCCTTCATTGGCCTCGTTGCACTGGACTACCAGCCTCACCTCAAAGGGCAGGGAGTTAAAATTGGTCTCCAGCTTGAAACGCCCGCTTCGGACCTCCTCCACATAGCTGGTGCCGATATTGCTCTTGGTGACGGCACCGTGCAGGTCCACCCAGGTGCCCCCCTTGTTCCTTGCCTGCCACTTGTAGATAAGGTCTGCTGTGGATGAGGATACTGCCCGGAAGTCCGCCGTAAGGCCGAATTCGACTTCGAGCACCTCTCCCAGGGCCGGCGGCTTGATGGTAACGCTCTCCACCACTACATCAGTATCCACAGTGGCCGTGTCCTTCTCGGCCGACCACTGGATACCGTTCGAAGTCAGGTCACCCCTGGCAAAGGGGTACTCGGTGTGCTCCACTACTGTTGGTGCCATAATAAACCTCCTGTCCGGGCAGGGGGTCGGGGACAATTTCTCCCAGCCCCCTGCCTTTATTACCAGTCCCTGAAGGGACTTCACGCCGTGCTGTCGGCCCGACTGTTTAAGAAGAACATCACGTCGGTGGCGGAAGTTCCACCTTCCGCCAGGTAATCAGGACGGCAGAGCCGTCCTGATTACACCTAGTCCTGAACTCCAATAAGTGCCGCTGCCTTGACAGAGCTGAACAATGCCAGCGAGACATACCACTTTATCCGGTTCCGGGTGGCATCCTTAGTCTCCAGGGAGCCAATAGGCTCCACAGTCAGGTGCCCGGGTGCGGTCAGGCCGCAGAGTCCGCCCTCACCCGTCTGCATGGCGTAGACCGTGGAGCAGTCACCACCGGTCGTGGCTGTCTCAACACTCCCGCTCAGCACGTGGGTGTCCAGTATCCAGTCATTGACCCCGATGGCAATACCGTCCCAGAAATGGACGAAGTTACCCCACCTGTCCCGGTCGGTTTCCATCATGCTGCCCGAAGCCCTGATAAGGGCATTAATCTTGCGTCGGGAGCGTCGACTCATCAGCAGCATGTCCGGCTTACCGCCCTTCACCGCATCGATGAGCTCGTCCAACATGGACAGGGTCAGGGTCGCCCCGGTAACCCCGGCAGCTATCACCTGAGAGCCAGCGCTCTCGGTATCGATGAGATTCCTCAGACCGTCGAACTGCTTGGGGTTGGCCGTGGCGTCACCGTAGACGAAGCTCTCCTCGAACTTATCCTTGAGTGCTTTGGCCTTCAGTTCCACCACCGCCGCCTCAAGGTCCTGGACGTTAGAGCGAGTCGCCTTCAGGAAGTTTGAGGTGGTCCCCGAAAATTAGACAGGTAGCTAAGAGCGGGTTCTGCTCCTATAATGAATACGGAATAGGGGGAGAACATGAAACAGAACCGAAGAAAACACACCCCATCGTTCAAAGCCAGGGTGGCCCTGGAAGCATTAAAGGGTGAAGAAACAATAGCCGAACTGGCCAATAGATTCGAGGTTCATCCCAGTCAGATTCGCAAATGGAAGAGTTCCCTGGCTGAGGGTGCCGCCGGCATCTTCGGCGATGATCAGGCTCAGAAAAAGAAGGATGACGCCAACCTCGTTGCCCGGTTGTACCAGCAGATAGGCCAGCTCAAGGTAGAGCGGGATTTCTTGGAGAATGCCTTGGGTCGCTGAGCGTAGAGCGGCGGCGTGCCGTGGTCGACCGCCATCACCCGTCGCTCTCAATAGTACGTCAGTGCCGGCTAATGGATATCAGCCGTTCCGGCCTGTACTACCAGCCGAAAGGAATCTCCGAGGAGGATCTCACTCTTATGAAGTTGATCGACCGTCAATACATGGCTACGCCGTTCTACGGGGCACGCAAGATAACCGCCTGTCTGAAAAGTCAGGGCCATAAGGTCAACCGGAAACGTATCCGGCGACTGATGCGTGTGATGGGGCTCAAGGCCATCTACCGCCGTCCCAGGACCAGTAAGCCGGCGTCGGGTCATAAAATCTACCCCTACCTGCTCGGTGGCATGAAGATAACACGGCCAAACCAGGTGTGGGCAGCAGACATCACCTACATTCCCATGGCACGGGGATTCCTGTACCTGGTAGCCATCATAGACTGGTACAGCCGGTATGTGCTCTCCTGGAGACTGTCAAATACCCTGGACGCCGAATTTTGTGTCGAGGCGCTGGAAGATGCGCTCAAGAAGGGCAGGCCGGATATCTTCAACACCGACCAGGGATCCCAGTTCACCAGTGAGGCCTTTACCGGGCTCCTGCAGCAGCGCGGAATCAGGATCAGCATGGATGGGAAGGGAAGCTATAATGACAACCTGTTTATCGAGAGACTGTGGTGGTCAGTAAAATATGAGGAGGTATATCTGAAAGCATATCAGGATGGCAGAGAAGCCAGAATCGGTCTCGGTAACTACTTCCACTTCTACAACTCCGAGCGCCCTCACCAGGCCTTGGGTTATCGGACACCAGCTGAGGTATTCACCTCAACCCCGGTAGAAGCCGTCAGTACAGGTATGGTAGAATCCTTAACACCAGACCCCTTGAGGATAGTGGAACCCGACCTTAACATTGTCCCTATCCTGTCCTAAGGATGGGGTCCACCTCA
>JADHXC010000051.1 GCA_016783135.1 Dehalococcoidales bacterium | reverse complement strand
GGTCTACCCGGAACTCACTGAGAAACTGGTGGAATGGGGCATCACCTCGGTCTCGGTAAGCCCCGATATGATAGACCGCACCAGGGAGATAATCGCCGAAGTCGAAGCGCGATTGCAGAAGTAGTGAGTCGTCGGCCCGTAATCCGCCAACTGGCTGAGGAGCGGGAAGAAAGCCTCTCGCCCCATGCCCGGAAGAGCAGGCTGTCGCGTGGCAGGTTCAGGGAAGAGGAGCCCTGTCCCATCCGCACCGACTTCCAGCGTGACCGCGACCGTATTATCCACTCCAACAGCTTCCGCCGTCTCAAGCACAAGACCCAGGTCTTCGTTGCCCCGCTGGGCGACCACTATGTAACACGGCTCACCCATACGCTGGAGGTATCCCAGATTGCCCGCACCATAGCCCGCGCCCTCAACCTCAATGAAGACCTTACCGAAGCAATCAGTCTCGGCCATGACCTCGGTCATACGCCCTTCGGTCACATCGGCGAGGAAGTCCTCAACGACCTCTATCCAGCCGGATTCCGGCACAACGAGCAGTCGCTGCGGGTCATCGACCATCTCGAAAACAACGGCCGGGGACTCAATCTCACCTGGGAGGTGAGAGACGGCATTCTCAACCACTCCAAGACAAGAGCCCACATCCTTGAAGAAGACTGGGGAGAGGTCGGTACCCTTGAGGGCGAGGTCTGTCGGCTGTCTGACATCGTCGCCTATGTCAACCACGACACTGACGACGCCATAAGGGCCGGAGTCATCACCGAGGGTGACCTGCCACTGTCTGCAATCAGGGTGCTCGGGTTGTCACGGTCGGCGCGTATTAATACCCTGGTATCCGATATCATCGAATACTCGTGGTCAGTCAGAGTCGATACCGCTTCTGAATCCAGACCTGCGGTCGGGATGAGCGACCCGGTACTCGAAGCAACCAACACCCTGCGCGAATTCCTCTTCACCCGCGTCTACGATGTTCACTCCAGCCAGGAGGAAGCGGACCAGGCGAAGGAAATCGTTCGACGACTGTATGAATTCTTCAGCAAGCATGGAGGTAAGCTGCCACCGGAATACCGCCTTCGTGACGAAGACCATCAGCGGCAGGTCGTTGATTATATTGCCGGCATGACCGACCGCTACGCCCTGCGCACTGCTGAGGAGATGTCCCTGGTTGACGACCGTGCCAGGCAGCAGCGGCTGTTCACGGACAGCTGATCGCAGGGTTTGGAACTAGTGAATCAGGGACCGGATTGTACTATACTATGCTGTATCCCCTTGTAGGATGCTGAAAAAGGGGATAGGGTTATAAGACGACATGAGCGAAGTCGACGAAGTAAAGCAGAAGATAGACATCGTTGAAGTCATTGGCCAGCACGTGAAGCTGACCAAGTCAGGACGTAACTTCCGGGCACTCTGCCCGTTTCATAGTGAAAAGGCACCATCATTCTACGTCTTCCCTGAGCGGCAGAGCTGGCATTGCTTTGGTGCCTGTAATACCGGCGGTGATGTCTTTTCATTCATTATGAAACAGCAGGGTATCGACTTCGGCGAGGCACTGCGCCTGCTTGCCGAGCAGACAGGGGTCACCCTTCCCTCCCGGGTCAGGCTGGACGCCAGGAAGGATGAGAGGGAGCGACTGCACCAGGTCAACGAAGCGGCAGCCACCTACTTCCATGACCAGTTACTCAGTTCTCCGGACGCGGCGAAGGCACGGGACTATTTGCTCCGCAGGGGCTTCACCGCAGATACCGTAGCCGCTTTCCAGCTCGGCTACGGACCGGACAGATGGGAAGCCCTGAAGCAACACCTGGCAGAAAGAGGTTATAGTGAAAGTGAACTCGTTGATGCCGGGCTGGTGGTTGAGACCGACGCCGGTTCCGCAACCGGCGGAAATACGCGCGACCGGTTCCGCAACCGGCTGATGTTCCCGATACATGACGCTCGCGGCCGTACCACCGGTTTCGGGGCAAGGGTACTGGATGATTCGCTGCCCAAGTACACCAACTCACCACAGACGTTGGTGTTCGACAAAAGCGGCACCCTCTACGCCCTGCACCTGGCGGCACCGGCAATTCGTAAACAGGACCGGGCCATCCTCGTGGAAGGCTATATGGACGTGATTACGGCCCACCAGAACGACTTCAGAAACGTCATCGCCTCGATGGGGACAGCCATCACGGAGCGTCAGGTCACCACACTGAAAAGGCTCACCAGGAACATCACCCTGGCCCTGGACGCCGATGCCGCCGGTAAGGAAGCTATGCTGCGCTGTGTCGATTACGAAAATACCCTGGACGCCGAAGTGCGGGTTATGCTTCTCCCCGGGGGCCGCGACCCCGACGACGTTATTCGGGAAGACCCTGATGTCTGGAAAGACCTTATCGAGAATGCCGTACCCGTTGTGGACTACGCCCTTGATATGACCACCGCCGGGCTTGACCTTAGTACTGCCAGAGACCAGGCCCGAGTCATCCGGGAGTTTCTACCCATCCTCGCCCGAATGAAAGATATCGTACGTCGTGACCACTACATAAGAAAACTGGAAATCCGCACGGGAACGAGGTATAATGTAATAGAGGCTGCCCTGAAGGACCATATGACGGCGTCCAGGCCTGGCAAGGCAGCCAGGAAATCCGTTCAAGTTGCAACCGCACCACTTCTCTCCAGACCAATTGAAGAAGAATGTCTTAGCCTGCTTCTACAGCACCCTGAACTAAAAGATAACAGTGAGGAATTCCTGCCTGATTATTTCCAGAACAGCCAGAACCGGGAGATATTTATCGCCTGGCAGCAGTCTGCCGACCTCGAATCACTCAAGGAGATACTCGACCCGTCAATATGGGAGCAAGTCGACACCCTGGTATCAAGGAGCCTGGTCTCCGGACGACTGGAGCAGAAGCACTCCCGGCTTGTGCTTCGCCTGAAGAAAGAGCACCTGCGGGAAGTGAAGACACTGGAAGCGGCTGCTCTTGAGGAGGCCATGACCGGTGGTACTGACATAGACGTAACCCAACTGTCCCAGGAAGGAATCGAGACCAACATTCAGTTGCAGGAAGTGTTTCAGCAAGAAGCCAGAGCAAACAGGAGCGCGAGAGATGAGTCTGGAAGAGTTCCCTAGCACCACGCAGTTTCCCGATGGACATAAGGATGACGAGGAATCATCCTCCTCGGAAGGAGTATCGGCTCATGCCAAGTCCCCGGCCGACCTCGAACTTAACACACACATTGAAGCACTGGAAGACCAGGAGGTCGGAGATGACCCCGTTCGCCTCTACCTCCACGAAATCGGTAAGGTACAGCTTCTAACCGCGGACCAGGAAAAAACTCTGGCAAGGAAGATTGAAGAGGGAAAGCGCATCGATGACGTCAGACGCCAGTTGCGCAAGGAAGGAAAGCCTCCCACGGCAACCAACATACTGCTCACAATGGTGAAGGAATTGGGGGAGTCCGTTGACCTCCTTGACCCGCTGCGTGAGACACTCGGGCTGGCACCCACCAGCGGTTTCATCAAGAGTGTGTCCGACCCCGACCTCAGAAACAAGATAGACGGCGTTATCGACCAGTTGATGGTGCAGGACCTTGCCCTGAAGATGGAGCTGTTGCCTCCGGAAACGGAACAGAAGATAATCAACCTGTCGGTAAGCTGCGCCCTTCTCCCACAACAGGTGCTGGACGCCATCAACGAAGATGTGACTCTGGTCGATATAGCGGATCTGGTTGCTGACCCCGCTCTTGCTGATACCGTTCGGGTTCATGAACAGGAGCTCAGCGACTACCTGGCTGCTATCGAACACGAGGCGGAAATTGCCAAAAACCACCTCACCGAGGCCAACCTGCGCCTGGTGGTCAGTGTCGCTAAGAAACACATCGGCCACGGCATGTCCCTGCTCGACCTCATCCAGGAGGGCAATATCGGCCTCATCCGCGCCGTCGAGAAGTTTGACCCTCATAAGGGTTACAAGTTCAGCACATACGCCACCTGGTGGATTCGGCAGGCAATCACCCGCGCCATAGCCGACCAGGCACGCACCATTCGCGTGCCCGTCCACATGATTGAGACCATCAACAAGCTCCTCCGGCTCAGTCGACGCCTCGCTCAGGAATACGGACGCGACCCCACCTCCAGGGAAATCGGTGATAAGATGGGCCTGTCCTCGGAAAAGGTCAGGGAAATAATCAAGGTGGCGCAGTTACCGATATCCCTCGAACTACCCATGGGTGAGGAAGAAGACAGCCACCTCGGCGACTTCATCGAGGACCGCAATGCCCTGCCGCCGGTGGACGCCGCCTCCAAGCAACTCCTCAAAGAGCAGATTGACGAGGTACTCTCCAGCCTGACCCACCGCGAGCAGCGTGTCCTCCAGCTCAGGTTCGGCCTCGAAGACGGCCGCAGCCGCACACTCGAAGAGGTGGGCCAGGAGTTCCAGGTCACCCGGGAGAGAATTCGCCAGATTGAGGCCAAGGCACTCCGCAAGCTCCGCCACCCCAGCCGCAGCCGCAAACTCAAGGACTACCTGGAGTAGTAAACGCAATTTCAAAGAGGCTTCGCCCCTTCTGAGGGGCGCTCTCTCTAACCTATTCTTCCACTCTTCCCCTCCGAGGGGAAGGGCATAAAGGGGATGGTGTCCCGGTCCAAAGACACAGGCACGATAGATCTGATAGTGACCCCACGAAGTACACTAAAGTGCCTTCTCGCCGACCGTCACACCCTCACTTCGGCACAACCTCCAGCAGCGCAAACCCGGTCTCTTCACTCAGGATACGCTTCGCGTCAACTCCCAGTATCTCGAATATCACTGCTTCACCCACCAACCAGGTGGTCACTCCGGGGCGCAGACAGCCGGTGGTGGTCTTGCCGGAGCGCCCCAGTGCGGCGTGGATATGCAGCGCCATCTTACCATCCTCACCGGGAGCAAGCACGCCCACTCCGGCCACCTCGTGGGCACCGTCCAGGGGCAGGAGCATCGGCTCTGGCGGCATCTCGTCAGAGCGGCGCGGCCCAACCACCACCTCGCCACCGCCAATCCCGCCAATCAGGATGACCTGCCCGGCCGTTATGCCCTTCTCCTCGGCAAAACGCTCAATGCAATCCGGCACCACATCGCCGTCTTCAAGCCGTATCACTAAGACCCGGCCTATCTGCCCCTCGGTAGCCTTCATCGGAAGCCTCCTTGTCATATCTCGTCTCGTACTGGACACTTTAGAGAGCGAGGACTGCCACTGTCAAGCTGAGCCTTCGTGCACCTGCGCTGCTACCACAGGGAACCCACAAAGAATCAAAGCCTATTCCACTCTACGTGCCCCTCATCCCGGGAAATCAGACAGACCAAAGGGGATTCATAGAGAGGCACAGCCTCTCAGAAAGGGCGACCTCCTTAGGTGCGAATGAACCCTGCCCTAAATTGTCCTGCACACCGTTTTGGGGTGTCCAGAGGGGTGAAACCCCTTTGGAACGGGGGTCTAAAGGGGTGTCGCCCTTTGAGTCCTCTTCCCCAGTGCTTCGACGCAAGTAGTACCCTTGTTTCCAAAGAGACCGCCGGCAATTCCCGGGGTGTTGAATAGGCTACCCGAAGTGAATCACAGGAGGTGTCCCCCTTGGTTCGTCTTCCATACAACAGAGACTTCGTCGCTGGCGCTCCTCAGAATGACTACTGAGCCGAGTTTCAGGGAAAGTCAAAGAGAGGAGAAACCTCTCTTCTGAGAGAGGCTCCCTTTTTACAAACACTCCCCCTCTCCTTATCAAAGGAGAGGGGGAACGAAGGGGTGAGGTAGATAACCAACCCTCCTAATTGTGCTAAAATAGGCCAATATGATTCCCATCAGACTGTCGGTCCGCAACTTCATGTGCTACCGCGACAACGTGCCGCCGCTTAGTTTCGTCGGAATTCATACCACCAGCATCTGCGGCAGCAACGGCCACGGTAAGTCCGCCCTGATTGATGCCATGACCTGGGCTCTCTGGGGGCAGACCCGCGCCAAGCGCGACGATGACCTTATCCACACCGGTGAGACCGAGGTGGCCGTGGAGTTCGACTTCGCCGTGGGAGAGCAGGTGTACCGCATTATACGCCGTCACTCACGCCCCAAGAGCCGCCGGGCATCGGGACAGACCATCCTTGAGTTCCAGCTAGCCACCGACGAGGGCTTCAGACCGATAACCGGCAACACAATCCACGAGACACAGCAGAAGATAATCGATACCCTGCATATGGACTACGCCACCTTCACCAACAGCGCCTACCTGAGACAGGGCCACGCCGATGAGTTCACCACCTCAAACCCGGCAAGACGCAAGCAGGTGCTGGCCAACATCCTGGGGCTCTCCTTCTACGACGGGCTTGAGACCCGGGCGAAAGAACTCGCCAGGCAGCGCGAAACCGAGAAGGAGCAGCTTGAGAACACCATCAGGGACATCCTGGAAGAGCTATCCCGAAAACCATCCTACGAAGCCGACCTTGAAGAAGCGGAAGCCGAACTTTCCCGGATATCCCTTACCATGCAGGGCACTGAATCCAGGGTCAATGACCTGCGCCGGCAGAAGGAATCGCTGGAAACCAGGCAGGGGCAGCTTACCCAGCTTGACGAGCACATCAACCGGCAAACGCAGACGCTGGAGCAGTGGTACGAACAGCTCAGGCACCAGCTCATCCGAATCAGGGAGCATGAAGACCTGCTTAACCGGCGCGACAGCATCGAGTCCGGCCATGCCCGATTAGTTGAAGCCCGGAAGGCAAGCGACGAACTCTACCGGAAGTCCCGTCAATCACTCAACCTGGAACGGCAGAGAACGCAACTGGACATGAAAATCAGGGAGGCCAGCCAGAGTCTGCTCACCGAACATGTCCTGGCCCAGAGCAAGATTAGCCAGCTTGAGACCACGTCTCAGGAATTGCCGGAACTGCGGGCCAAGCTGCAGCAGACACAGCACCAGCTACGGCACCTGTCCGAGGAAGATGAATCACTGCGACAGAAGACGACGGCCAGCCAGGAACTCCGCACCCGTATGCACACTCTGGAGACCGGCAAGACACAACTCAAGAAGGAAATCGAGGAGATTGCCGAGAAACTCGACCTCCTGCTCACCGAGCACGGCGCAAAATGCCCTCTCTGCGAGACGGAACTCGGCGCTGACAGGGTGCGAATCATTGAGGCAAAGTACGCTACCGACAGAGAGCAGAAGTCCGGTTCCCTTCGCTCGGCTGAGACCGGGCTGGCCAACAGCAGGGTAGCGTTAAAATCCGTAGAGAGTGAAATCACCCTGCTGGAGACAAGGCTGAAGCAGGAACGAGAGACGCTACAGGGCAGGGTCACCCTTCTTGCCCGGCAGACCGTGGAGGCCGAGCAGGCTGGCCGAAATCTGGATGAAGAGAGAAACAGACTGAGAGAAATCGAAGAGCGCCTCGCCCGAAAGGACTTCGCCGCTGACGAGCAGGTGTTGCTCGCCGAAATCGAAACGGAAATCACCAGGCTGGACTACGACCCCCAGCACCATGAGCAGGTGCGACTCCAGATGTCCGACCTGGAGCAATACGAAGAACCCATGCGGAAGCTGGCAGAGGCCGACAGGCTCATTGACCAGGAGAGAGAATCCGTCGCCAGGGCCGAAACGGCCAGTCGTGAGCTACGCCTCAGCCTGCAAAAGGATGACGCGAAGAAGCTCTTGCTTCTTCGCGCGCTTACCTCGCTCCCCGGTGTCACCGATAATCTGGACAGGGCAGAAAGTGAGCACCGCACGCTGGCCGCCCAGCAGGAACGTGCCCAGCAGGCAATTGGCGGCATCAGGGGCAAGCTTGAACACTGCGCCGAACTTGAGGTGCGGAAGAAGGAAAGAGAGAAGCGCCTGACCCAGTCAGGTAAAGAGGAAGATATCTACCGTGAACTCGCGGAAGCCTTCGGCAAGAAGGGGATTCAGGCCCTGCTGATAGAGACCGCCCTCCCCGAAATTGAGACTGAGGCCAACAGACTCCTGGGACGGATGACAGACAACCGGATGCACGTCAAGATAGAGACCCAGCGGGAGACAAAGAAGGGCGATACCGTTGAAACGCTGGACATCAATATCGCCGAC
This sequence comes from Dehalococcoidales bacterium, assembly GCA_016783135.1. GTDB lineage: Bacteria > Chloroflexota > Dehalococcoidia > Dehalococcoidales > Fen-1064 > DUES01. Next base: position 8,528 of record JADHXC010000051.1, on the reverse strand, counting down.
GAACTGGGAACGCGGAACTACGAGATGTTCAGCGGTGGTGAGGCCTTCCGTATCAACTTTGCCATCCGCATCGCCCTCTCCAAGCTGCTGGCAAGGCGGGCCGGTGCACCGCTGCCCACGCTGATAGTAGACGAAGGTTTCGGCACCCAGGACAGTGTCGGAATCGAGAGGTTGAGGGACGCGATTAACTCGATTCAGGACGATTTCGACAAGATAATCGTCATCACCCACATCGAGGAACTGAGGGACGCTTTCCCCGCCCGCATCGACGTCACCAAGACCCCGGAAGGCTCGCTAATCAGCTTCGGCTGAGCGCATAGTAACATCATAATCAGTCTTCGCCTTCTATCGGCCTGAGGACATCCGGACGGCCCATTGACGTCCAGTATTCACTATTTATTCTCTCGCATTCCCTTTCGATGTCAGCATCCGGGCAGGCGATTGTTACCAGTCTACGGGTCCTCATATACGCTGTAGCCGTCAGCAGCTTGTGGGCCTCCATATGGCGGTCTTCTGCCCCCCAGACCACCGTACCGATATGACTCATGACTATTGTGCTCAAACACATAATGCATGGTTCAATAGTTGTGTACAGGGTCCACCCTCTGGCGCTATCGTTTCCGGCAGCACGGATAGCCTTCTGGATGGCAAGCATCTCGGCATGCGCCGTTCTATCGTTTCTCTTGCTGACCTCATTATGGGCCTGGGCGATGATAGCTCCCCCCTCATCGACAATCACACAGCCGATGGGGTTCTGGCCTTCAGATTGGGCCTTGATTGCCTGAGCAATGGCCTGTCTTAGATAGAAGGAATGACTCATCACGCTATCATGGAGGTAACCAATCGGAACTATCGGGGGCTTACAGCCCCAGGCTGGGAGCAATCTCCTGCATTGCTTGCACACCGAGTTCAATCAGTTCGTCAAGTTCAATACCCAGTGTACTGCAGGTAGCAATCTGCTCCCGGTTCGCTCCTGCGGCAAAGCTCTTCTCTTTGAATCTCTTGCTTACCGACTTCACCTTGAGGCCGGCCAGTTTCTTGTCCGGCAGTATCAGGGCAGCCGCCGTTATCAGACCGGTGAGCGGGTCGACACAGAAAAGGGCTTTGTCCAGCGTGGTCTCAAGGGGGACTCCGTGTGCTTCGTTATGGCAGAGAATAGCGTGGGCCATTTCCTCGCTGGCACCCATCTCCCGGACCAGGTCCGCCCCCAGCTTGCTGTGAGTACCCATGTCGCCTTCGGTCAGCTCCACGTCGATGTCATGCAGGAGACCGGTGAGTCCCCACACCTCTTCGTCCTCATCGAGACGCCTCGCCAGGGCACGCATCAGGGCCTCGGTGGCCAGCATATGCTTAATCAGGTTCTCGTTCTCAACGTTGGCCTGTACGGAATCGAGCGCTTCTTCTCTATCCATCTCTTCCCCCTCGATACCGGACGGTATCCTTATCCGACTGGCTTCGGGTCTCTACCACTCAGTATAGCACAAGATATCGGCACTAGCAGGTTGCTGGAAAAGGGGAGTCCAGAGGGCAGGCCCCTTCTGAGGGGCACCCCCTCTGGCAGGGGGCTGGGGGTGTCCCCCAGATATAATCTTTCCCCCCTTCCTGGCCAGGAAGGGGGTCAGGGGGATGGTCGAAAGGGTTTTTCATCACCCTACTAGCCGTCAACTATCAGTCTGCTCCGGCTCCTCCTACTACCAGACTGTGCTCCGCATCCCGCGATAACACCCTTATTAGGTACTGGCCGGTCAACGAACCACTCTCCCGGGCTACTTCCTCCGGTGTCCCTGTCGCCACCACGTAACCACCCTCGTCACCGGCCCCCGGTCCCAGGTCTATTATGTAGTCGGCATTCTTGACCACGTCAGGGTGGTGCTCGATGACCACGATAGTGTTACCGGCATCGGCCAGCCGTTGCAACACCCCCAGCAGGGCAGCCACATCTTCAAAAGACAGCCCGGTGGTCGGTTCATCCAGCATATACAGCGTGCGGCCGGTAGCACGCTTGGACAGCTCGGTGGACAGCTTCACCCGCTGCGCCTCACCGCCGGAAAGTGTCGGTGCCGGCTGCCCCAGGTGAATATAACCCAGCCCTACATCATTGAGTGTTTTCAGCCTTCTGCTGACCCTGGGGAAATGCTCGAAGAAGGACAACGCCTGCTCAACCGTCATGTCCAGCACCTCGGCGATGTTCCTGTCCTTGAACCGGATTTCCAGTGCTTCCCGGCTGTAGCGCTTCCCCTTACACACCTCGCAGGGAACGGTAACGTCCGGTAGGAACTGCATCTCGATTTCGATAAAGCCCTCACCCCGGCAGGCCTCGCAGCGTCCACCCTTGACATTGAACGAGAACCGCCCCGGGGTATAGCCCCTCATCCGTGCTTCGGGGACGGTGGCAAACAGCTCCCGTATGGGGGTGAAGGTCCCGGTGTAGGTAGCGGGGTTGCTGCGTGGCGTCCGCCCGATGGGAGACTGGTCGATGTTGATTACCTTGTCGATGTGCTCCACGCCGAGGATTTCGTCACATTCGCCGGCCGTCTCCCTGGACCGGTACAGCACCTGCGCCAGCTTCCGGTACAGGACTTCGTCAATCAGGGTACTCTTGCCACTGCCGGAGACACCGGTCACGCAGACGAACATCCCCAGGGGAATGCGGACATCCACATCCTTCAAATTGTTCTGTCGCGCCCCCTTGATGACAATCTCTTCCCCCGAGCCGGGGCGCCGCTGCCCGGGCATGGGAATCCACTTTGCTCCTCCGAGGTACTGCCCCGTAATCGACTCCGGGCACTCGATTATGTCATCAATAGTCCCGGAAGCAACAATCCAGCCCCCGTGTTCGCCGGCCCCCGGCCCCATGTCGATTATATGGTCGGCAGTCCGCATCACTGCTTCATCGTGCTCAACTATGAGGACAGTATTGCCCAGGTCCCTGAGCCTCTTAAGGGTCTCAATCAACCGGTGGTTGTCCGCCTGGTGGAGGCCGACCGTCGGCTCGTCGCAGATGTAGAGAACCCCCATCAACCCGCTGCCAATCTGCGTGGCCAGCCGTATCCGCTGTGCCTCTCCACCGCTCAATGTGGCCGAGGGCCGGTCCAGGGTGAGGTACTCAAGGCCGATGTCTTCGAGAAAGCCGAGTCGCGTCCTTATCTCCTTGAGTATCTGGTGGGCAATCACCTGCTCCCGCTCGCTGAGGATGGTGCGCTCGCCATTACCACCGAGGTCGGTTACCCACCCCAGCGCCCCGGCGACCGACATCGTGCTGATGTCCACGATGTTCCCGCCATCGATAGTGACCGCCAGGGACTCCGGTTTAAGCCTCTTCCCGTGGCACGTGGGGCACTCGCGGGTCACCACGTACTGCTCTATTTTGGCACGGGAGTACTCGGAACCGGTGTCATGCTGAAGACGTTGCAGGCCCGGAATCACGCCCTCCCAGCCCCGGAAGTACTCGCGGACGCGGCCAAATTGGGTACGCCGCCGCACCCACTCGCCTTCCTCGCCGTAGAGCAGCAGGGCTACCTGCTCCCCGGTCATGTCCTTCACCGGGGTGTCCAGCGGCAGTCCCAGGGGTCGGAGTTTGCGCAGGTACCACGAGTGCGTACGGTAGGGGTGAATGGCTCCCTGGCGTATCGTCAGGTTCTTGTCCGGTAATATCAGGTCGGGGTCAATCTCACGCTTGACGCCCAGGCCGGTACAGGTAGGGCAGGCCCCGTGCGGGCTGTTGAAGCTGAACGTCCGCGGGGCAATCTCCCCCAGGCTGATTTCGCAATGCACACAGGCGAACTGCTCGGAGAACAGCATCTCCTCGCCACCGATAATCGAGACCAGCACCACGCCTGCTCCGAGCTTCAGGGCAGTCTCCACGGAATCGGCAATCCGGCTCTGGGTACCGCTCTGCCCGATGACCAGCCGGTCCACCACCACCTCGATGGAGTGCTTCCTGTTCTTGTCGAGCTGGAGCTGCTCGGAGAGGTCGTGAATCCCGCCGTCCACTCTCACACGCACATAGCCCGCCCTGCGTAAATCATCGAATACGGACTGGTACTCACCCTTGCGGTCTCTCACCAGCGGCGCCATTATCATTATCCGGCTGCCCTCGGGAAGGCCCTGGATGGTATCGACAATCTGCTCGACGGTCTGGCTGGTTATCTCCCGCCCGCAGTTGGGGCAGTGCGGGTGTCCAATCCTGGCGAAGAGCAGGCGCAGGTAGTCGTAAATCTCGGTGACGGTGCCCATGGTCGACCTCGGGTTCCGGCCCGGCCCCTTCTGGTCGATAGAGATTGCCGGACTCAGCCCCTCGATGTAGTCGACCTCCGGCTTCTCCATCCTCCCCAGGAACTGCCGCGCGTAGGCGGACAGCGACTCCATGTAGCGGCGCTGCCCCTCGGCATAGATGGTGTCGAATGCCAGCGAGCTTTTCCCCGAGCCGGACACGCCGGTTATGACCACCAGCCTGTCCCGCGGGATGGTCACATCGATATTCTTGAGGTTGTGCTCACGGGCACCCTTGACGATGATGGAATCCAGCGGCATATTTCCCCCTTGATGAGTCCATTCTATCACCGCGGCGAGCGGCGTAACAAGGCGGGAGAGTGATTGACAGGTGGTAGTGAGGGGAACTATGATTAACGCATCCGTCCACCAACAGGATGTATCTCCACCCGACCTCGAGACAACGGGAAGCTCTTAAAGGAAGCAAGTAGTGAATGATGATGAATGGCACCGGAATCGTGAGATGAAACGGCGGTGACTGGTGTTTTGTCTATATTAACGCAGCTCAGAGCACATATAGCTTCAGTGGGGCGCAGGTGTGATGCGGTCCGAAGGGGGAAGCCTAGTCTTGAAACCAGCTGTCTGTTCCTTCTTCGTCCGTTAAGTCTGGAAAGGCATGGTGCCTTTCTGCTGCGGCATGGGTTGACGAGGTATGAAGTGAGACCGACCGGAAAAGCTATTTCGGTACTTCTCAGTGTAGTCATTGCGGTCACGATGACCTTCGCAAGTGCGACGCCGGTGAGCGCTCTGAGCGCGCCCACTGTCACGCTTGATTCAGGTGAAGGTTCCATCAGCTTTGCGAACGCCGACTACACCATCCGCTTTAACCCCGGCTTGCAGCTGAAGGGTCCCGCTGCGGTCAGTACCGCCGCCGGTGCCTGGGTCCTGCCCGATACCGGCGACACGATGACATTCACTGACTCTGGTGTCGGTACTGACGTGGTCATTCTCGCTATCACCGGCGGTGCCGTATCAGTGGCATTTAGCCCTGCTGGCGCGGCTACTTACGCCGCCGGCGTCATCACGTTCAACACAGCCGCTCAGGTAGCCACGGTCACCTGCACCACTGAGACAGCCTACGGCACGTGGGCGCAGATAGTCGGCGGGCCGACTGTCACCGCGATAGGCGTCGGTGGTACCGGTGACACCATCACCATCGCCTTCCCCTACAACACTGGCATAACCGCGGGAGCCGTCGGGGGAACCCCCACGCTGGTTGCGTCACCGGGCTGGATTGATAATGTCTGGCTGGGCGGAACGGCGCTAACCTATGATGATGTCACCTTCGTTGGCACTGCCTACAACGTCCTCACCGGTGCCGCCGCCAAGATTGTCTGTACGCTGGGCAACAGCGCGGGCTCTTACGCTGACCTGGACATGCTGGGCGAGGGTGCAGATGTCCGAATCCAGTTTGTTGGCGCAACCGGCATCACCAATCCCGCCACCATTGGCGACTACACGCTGACGGTGAAGACCACTGCAGAGACCACCGCGGTGACGTCGGCGCCCTACTCGATTAGCGCACCATCGGCTGCCAGTGTCACCACCAATCCTGCCACGGCTATTGAGACTGATTCTGCTACGCTCAACGGTGCTTTGCACAACCTTGGCGGCTACCCTGCAGTGGATGTCTCCTTCGCGTATGGGGTAACTCAGGGCGGACCCTATGGCAACGAGACTGCCGCTCAGATACTTGATGCGGTCGGTTCTTTTGCCGCCAACATCACTGGGCTGCAGTCCAATGCCACTTACTACTTCAGAGTGAAGGGCACGACCAACGGCGTGACTGCCTACGGGGCAGAGGAGAGTTTTACTACATTGGCGCCACCTCCGACTGAGGGATGTTTCATCGCTACGGCATCGTACGGTACTGATACTGCGATAGAGTTGGACACCCTGAGAGAGTTCAGGGATGAGGTATTGAAGCGAAACAGTTTGGGGGCTGAGTTCGTGTCTCTGTACTACAGGCTTAGTCCTCCGATAGCTGAGTTCATCTCTCAGCACAGTGTTCTGAGAGCAGTGGTCAGGGAGGGCTTTGTTGATCCTATTGTGAGGCTATTGAAGTGGAGTCGCAGTTTGTGGCACAGGAATAGCCTACCCGCAGAGACCGTACCGCCTGCGAAGTAGACGTATTCCTCCAAGCCGAGATCACCTGCAAAGCCCTCCCACCTCATGTTAGCTCTGTAATCCCGGGACACTCACCCCCACTACGACTTCCCACACTAACGCTAACATAGTCCCCGGAGATATATTAGCCAGGGTTATGAGTTGCGCCACCCTCGTCCAGGCAAACACCAGCCTTTAAGGTGCGAATGAACCCTGCCAACAAGCTACCACCACACCGTTTTGGGGTGTTAAAGAGGGGTGTAACCCCTTTGAAGGGGGATTTCAAGGGGGTACCCCCCTTGTCGTAGCCATGCCCTTCACTGGTGGTATCCCCTTGACGTTCCCCTCTGTTCGGTGGTATTCCCTTAGATAAAAGTAGGTGCGAATGAATCCTGCCAACAAACTAATCCCACACCGTTTTGGGGAGTCCAGAGGGAGCGTCCCTCAGAAGGGACGGAACCCCTTCTGGAACGGGGGTCTAAGGGGGTGTCCCCCTTTGAGTCCTCTTCCCCGGTGCTTCAACGCAAGGAGTACCCGTGTTTCCGAAGAGACCGTCGGCATCCTCGGGGTGTTGAATAGTGTACGCGAAGTGAATCACAGGGGGTGTCCCCCTTGAGTTTACTTACCATAACTACCTTTCAGGTAGTTATCACTATCCAGTGGATAGACATAACTCGAAAAACAAATCACGCCTGACCAGCCTCGATTTGTTTCCCGTAATTCTCTGTCTGTGGTCTTGTCGCCTTTGTTACTCCCAGTCCCCCTCTCATTGACACCCTTCCCACACTAGCGCTAACATAGTGCCCAGAGACATGTTAGCCAAGGTTATGAGTTGCGCCACCCTCGGACTGGAGGGTGTTATCGTAGAGGTCGAGGTCGATATCTCCCCCGGCCTTCCTTCGTTTACCATTGTCGGCCTGCCCGATACCGCCGTCCAGGAAGCCAGGGAACGGGTGAGGTCCGCTATCCGCAACTCGGACTTCACCTTCCCCATGAAGCGCATCGTCGTCAACCTGGCCCCGGCCGACCTCAAGAAGGCCGGCCCCGCCTACGACCTGCCTATCGCCGTCGGTATCCTTCTCGGCTCCGAGCAGGTGGCCGCCGACGTCTCCCGGGCTGTTTTCCTCGGCGAGCTATCCCTGGACGGCGGCCTGCGCCACACCACCGGCATCCTGCCGATGGTCGCCCTGTCCCAGGAAAAAGGTTTCCCCACCATCATCGTCCCCGCCAGCGATGCACGGGAAGCCGCCCTGGTGGAGGGTGCCCGCATCGTTGCCTTTGACACATTGTCCCAGCTGGTCAGCTACCTTCGGGGTGATATACCGGCCCCGGAGTATGAGGCTGAGCCAATTGACGAAAGCCCGCAGCCGGACCCATCACTGACGGACTTCGCCCATGTCAAAGGGCAGGAGCACGTCAAGCGTGCCCTGGAGGTGGCTGCCGCCGGAGGGCACAACGTTATCATGATGGGCCCGCCGGGCAGCGGCAAGACCATGCTCGCCCGTTCGTTGCCATCGATACTGCCGCCAATGACCAATGAAGAGGCCATCGAGGTCACCAAGGTATACAGCATCAGTGGCCTTCTGCCATCGGACAGTCCCCTTATCCGGCAGCGCCCCTACCGCTCTCCGCACTACACCGTCTCCAATGTCGGCCTGGTGGGGGGCGGACGCTGGCCCAGACCCGGAGAAGTAAGTCTCAGCCATCGCGGGGTACTCTTCCTCGACGAGCTCCCCGAGTTCGGGCACTCCCTGCTCGAACTGCTGCGCCAACCGCTGGAAGACAAGATGATTACCATCAGTAGGGCACAGGGCAGTCTCACCTTTCCGGCCAACTTCATGCTGGTCGGTGCGATGAACCCCTGTCCCTGCGGCTACTACGGCGACCCCGTGAAAGAATGCACCTGCTCTCCCAGCCTCGTGTCCCGGTACCAGAAACGTATCAGCGGCCCCTTCATGGACCGCGTGGACATATTCGTCGAAGTGCCCCGTGTCGACTACGAAAAACTCACCGACGAGCGACTGGGCGAAGGGTCGAGGGAAGTGCAGGCCCGCGTCGCCGCTACACGCCTGCGACAGCAGGAGCGCTTCCGTGGCACCAGGCTCATTTGCAACGCCGAAATGACAGCCAACCATGTCCGGGAGTACTGC
>JADHXC010000050.1 GCA_016783135.1 Dehalococcoidales bacterium | reverse complement strand
GAGCGAGGCGACTGAAGGGTCGCAAGCGACTGACCGTAGTCTGAGGGTCAAATTGTCTGACGGCGGAGTTGTCGGGGGAAGGGAGTACATTACCAGGCCAAAGGAATACGCGCTGGTCTATGCCAGGGGTAATACCTGGGTTAGCGACCTGGTGGTGGTGAGAGCCTTACCCAACGGATTGCCCCTGTCCCGGTGTGGTTTCTCGGTCAGTAAGAGGGTCGGCAAGGCAGTAGTCAGAAACAGGGTCAAGCGTCGGCTCCGCGAGATACTACGCCGGACGCCACTCAAGACCGGATGGGACATCGTGTTCATCGCCCGTCCGGCAGCAGCAGCAGCGGACTACGCCAGTCTCAGGAAGGCAGCCGAGGTGCTCCTGACCCGGGCGCACCTTCTGGGAACCGTTTGCCTGACGGTCTAAGTTGTAGGCTAAAGTGAAAGCGCTGGCATTAGGATTAGTTAGATTATATCAGTTGACGATATCGCAGGTTATGCCGCCGTCTTGCCGTTTCACCCCGACATGTTCCCAGTATACCTACGAAGCCATCACGAAGTACGGTCTCCTGAGAGGTGTCTGGCTGGGTGTGAAGCGAATATCTCGATGCCATCCGTTCCACGCCGGTGGTTACGACCCTGTACCATAATGCTTTCGGTAGCTGTGTTCCTGTGCCGGTAATGGAGGTAGTATATCAGTTCCCCCTCCTCCAGTGTGAGTTACTGCCCGCAGACGGTGTGTGCCGGGACGACCTGACAAGACACCTTCCGGGCCACCGGTAGACAAGAAAAGGTTTTTCCAGGGTAGATGGACAAGTGAAGAACGGACGCAACAGAGTACTACTGATACTGGCATTGCTGCTTATCAGCATTACGACAGTGTCAGGTTGCACCCCTGTCGGCAGCCAGATAGCGCAGGGCTGGGCCGGAGGTGTCGTCTCCGACGGTACTATTTTTGTCGGTTCCATGGAGGGCAAGCTGGTAGCCCTGGGCGTGTCCGATGGCAGCCTCCGCGGCGACCCGGTCACGCTGGTGGCTCAAGCACAGTCCAGCGGCTTCGGATGCGTCCCCACCGGTTCTTCGGCGGTAGCCATATACGGCTCTCCCGTCGTTGACGGAGACCTGGTATTTATCGGGGGCTATGACGGTAAGGTCAGGGCGTATCTCTTCGAGAGCGGTCGTTTGAGGGCCGAGCCGCGGTGGATATCCCGCCAGGGAGATATCGGCGGGAGCATTATCGGCGGCCTTGCTGTCGCAGATGGACGTATATACTTCGGTGCCTCTGACGGGAAAGTGTATGCCCTTGATGCCGTTGACGGTCACAGGCTATGGACCTTCGAGACCGGGGGTAAAATCTGGTCGACCCCGACCGTTGAAGGCGATACCTTGTATATCGGCAGCTTTGACGGCAAGCTCTATGCTCTGGACGTTTTCGCTAAGAACAACGAGGAACGACTCAGATGGGAACAACCCTTCGAAACCGAAGGCACTATTGTTTCAGCCCCCGTTGTTTCCGGCGGGATGGTCTATATCGGCTCTTTTGACCGGCGGGTTTATGCCGTGGATGCAACCAGCGGCGGGGAGGTCTGGCGCTTCCCTGAAACTGATGATGAAGTGGACACTCCCATTGGATGGTTCTGGGCGTCGCTACTGGTGCACAATGGTGCAGTATATGCCCCGAACCTGGACGGTAGAGTCTACGTCATCGATGCCACCAGCGGTAACAGAATCAGCAACTTTGACCTCGAAGGGCCAATCAGTTCCGCACCGGTCCTGGTCAATGACCGCGTTATTGTAGCCACCACCTCCACCAACCGTGCCAAGCAGGAAGGTAAGGTCTTTGCGCTGGATACGACCAGCAGACAACAGACCATGCTACAGGACATTGAGGAAAGTATACACGCACCACTCTTTGCTGACGGTACCACTGTCTACGTGCACACTATGGGGAACTTCCTGTATGCCATAGATACGGAGACCGGAGCGGGACGGAAGTACACGCTTTCCGCCGAGACCAGCGAGTGAGGTAGGTTTTTTTGGACGCAGGAGCAATCTGGGATACAGTCGTTCTGAGCCCGATGATAAACGTGCTCATTGTAATCTCAGACTATCTATTGAGTAGTTTCGGATTGACGATAATCATCTTCACCGTGATTATCCGGGGCGTGATGTATCCCCTTACCCGGAGGCAACTCAAGGCGAGCAAAGGAATGCAGGAGCTCCAGCCGAAGATTGCCGAAATCCGTAAGAAATACGCCAAGGACAAGCAGCGGCGTGCCAAGGAAGAGATGGCACTGATGAAGCAATCGGGCGTAAGTCCCGCCGGCTGCCTGCTGCCGATGCTCATTCAGATGCCTGTCTGGATTGCCCTCTATCAGTCCATAATCCGGGTGCTGGCGGCGACCCCGGAGGAGTTCCTGAACCTCTCGCGGCATCTCTATAACACCTGGCCACAGGTGTTCTCTCTGGTCCCGCTGGAGAGCAAGTTCCTCTGGCTGGACCTGGCAGTTCCGGACACCATGATGTTGATGCCCATACTCGTTGGCGGGTCTATGTGGCTGCAGCAGAAGATGATGACACCGGAGTCAGCCGACCCTGCCCAGCAAGCCCAGGGCAGGATGATGCTCTGGATGATGCCGCTGATGTTCGCCTTTTTCACCCTTCAGTTCCCCAGCGGCCTGGCCCTGTACTGGGTGGCGTCGAACATTATCAGCATTGTCATGCAGTATTACATCAGCGGCTGGGGAGGTCTGTCCACGCTGTTTGGTGGCAAGAAAGTGGAAGACATCCGGAAGCCTCCGAAACGCTATGCTCCAATAGAATATAAGCAAACAGATAAACATGTCGGTGACGCCGATATAGTAGAAGTGAGACCGTCACAGGAAGAAGGGTCGGACGATGAAACCACTGGAGATCAGCGCCAAGACCGTGGAAGAGGCTATTCAGATAGCTATGGCTCAACTAAACGCCAGTCGCGAAGAGATAAAGGTCGACGTCCTAAGCGAAGGTAAGTCTGGTATCTTTGGCGTAGGTACCGAAAAAGCCTTGATACAGGTGGAGCGATTGTCACCCATGTCTGAATTAGAAGAGGATGCGCCCAACAAGAAGAATGTGGCTGAAGTAGCCGGGGAGATTCTGGAGACGCTTCTGGACCTGATGGATATTGACGCTACTACCATGCTGGAAAGCCTCCAAACGACCAACGGTGAAGAACAGGTCCTGGCCCCGCTTGCCTTCAACATACAGGGTGAAGACCTGGGCATCCTGATAGGGCGACGCGGACAGACCCTGGCCGCCCTTCAGTACGTTGTCAGGCTCATCATTAACCACCAGATGAAGGTCTGGACTCCGGTTGTCATTGACGTGGAGGGATACAAGCAGCGTCGCTCCGAGGCACTGCAGGCCCTGGCGGTGCGCATGGCAGAGCAGGTGAGGATAAAGGGGGTGCCCTTCACCCTGGAGCCGATGCCTGCCTACGAGAGACGCATCATCCACCTGGCACTGACAGACCATCCTGATGTTACCACGGAAAGCACCGGCGAGGGCGACGCCCGCAAGGTAATGATTCTGCCCGACCAGGGTAGTGAGAGTTAGCTTTACGGCAATAAAAAAAAGGTTCATGGAATGTCCCTGTACTTGCTTTGTTTTCCATAACATGTTAATCTTTGAAGTGTAAGTGCGTTGACGGAGAAGAGTAGGAAAGACACCGGTACCCAGCGAGTCTGGTATGGTGCGAGCAGACGTAGCCGGCTTTCCGAAAATCCCTCCCGAGCTGCCAACCGAAAGCCGCCGGTCTGAGGACCGGATGCTGGGTAGGCTTGGCCGGAGTCGTCAGCCGTTATCCCTGACGGGGGTATGAATACGTACCCTGAGTGAGTGCTCCGGCCTATTCCCGGAGAAGTAGGGTGGTACCGCGGGTTATAATGAATCCCGTCCCTTGGGGCGGGATATTTTCTTTATAGGGGGTGATAGCCATGTTTCAACCGGTGAGTAGTAGAGTGAGTTTCCCACAGGTGGAGGAGAGGATTCTCGACCTGTGGCGGAAGAATAATACGTTCATCAGGAGTGTTGAGGAACGCCGGAACGGCCCCCGTTTCGTCCTGTATGAAGGCCCACCTACCACCAACGGCAAGCCTGGCGTTAGTTGGGTAATGCCCCGTGTCCTTAAAGACATCATCCCCCGCTACAAGACAATGAAGGGCTACTACGCCCCGCGCATCGGCGGTTGGGACACGCACGGTCTGCCGGTAGAGCTGGAGGTAGAGAAGGAACTTGGTTTCTCCGGTAAGGCAGATATTGAGGAGTACGGCATCGAGCGATTCAATAACCGCTGCCGTGAGAGCGTCTCCCGCTATATCAAGGAGTTCGAAGACCTGACTGAGCGCATCGCATACTGGACCGACATGGAGCATGCCTACGTTACCCTGGACAACAGCTACATCGAGTCCGTCTGGTGGGCGATAAAGCAGATGTGGGACAAGGGTCTGGTCTACCAGGGCTATAGAGTCACGCCCCACTGCCCGCGCTGCGGGACGTCGCTCAGCTCCCACGAGGTCGCTCAGGGCTACAAGGAAAACACCTCGGACCCCTCGGTGTACATCAAATTCAGGGTCGTCCCTTCGGATGACAAGATTCCGGAGAGACTGCGAGAGATGGTTGGCCAAGTGAATACCTACCTTCTGGCCTGGACAACGACACCGTGGACGCTACCGGGTAACACTGCACTGGCTGTAGCTCCTGATGATGAATATGCGGGCGTTGAGGTTGACGGTGAGTACCTGATAATAGCATCGGCGCTGTTACTGGTGACAGGTCTGAGTGACCACACGGTAGTCGATACTTTCGACGGCAATGAGCTGGTTGGGGTGAGGTACGAACCGCTCTTCAATCCCCACACCTTCGATGTGGAGCGCCAGCGTTTCCAGGAGCGTTCTGAACTGCCTGTGCAGGAGCCGGACGATAATCTGACCTACCGTGTGATTGCCACCGACTTCGTCTCCATGGAAGAGGGGACCGGCATTGTCCATGTCGCTCCCGCCTACGGCGAAGTAGACTACCAGGCCGGGCAGGAGCAGGCACTCGACTTCGTCCATCACGTCGACCTCCAGGGCAACATCAGCGGCAGTTATCCCTTCTCGGGCAGGTTCGTCAAAGACGCCGACCCGCTGGTTCTTGAAGACCTCCAGAGGAGAGGGCTTCTCTTCCGCAGCGAGTCAGTCCTGCACACTTACCCGTTCTGCTGGCGCTGTGATGCCCCCCTGCTCTACTACGCCAAGCAGACCTGGTACATCCGCACCACCGCCGTTAAGGACAGTCTCATGAGGGGGAACGCCGAGATTAACTGGTACCCGGAGCATATCAAGTACGGCCGTTTCGGGGACTGGCTGAAGAATAATGTCGACTGGGCATTCTCGCGGGAACGCTATTGGGGGACTCCCCTTCCGGTCTGGCGCTGCCCGTCCTGTGGCAAACACGAATGTGTTGGTAGTGTTAGCGAACTGGCAGAAAGGGGCGTCACCGAACTGGAGGAACCCCTGGACCTGCACCGTCCCTTCGTTGACGGGATAACGCTCAAGTGCACTGAATGTGGTGGTGAGATGCGGCGGGTACCGGAGGTAATCGATTGCTGGTTCGACTCCGGGGCAATGCCACTGGCCCAGGACCACTACCCATTTGAGAACGAAACCCTGCTGGAAGACGGGCGCTTTCCGGCCGACTACATCTGCGAGGCCATCGACCAGACGCGCGGATGGTTCTACAGCCTGCACGCCATTTCCACCCTTCTCTTCGACCGGCCCTGTTATCGCAATGTTATCTGCCACGGTCATATCCTGGACGCCAGGGGCGAGAAGATGAGCAAGAGCAAGGGGAACATCGTTGACCCGGGGGAGGTTATCAATAAGTTCGGTGCCGACACTCTGCGGTGGTCCTTTTTCACGTCCGTACCCGTGGGCAATTCCATGCGATTTGACGAAGGTCTGCTCACTGAGATATCGCGGCGTCTCCTGATGACTCTCTGGAATGTCTACTCCTTTTTCGTGACCTACGCCAATATAGATGAGTTCACCCCCGGACACGATGACACGCTGCTGGCATATTCGGAGCTTGACCGATGGATACTCTCCGAGCTTAACCAACTCGTTACGGACGTCGATGCCGGTCTTGATGGCTACGACCCGACCGGAGCGGGGCGTAAGATAGAGGACTTCGTCAATGTCCTGTCCAACTGGTATGTGCGCCGCAGCCGGAGACGGTTCTGGAAGAGTGAGAATGATGCTGATAAGCTGGCCGCCTATAACACACTCTACGAGTGCCTGGAGACACTGGCCAGGCTGATGGCGCCGTTCATGCCGTTTCTCGCCGAGGAGCTATACCAGAACCTGGTCTGTTCCGTCGTTCCGGAGGCCCCGGACAGTGTTCACCTGGCCGATTTCCCCGTTGCCGACGCAAGCAAAATAGACGTACAGCTTTCCAGTGATACACGGCTGGTAATGAAGGTCTGCAGCCTGGGTCGGGCGGCCCGCAGCCAGACCGGAATCAAGGTGCGCCAGCCCCTGTCCAGGGTAGTGGTCAGTGTGAGTTCACAGCGCGATAGAGAAGGTCTGCAGCGCCTCGCTCCTCAGGTACTGGAGGAACTCAATGTAAAGGACCTGGAGTTTGCTGACAGTAACGCCGAGTTTGACCGGCCCGGTCTGGGGGCAACCTCAGAGGGGGAAATCACTGTGGCCGTAGCCACCGATATTCCCCCGGAGCTGGCCGCAGAAGGTATGGCAAGGGAACTGGTGCACCGGCTCCAGACAATGCGTCGCTCGGCCGGTTTTAGTATCGCCGACCACATCACCACCTTCTACGAAGGTGATGCTTATATCAGGCAGGTCATGGAGGACTGGGCCGACTACATCGGGCAGGAAACACTGTCACGGGAGCTTGCTGAGGGAGTGCCGGAAGAGGATGTCTTCACCGAGAGCTACAAGCTGGTCGGGCATGATATCAAGCTGGGGGTCAAGCGGCAGAGCTAGCCCTCGGGCGGGGGGCTCTCTACGAGGGTTGCCTCGGTGTTGTGCTTCTGGTCACCCCGCCAATAGATTATCTCGATGGTGTCCCCCACGGCCGCCCGGTGGATGCCGTTCACCATCTCAAACTGGGTGAGGACGTCCACGCCGTTGAATCTGACGACGACGTCCCCCTCCTCAAGGCCGGCCTGGTCAGCCGGGCTGTCCGCGGCCACATGGGTTATCAGCACCCCGGTATCAGCGGATAGTCGTTGCCAGAAGGCGATGGTGGGATTGACCGTCTGGGTGCCAACGCCGAGCCAGGGACGGACAACGTAGCCTATGCTGATCAGGCTCTGGATGATGGGAAGGGCATCGGTGCTGGCGATTGCCCAACCAACGCCTTCAACCTCAACCGCCTGGATTTTGGCACTATTGATACCAATCACCTCACCGGCCATGTTCACCAGAGGCCCGCCGCTGTTACCGGGGTTGATGGCGGCGTCGGTCTCAATCAGCCTGAGCGGCTGGCCCAGCTCCTCATTGATGGCAACCTTACTCTGGCTGACTATCCCCAGAGTAGCACGCACCCCCAGACCCAGCGAGTTCCCGATGGCCACCACCCAGTCACCGACCCGAAGCCTCCCGGAGTCACCCACCGGCAGAGCAGGAAGGCCCTCAGCGTCAATCTTGAGCACCGCCAGGTCTGTCTGCAGGTCTGTGGACACAGTGGTAATATCCACCGGAATGACCCTTTCGTCATTCAGGGTCACCGTGATATTTGTCGCGCCGTTGACAACGTGGGCGTTCGTAACGATAATACCGCTTTCATCGATAATCCAGCCCGAACCACCGCCCTCCTGGGTGTACTGCCGATTAAAAATATCAACGCCTACTACCTCAACCGTAATAGCAACCACTGACGGTTTGACCCTGGCGACAACATCGGCAATACTGGGCAGCGCTACTGACTGGTTGCCTGAAGAGGATACTTCCCAATCGGGGTTTATAGGATTTGCTTCTTTATCTTCAACGGTAGCGGGTGGTTCCTGCGGTTCTGACGATTCCAGTTCCGGTATCAGCTCACAACCGAGGGTAAAAAGCAACGACACGACAAGCGCAATTGAGAGGACGAAATGTCTGAGTTTCATTAACATCACCATCAGTTTAATGATAGCCCCGCAATGAAAGCAGTGTCAAGAAGAAAGGGGAGCAGACTTTCGCCTGCCCCCCCTGAATGTGTTCCAGGTGTGTCCGTTCTGTTACCGGTCTACCTGTGGTAGTGAGGCAAGCGCCTCCTTGACCTTCTCCTCGGGGTAGTCATAGTCCTCGAGCTTGCCTGACAGATAGGCATCATAAGCCGCCAGGTCGAAATGACCGTGTCCGCTGTGGGCCAGCAGGATGGTCTTTGACTCGCCGGTCTGCTTGCACTTCAGGGCTTCGTCAATCGTTACCCTGATGGCATGGTTGGTCTCGGGTGCGGAGAGGATACCCTCACTGCGGGCAAAAGTTACGCCGGCCTCGAAGGTGGCCATCTGGGGTACTGCCGTGGCTTCAATCAGACCGAGCTTCCGCAGGTGGCAAATGATGGGTGCCATGCCGTGATAGCGAAGGCCACCGGCGTGGACTGGAGGTGGTATGAAGCCATGTCCCAGGGTATTCATGAAGGCTATCGGGGCCATACCGGCTACATCTCCGAAGTCCCATGCCAGGGGACCCTTGGTCAGCGTGGGACAACTGGTCGGCTCTACGCAGATAATGCGCAGGTCCGGTCTGGTACCGTCAATCTTGTCCTTGACAAATGGCAGGAACATTCCGGCAAAGTTGGAGCCGCCACCAACGCAACCGACAATAATATCGGGGTAGGTGTCTGCCTGCTCCTCCATCAGCTTCTTTGTCTCCAGACCATTGACCGTGTTGTGAAGCAGCACGTGGTTGAGCACGCTGCCCAGCGAGTATCTGGTATCATCATGGGTGGCGGCATCCTCTACCGCTTCACTAATGGCCATACCGAGGCTGCCCGGGGAATCCGGGTCTTGCCCGAGGATGGTGCGCCCGATATTGGTATCTTCGCTGGGGCTGGCGACGCAGGTGGCCCCCCAGGTCTCCATCAGTATGCGGCGGTAGGGCTTCTGGTTGTAGCTGATTCTGACCATGTAGACCTTGAGTTCCAGGCCGAAGAACATGCAGCCCATTGATAAGGCACTGCCCCACTGCCCGGCCCCGGTCTCGGTGGCTATACGTTTAACCCCGGCCTGCTTGTTGTAGTATGCCTGGGCAACTGCCGTGTTCGGCTTGTGGCTCCCGCCCTGGCTGGTACCCTCATACTTGTAGAATATCTTGGCCGGTGTATCCAGCGCTTTCTCCAGGCGGTGTGCCCGGTGCAGGATGGTTGGTCTCCAGGTACGGTAGATTTCCTGCACCTCTTCCGGGACGTCAATCCACCTTTCCGTGCTGAACTCCTGCTCGTTCAGGGCTTCAACGAAAAGCGGTGGGGGAAGAATCGTGGGTTCCTTGGTGGCGGGATGCAGAAGTGGCGGAAGCGGCTCGGGCAGGTCCGCCTGGATATTATACCAGGCAGTCGGCATGTCCTCTTCATCAAGAATAAACTTCGCTCTATCCATTTCCTCTCCTTTCAGATATTACAGGTAATTTCAATATCAACCACGTATCACTATAATTTGGCCCCGCAGGGCCAGCGTAGTGACTTTATCAGCAAATCGTCACCTCCTCTAGGTTCCTACCAGTCACAGGAAATTCAAAACCTCCCACCCCCAAAGGGACGAGAGGTTTATCTCCGCGGTGCCACCCTAATTCGGGCCCCGACCCACTCAGGAGTCGGCCCCATCTCAATTAGGTACCGGGGCTGGTCCCGATACCCTGGGATTGATAACGCTTCCCCGGCGACAAAGCCTACTCGTTACCCGGCCTCAGACCGGCCACTTTCGGTTTGCGGCTCCCAAGTCCATTCGACTTCTGCGCCGGTATCGGCTCACACCTTGCCCGACTCTCTGAACCTCGCTGGAAGTGTACTAGTCCTGTTCGCAGCCTTTACCATATCATGCCTGCTGTCGAAGACAGCAGGGTTGCTAGTAACCATAACATGAGGCCCGTTGTTTGTCAACAGGAACCTCCTGCCACAGGGAAGGCAGACGGCATCTCCCGGGGTAAATTAAGGTGGAAAACGACTCCTGCATACCTATAGTACAGGCACGGCAGGAGGCTGGCGTTTGTGGCGGCATCCGGCTCTGGCGCTGCTGGTTCTGCTACCGTACGTCATAGCCGCCGAGGCCCAATAGGGAGAATCATTAACAAAATGGTTGCAGAGGTTGCCGTAGAGGGGCAAGGCGGTGTACAATTCGTGCGTAGGAGGGGTGTCCGAGTGGCCGATGGTGACGGTCTTGAAAACCGTTGTTCCCGCAAGGGAACCGTGGGTTCGAATCCCACCCCCTCCGCAAAGAGCAATGCTGACATGAGAGCCCGCACGGAGGGGCTCCCTCCGCAAAGAGCAATGCTGACATAAGAGCCCGCACGGAGGGGCTCCCTCCGCCACTACTTGCCCTCCACCGACACCATGTTCAGGCTGGCAAAGCCCATCGGGTTCAGGCTGTATCCCCTGACACGGGACTTGACCAGCACGTAGTTCTCCCCGAACCACAGCGGTAGGCAGGCGGCGTCCTCCACCAGTATCCGTTCCACCTGCTGATATAGCTCCAGGCTCCGGAGGTTGTCCTGCTCGGTGCCGGCCTGATAAAGAAGGGTATCAACCTCAGTATTGTGGTACTGGCCGTAGTTATACTGGGCCTGGCTGTGGAACAGGACTTCCAGGAAGTTCTGCGGGTGCGGGTAGTCGGCCACCCAGCCCAGGTAATACATATCATCTATTTCTTCCTCGAGGTGATAGAGGTACCTCTCCGGCTCCAGTTGCCTCACCTTCACCTCCACGCCCAGGTTCTGCCGCCATTCGCAGATGATGGCCTCCAGGTCGCCCGGTATCAGCCCTCCCCACCCGCTGGTCGTAAGCGTTATCGGTGGCAGTGCCGATACATTCCCGTATCGGGATGCCCTGATTGATTCACGCGCCTTTACAACATCAAATTCGAGACCGGAAAGCCCTTCATCGTGACCGGGAAGCCCCGGGGGCAGTATCCCGTACGCTGCCTGCACCATGTCCCGGTAGACCAGCGTGGCCAGTTTCTCCTTGTCCACTGCCTGCGTGAAAGCACGGCGGACGTTGACATCGTCGAACGGCGGAGCGGCGGTATTAAAACCGAGGTAGCCGAGACTTAGCTCAGGCACTATTATAAGCTGGGAATAGAAAGGACCGGCCTCATCGGTGACCCGGTCGATATAGGAAACAGAGACCCAGGCGACATCGATATCATCGGTCTCATACATATTTAGCGGGTAGCCTGCCAGGAAATGGAAAACCACCGAGTCCAACCTGGCTACATCGCCGTAGTAGAGCGGGTCCCACTCCAACACCAGCTTTTCATCCTCCACCCATTCGCCCAGTTTGAACGGACCGGTGCCATTGGGGTGCCGCCACCACTCACCCCCGGCTTCCACATTGGCTTTATCCACCACGAACGCTGTGGGATAGGCCAGCTTGTAGAGGAAATACGACCGGGGAGCGTCTATCGTGACCTCCAGGGTGTATTCGTCGACTGCCCTGATTCCACTTATTTCCCGGCTCTTGCCTGCCAGCACATCCCCGACGCCAACGATGTCACCCAGGTAGGTGGCCGCCGTCTGCGACCCCGTCTCCGGCCAGCAGGCACGCTGCCAGGAGTAGACAAAGTCCTCCGCTTTGACCTCCCGGCCGTCGTGGAACTTCACTTCCCGGCGCAGGCGGAAGGTATAGGTCCTGCCGTCTTTGCTCACCCGCCAGTCACTGGCAATATCCGGTACCAGTTCCAGGTCGGCGTCCAGACGCACCAGGCCGCTGAACAGCTGCATCAGACACTCATGGGACGTCATATCCCCGGAAACCGCAGGGTCCAGTGTAAGGGGGTCAGTGCCGTACAGGGAAAGACTGCCCCCCTCATGCACGGGTACCTCCTTTACGGGCGTCTCCTTCTCAGGCTGGCACCCCGTTATAACTACTCCAAGAAGTAAGACCACCGCAACCAGAATACGTCCTATTCCTGTCATTCTGCGCAAGATGTTGCTCCTTCTGCCATTATTCGCTGTACCGTATCCCATTCTACCATCTTATGCTACGAATACGACACACCTGAATACAGCCTGGTCTCCTTCCTGCAGGGAGGGTAAGGTTTTTCTTATGAGGGAAGCAGGTCACTAATGTACCGGACGGGTAAATATCCTTGACACGAATATCCGCAATCTGCCACATTGGTAAAAGGACAGATGTGCTCAACGAAGGGAGGGGGTTCGTTGACATAACAGCACCGCCGCATACTCGCGGCGAGATACTGACAGAGAAAAGATAAAGGAGATATTCCCGCATGACTGAAGAGAAGAACTCACCACTGGAGATACGTTCGGCGAGGTGGTACCGCGAACCATTCGACTACAAGGAAGTCATCTACGAGTCAAATCACGAGACCCACGTTGCAAAGATAACACTGAATCGCCCCGAGAAGATGAATGCCATGACCCATCAACTCCGTGCCGAACTCTTTCACGCACTGAAATTCTCCGAACTGGACAACGACATCAACGCCATTGTCATCAAGGGAGCAGGGCGCTGCTTCAGCACCGGCTATGACCTCGGTGGCAATATGGGCAGTGATGAACCCGACCTGGGCTCCCAGTATGTCGATACCTGCGGGCTCACCCACTGGGCCCGGTACGTCGTCCAGCAGTGGTGGCAAATCTGGGAGCTGTCCAAGGTAGTCATTGCCCAGACCCACGGATACTGCCTGGCCGGAGCTTCGGAGCTGGCCGCCATGTGCGACCTGCTGGTGACTACCCCGGACTGCAAGTTCGGCTACCCGCCAATGAGGTCAATGGGCGTGGACATGCTCTGGTTCCCCTGGCTTCTGCCAATGAGAAAAGCCCAGGAGATGGCTTTCACAGGCGACAGCATTCCCGGCGAGGAAGCCTACCGACTCGGCATGGCCAACTACTGTGTCCCCCAAGAGGACATCGATGAGTTCACCGACACCTTCGCCAAACGGGTCGCCCTGATGCCCTGGCAGATGTCCACTCAGTACAAGAGGGCTATCAAGAAGATGTACGAAATACAGGGTATCCGGACATCTCTGGAGACCAGCGCCCTGTTTGCCTATCACCGCGCTGCCGACAGCGAGTACGCCAGAGAGATGGGAACGATGTTTATGCAGCTCCCACTCAGGGAATACCTGGACATCAGGGACAAGCCCTATAACGATTACCGAACGGCAGAGCAGGCTATACTTGACCGCACCAGGAGGGAGTCCGGTAAAGAAGAGCAGGCGTCCGAATAGACTTCCCGGGGGTAACTGCGCAGCGGGGGAGGCCCTAAACCGGTCTCAGGACAGCGCTATCGCACCGTGTATGTCCGCAGGAGTCTCCCCTTCGTACGGACAGAGCCGTTGTTTGACAAAGCAACCTGGCTCAGGTAGAGTACAGTTAGAACAATGCTCATTGGACTGATTTCCGATACCCACATACGCATCCCTGGTCATAATGTCAACCTGAGCACCCTGACCACCGAAGGACTACCCTCCCAGATATTAGAAGCCTTCAAGGGTGTCGACATGATACTGCATGCCGGGGATATCTACTCGCTGCCCGTACTGGACGCACTGGAGACCATAGCCCCGGTACTGGCTTCCGAGGGTGATGATGACCCGTTCGAGTCTGTCAATGACCGGCGTGTCAGACCCGAGCAATTCATCACTGTCGAGGGCGTCACTATCTGGTTGTCTCACTACGGCTTGTGGCCGGAGTATAAGAAGACGGGTCTACCGGACGTTACCGTCTATGGTCATACCCACCGCTCCGCGGTTGAACACAACAACGGCAGGCTGCGCATCAATCCCGGCAGCGCCTGCTTCCCCCAGTACCAGCCGGTCCTCGGTACTATCGGATTCCTGACGATTGAAGCGGGTAAGGTGGAATCGCGAATCGTGCAACTCGAAGGGAATATCGGCAGTGCGGGCACATCCGGGATACCCGGAATCACCAACTAGCACCACCACTTAAACAGTGCCCCGCCCCACCTGAAAGCTAGACGTTGACACGCTGTTTCAGAACGTAGTATTCCAGGGCGTTCTTCAGGGCCTTCGCTCCCCGCTCCAGTGAAACGAATGTCGGGATACCGTCATCCCTGAACCTCTGGGCAACCTCCCTTACGGCCTGCACCGCCTCCGGAGACTGGAAGCCAAGAATCACCGCAACCGGCTTTGGTGTCCGCTGCCGAATCTCTGCCAGCATGGCGGTATCACGGTCTGTTTGCCCTGCCATGCGTGGAATGGCCGAGGTCAGCAGGACAAGGTTGTCCACGTTATTGTCCCGCTCCAGTATTTCCATTATCCGCTTCATCTCCCGGCGGTTGACGTTACCGGTGTCTATCGGGTTACGGTAGCCGCCCCCTATCAGGCTGAAGAAGGTCGATAGTTCATCGTAGGACTCCTGGGTGAGTGCCGGGACTTTCAATCCGGCTTCGGCGAAGACATCGGCGATGGCTACCGACTGCCCCCCTGACCCACCGGTAATGCCCACCCGGTCCCCGTAGACCGGCTTCAGATACTGTACCGCCTTCAGAGCATCGACAAGTTCCTCCATGCTCCTGACCTTCACCGCACCGCACTGTTTTACGGCGGCGTCCCAGATAGCCATTGACACTGCCAGTGAACCGGTGTGCGAGGCAATTGCCCGGTGGCCTTCCTCGGTACGCCCGCCCTTCCAGATGACCACCGGCTTGCGGGCAGCCACCTCCTTCAGTGTCGCCATAAAGCGCCGGCCATCCCTTACCCCCTCCAGGTACATACCGATTGCCTCGATGCCATCATCATTGCCGAAGTACGCCAGGTAGTCGGAAGAGTCCAGCACCACGCCGTTGCCGAAGCTGACCGACTTATTAATCTCGACGCCCTGCTGGTATGCCTCCTCGGAGAAGGCAATTGCGTGCGTGCCGCTCTGCGCGATGAAACCCACCGTACCCTGGAAACCGGTACGCTGCATCGGCGTCTGCCTGATGCCCGCAGCCGGATTGTAGATACCCATGCAGTTCGGCCCGACGAGATGGAAGTCAGCTTCTTCGGCCATCCCGGTGAGTGTCCGTTGTAGCCCGATACCTTCCTCGGTATCGGTTTCGGCAAACCCGGAGGTGAAGAAATGGGCTGCCGCCACGTCCTTGCGAATGCAGTCGGCCAGTATCCGGGGAGCCACCGGCCGGGGCACAGCCACAATCACCAGGTCCACCGGCTCCGGAATGTCCATCAGGCTGGGGAAGTTCTTTATGCCCAGAGCCTCTATGCCCGGTATCTCCTTGGGGTCAACCTGCACGGAGTAGAGCTTCCCCTTGAATTCGCTCTGCCCGCGCAGCCACATGTAGTTGCTCTCACCTTTATCTCCCACGACAGCTACACACCGCGGATTGAAAGCCCTCTCCAGCTTGCTGAAATCCGTCTTCATATCTGGTCCCACTTTCTTCTATTTAAACTTAAGTTTAAGCTTAAGCGCAACAGGAGTGACCTGCACCCCGGCCTCGTCATCAAGCTCCACCAGGGCTACCGTACCGGACACCGTGGGTGAACCGCAGTAGTACGCCATCACCGGCTCACGGCAGATGCAGCGGAATACGGGGATGTGCCCCAGGGCAATATAGTCCCGGCCCGATGCGACTATCTCGTCCTCGGTGATATGGTAGCTGGGGAACAGTGGAGGGTCGGTACTGACATAGTAGCCGTGGGCAACGGCGACGTTCCACTGCCCGCCACCATCCGGCTGTGGGACCCCTTCCAGCGGTCGGACATCATCATGGGAATCGATGCACTTCCCCCACACCGATATCCCCAGACCGGATAGCTCCAGCGTTTCTCCCTCCGGTGATGTAATCAGGTGGATGTTGCCGCCGTTCTCCCGGAAATCGGCCCGCTCAAGGACAGACCCCGGAACCAGGCAATCGTGGTTTCCGGGCAGGACCACCACCGGCATTGGCAGTCGCTTCAGTTGTGCCGCGGTGAAGCTGACCAGCTCATCACCTATCCTGCCGTGGTCGAAGAGGTCACCGGCAACAATGACCAGGTCAACATCCCGCTCAATGGCCAGACCAACCACTGCTTCGAGACAGCCACAGGCATCCTTGCCCGGCTCGTCCAGATGGAGGTCCGATGTGTGCAGTATTCGCCGCGACGGGCGATGTTCTTTTTTATCAGGAGGCATATCCAGGAGACCTTACAATCCAGGTTGGTATGAGTATACCATCATGGGATAGACCAGGGATAGGATGCGGGTTGGGGGAAGGGCTGCTGTTGCGTCACCCCTCAGAAAATCCCCTGCGCTTTCAGGCTCAGGTGGGCCCGTTCGCAGACAATCACGTGGTCGAGGACGTCGATGCCCATTATCTCGCCGGCTTCAACCAGCCGCTTTGTCAGGCCGATGTCCTCGTCCGAGGCCTGGGGGTCTCCTGAGGGGTGGTTGTGGACGAATATCACCGATGCTGCGCTGGCCGACACCGCCTCCTTGAATACCTCCCTGGGATGGACAATGCTGCTGTCCAGGCTCCCCACGGAGACCTCGGCGATTTTTATCAGTTGTCCCCTGGTATCCAGAAGGAGCGCCAGGAAGTGCTCCT
>JADHXC010000013.1 GCA_016783135.1 Dehalococcoidales bacterium | reverse complement strand
CGGAAAGGGTAGAGACGGTGAGGCTGACTGAGATATTCCGTCAGGCGCAGCAAAGCCTCATCGTGACCAATGCACATCGAGTGAATCGTGGTGAGTTACCTCAGTTGAGGGTACAGCGGGAAACACAGTCTGATTTCTACTTTATTGAAGCGGAAGAACCCGAGAAGGCTGTCAGCCTGATCAGGGAACTGGTCAAGCGTAGACTCCCTCGTGCCTTCCATCTGAATCCCTTGGATGATATCCAGGTAATGACTCCGATGCATCGAGGTACCGCTGGTGTTGCCAACCTCAACGCCGAACTGCAGGGTCTCCTGAATGCGAATGGCAAAGGATTGGTCCGAGGAGGAAGGTTGTTGCAGGTCAACGACAAGGTAATGTAGACCAAGAACAACTATATGAAGGAGACCTTCAATGGGGATATCGGGAGGATTGTCGGGATCGATCCCGCGGAACAGAAACTACAAGTCACCTATGACAATCGAGTGGTTGATTACGAATGGAGTGAACTTGATGAGTTGGTACTCGCCTATGCTATCTCGATCCACAAGTCACAGGGCAGCGAGTATCCTGCCGTTGTCATTCCCCTTCTCTCTCAGCACTATGTAATGTTACAGCGCAATCTTCTGTACACTGCGATAACGCGTGGCAAACGAATCGTGGTATTGGTTGGAAGCAGGCGCGCAATAGCCATGGCCGTTAAGAACAATAGAGTCCGGCAAAGGTACACGAATCTGAGGGACAGGTTGAATTAGCACGGGGAATCCCCTCGCTCTCAGTGTTTCCACGGTTTCCATGGTGTGATTGGGTTGGGACTCAGCCTGGCTTATGGATTGCAACCTGGTTAGTCACAGGCGGCCAACTGAAAGTCACTGAGAAGACTCTGGCCAGCCACATTGAATGAGGCGTACGGCGACGAGTTCTCGGTATCGTCCCCTTTGGTGGAGCTGAGGGGATTCGAACCCCTTACCTATTGAATGCCATTCAATCGCTCTCCCAATTGAGCTACAGCCCCACGACTATATTCTACAACTTATGGGTGTGGTTTTACCACCCTTACGCCGGTGATTCCGCTGCTTTTGATGAAAAAGTCAACTTGTCCCCTTCCACATCGACCACCACGGTATCGCCCTCGTTGAACTCGCCCCTGAGAACCTGAGTTGACAGTGGGTTCTCCACGTAGCGCTCGATAGCCCGTCTCAGTGGCCGGGCGCCGAACTGCGGGTCGTAGCCTGCCTTTGCCAGCCAGGACCTGGCTTCCTCGGTCAACTCAATGCTGAGCTTGCGCTCCAGTAACCGTCCCTGCAGGTCCCTGACCATCAACTCCACGATGTGCCTCAGTTGTTCCTCGGTTAGCTCATGGAAGACAATGATCTCGTCCAGCCGATTGAGGAACTCGGGGCGGAAGGTTTTTTTAACTTCGGCCATAACCTTCTCTTTCATCTCCTCGTATCCTCGCTTCTGAACGCCGGAATCACCCTTTCTCGTTGCAGCAAAACCGATGGCACTCTCCCGCCGGATAAGCTCCACGCCAGCGTTACTGGTCATGATTATCACGGTATTCTTGAAATCCACCGTCCGCCCGTGGCCGTCCGTCATGCGGCCGTCGTCGAGGACCTGGAGCAGGGTATTGAACACCTCGGGGTGTGCCTTCTCAATCTCGTCAAGCAGGATTACCCGGTAGGGCCGACGTCTCACTGCTTCGGTAAGCTGCCCTCCCTCCTCGAAGCCAACGTATCCAGGCGGAGCACCGATGAGGCGTGATACGGTGTGCCTCTCCTGGTATTCGGACATATCCAGGCGCACCATGGCATTCTCATCGTCGAACAGGAACTGGGCCAGGGCGCGTGCCAACTCTGTCTTACCGACACCTGTCGGGCCGAGGAATATGAAGCTCCCGATGGGCCGCCTGGGGTCCTTCAGCCCGGCCCGACTCCGGCGGATGGCCTCGGAGATGGCCACGACCGCCTCCTCCTGGTTCACCAGTCTCTCATGGATACGCTCTTCCATGTAGAGCAGCTTCTCCGCCTCACCCTCGAGCATCTGGGAAATTGGAATACCCGTCCAGATGGATATCAGGCTGGCGATATCGTTCTCGTCAACCACCCCACTGATTTTCTCCTTTTGCAGCCATTCGCTTTTGGCCCCGTCGTACTCCTCCTCAAGCTGGAGACGCTCTACCTTGAGCTGGGCAGCGGTCTCGTAGTCCTCTCGCTGCGTGGCTGCTTCCTCCTCATTGGTCAACTGCTTGAGGCGCTGTTCAAGCGATTTGACCTCCGGCGGGGCACTCTCGGTATCAATGCGCAGCTTGCTGGCTGCCTCGTCAATAAGGTCAATCGCCTTGTCCGGGAGGAATCTACCAGAAACGTAGCGCTGGCTGAGACGGGCGGCTGCCTCGAGGGCGGCATCGCTGATTTTAATCTTGTGGTGAGCTTCATACCGTGGGCGCAGTCCGTGCAGCATCTCAATGGTGGCCTCAACAGTGGGCTCACCAAGGAATACAGGCTGCAGGCGCCGTTCCAGGGCTTTGTCCTTCTCAATGAACTTGCGATACTCATCAAGCGTGGTGGCACCGATACACTGCAACTCACCGTGCGCCAGCGCCGGTTTCAGCATGTTGCTGGCATCTATCGCCCCCTCGGCCGCGCCGGCACCGACCACGGTGTGTATCTCATCGATAAACAGTATTATCTCGCCTTCCCCCTGCCGGACCTCATCCATCACCGCCTTGAGCCGCTCCTCAAACTCACCGCGGAACTTGGTGCCCGCGACCAAAGCCCCCATGTCCAGGGCAACTACCTTATGGCCCTTGAGAGAGTCCGGCACATCATCCGCGGCAATCTTCTGGGCCAGCCCCTCGGCAATGGCGGTCTTGCCTACTCCCGCCTCACCGACAATCACCGGGTTGTTCTTGGTGCGTCGTGTGAGCACCTGCATCACACGCTTTATCTCATCCTCACGACCGACTACCGGGTCGAGCTTACCCTGACGCGCCAGCTCGGTGAGGTCACGACCGTACTTCTCCAGTGAGCGGTATTTGCTCTCAGCCCGGGCATCGGTGACTCGGTGGCCACCGCGCAGCTTCTGAAGGGCTGAATATACCTTTTCCTGGTTAACACCAAACCGGCCAAGAATACCGGCTGCTTCTCCCTTCTCCTCACCGGCCATGGCGATGAGCAGGTGTTCCGTGGCGATAAGCTCGTCTTTCAGCCTCTTTGATTCTGCATCAGCAGCAGTAAACAGGGCGTTGATACGCGGGGTCATGTAGAACTGTCCCGCCTGATATGTAACCTTGGGCATTCGCTCCAGCGCGGCTTCCACCTCGCGCCTGACCTGCTCAGCGTCAACGCCAAGGTCACGCAGTATCTGGCCAACCAGGCCCTTCTCCTGCATGAGCAATGCCAGCAGGATGTGCTCCACATCCCACTGGTTGTGGCCGAGTTGCTGAGCCATCTGTTGCGAAGCGCTAATTGCCTCCTGTGCCTGCTCGGTGAATCTCTCTTGCCTCATCATCTACCTCCCACCAGTTCAATTCTACCGGGCGCCCGGTTATGGCGTCAGTGACAAAAGTCCCGCTTCAGTTCCCGAAGTTCGCCTTCAGGAACTCCCTGACCTTGCCCTGCACCTCCGGGTATTCCCAGCGGTACTCGTGCCCCGGAACGTTGATGCAATGCGTGAATTTGGCCGGCTTCCCCTGCAGCCGGTATCTGAACCACCTCAGGAACGCCAGCATGTAGGCCTTGGTGCCGGCCTTCAGATTCCGGTGCGCCATGGGGTCCGGCATCATTCCGTTCGTATCTATCGCCAGTGTTCTTTCCGTGATCACCCGGTGGGACATGTGAGGGAAGAATATGCCCAACTCGATGCTGTAGACCTGGTTGTTGTCACCGAGTTCCCGCATCACGGCGTTACCGAAGGCCGCCCCCTGGCTGGCCCCTACCAGCACCACTCTGAGTTCAGGTAGTCTCCGTATAAGCAGTCTCAGCTCCTCTGCCATTATCTCTGCCTGGCGGGACTTACTCTTCAGAAAGAAGCGCGCTTCCTTTCCTACGTCCCGCATGTGGTGCCAGAAGCTGTTGCCGCTACGGAAGTGCTGGGTCAGCGCCCAGGTACGACCGAGCTCATCCATCGTCCCGGTAACTCCGGTAACGATGCTCCTCTCCCAGTCCAGGCACAACTCCAGCAGCGTATTCCCCCACCCTCCGGGGTTGTGAATCACGAGAAACTCCTTGCCCATAGCCCTGTTGTACGTCTCCGTGACCCTCCCGATGAAGTCTGCACGCTTTCCGTCCTCACGACCAAGCAGTCGCTCCGCCAGGCGCTCAATCTCTACCTGCAACTCCGACTTCATACTGGTCATGTCCGGTCGCTCTTTCAACGGTGATACTCCTCTTCTACGGCGCCCGGCTTTCCCCTTTGCTTGAAAAAGGTACTGTTTCCTTCCTGCCAGACCCAGAGATGGTGCTCCGGTATCACCCAGCCGGCGATAGACTGCCGGGACGGGTAGACGATGAAGACGGTCTCAGCCACCCGGTTGAGTTCATCCAGTGCCTGCCTGCCTTTGCTAACGGTCGGCAGGTGTTCCAGCAGGTGGCTGGCAAACGCAGCGCCAAAGGTATTGTCTGAGAACGGGATATGGGTAACGCTGGCAACGACGGCATACGGGTGGCCGTCTATCGCCCGACGGTCAATATCAAGGCAGACATCCCCTTCACCGTGCGCCGGCTTGTTAAACCAGTGACGCGCCTGTTTGCCACCCCACGGTCCACCGGCTACCAGGAGCGGTCTGGTTCTCTCACGGGCCAGGCTGGTAGCTGCCCGGTATTTCCGGTTCTTGTCCTGTATCTCAAGCATCCAGACTACAAGCTGCCAGATACCCACGACAGCCAGAAGCCCCAATACCACGTAAAGGACAGTCAACGCCATATGTATAACCCCCTCTGCCCTACACTCCCAACCAGGAGAATAGCGACGTCAGTCCGTAGTAACCGCAGAAGGCGATTATCAGGCTCTTGAGCCCGGTACCCAGGAAGGAGTAGAAGAAAAATTTGTGGGGTGGATATCGCAGTGTGGCTATGGCGATTGTCATGGGTAGATGGAGTGGATTGACCAGTAACGACATGAGAAAGACAGATAGTGAGCCGTGTCGTTCTGCCCACGATATCGCCCTGTCATAGAAGCTGCTGCTGAATTTGCCGGTGATTTTCTCGGAAATACCTCTACCTCCGTAACCGATAAGGAAAGTAATCAACTGTCCCAGGCTGGCTCCTAATCCGGATAGCAATCCGACCCACACCGGCGCTAAAATCCCATACTCGCTGGCTAATGTACCCGGTAGAGTAAACACCACGAGCCAGTAGGGGACCGGGATAGCCGTTACACTAAAAGTACTACCGGCAATGAAAGCAATAATCAGCGCACCCAGTAAGCCAAACCTGGCTACATAGGTGTTATTCATTAGGCTATCTTTATAGTAAACGGCTGCAGAACAAAGAGCAATTGTTACAAGGATAGCCAGACCCCCGACCCACAGCTCCTTTTTTGACCAACGTTTCCGGACCTGCTGCTCCATATTTGTGGTCTTACTACCCTGTAATAAGGCTCCTTCCAGTATTCTCCCAATTATAGCAAGACTATCTCTGCTGGCACAAGACATACGCGAGCAGAATCATCGCAATAGCCCCGGTACCGCTAAAGAGCGGGTTTCTGATGACTGGGAAGGTGAGCATCACAACGGGAACCGAAGGGCCCACAGCCTCTCAGGAGCAATCATCTACGGGCATTCCTCCCGGATAGCGGTCACGATGCCGAGAAACTGTCTCAGCATTCGGGCAGTGGCACCCCATATCACCTTGTCCTGGTAATGGTAGAAAAAGGTGGGTACCACCTCACCTTCGAGGATATCCGTATCCTCCCGGACATTGTCCTTGTCCAGGAGAGCCGCCAGGGGGACTTCGATTACCTCTTCGGTCTCCCACTGGTCCACCTTGATATCATAGGGCCAGGGAATGATGCCCACAAAGGGGGAGATGACATAGCTGGAGCCGATTGTGCGGATGTCGTCCAGTTCTCCCAGTACCTCGACGTCACTCTCGGCCACACCGACCTCTTCCGATGTCTCACGCAGGGCTGTCTTACGAAATGTAATGTCCTCTTCCTCGTAAGCGCCGCCGGGGAAAGATATCTGGCCCTTGTGGTCCCGTACCCTCGTGGTCCTCTGGATGAACAGGAGATGATATTCTCCATCCTTGAGATAGAGCGGCAGCAGTACCGCCGATGATACGCGCCGGGTATCGGTGATGTGGAGCTTCTTTCTCCGGGAAAGGGCCTGCCCCAGTCTCTCTTTCATGGTTCATATGGTAGCACTGTCCCACAGCGGAAACAAACCCCCACCGATACAGAGTGTCGCCGACACAGTGAAGCTTGACAAAAGGCGCTCCACCTACCTAAAGTGTTCAGTAACAGGGTGGCCTATACATGGCTCAGTCAATAAGGAGAACAACCATGCAAGGTAGAAGGACAGAGGATCTTCTCAGGTGGGACCGGGAGCACATCGTGCACGGCCGGTGGCCCATCGGTGACAACATTGGCATAGTGACCGAAAAGAGCCACGGCATATACTTCCAGGACACAGAAGGGAAGGAGTATATCGACGGGGCTTCTCAGTTGCTCTGTGTCAACCTGGGTTACGGACAGCAAGAGATTATCGACGCCATCAGCGAGGAGTTGGCCAGGACGCAGTATGCCATGCTGTTCCACGGGTTCTCCAATGTGGCTATCATCGAGTGTGGCCAGAAGCTGGGCGAGCTGGTGCCACCGGGACTGGACCATTTCAGCTTTACCACCGGCGGTTCCGAGAGTATCGATTCTGCAATAAGACTGGCCCGCTTCTACTGGCACGCCAGAGGGAGCAACAAGTACAAGGTCATCAGCCTCTACGATTCATATCATGGCATCACCGGCGCTGCATTGACAGCCACCGGCTCCGGCAAGGGTTCCTACGAGAGGGGGCTGAGTTCGCAGATGCCCGGCTTTATTCGCATACCCTCACACTACTGTTATCGCTGCACATTCAACCAGGAATACCCCCGCTGCGGTATCCAGTGCGCCCGGTTCCTGGCTGAAGTCATTGAGAAAGAAGGCCCGGACAATATAGCTGCTTTCATGGCCGAACCCGTTCTGGGTGTCGGCGGGATGCTTGCTCCTCCTCCCGAGTACTGGCCAATGGTAAGGGAGATATGCACGAAGTACGATGTCCTCCTGATTGCCGATGAAGTCATGACCGGCTTCGGCAGGACCGGAAAGATGTTCGCCATGGAACACTGGGGAATCAGGCCGGACATAATCACCATGGCCAAGGGTATTACCAGTGCCTACCTGCCCTTTGGTGCCGTGGCCTTCAGCAATGACATCTGGGAGGCCATAAAGGGTCGTAACTTCGTTGCCTACACCTATTCCGGGCACCCCGTGTGTGCTGTCGCAGCGACCAAAGCGATGGAGATATACGTACGGGACAGTATAGCCGAGAATGCTGCCAGCATGGGCAAGTATGCCCTGGAACGCCTGATTCGGGACTTCGGGCCGCTGCCCTGCGTGGGAGGTGCCAACGGGCTGGGCCTGATGCTGGGCATCGAAATAGTGGCCGACAAGGCTACAAAGAGACCATTCGACCCGGGGCTGAACGTGATGCAGAAGATTCAGGACCTCGCACTGGAGCAGGGGCTTTTCGTCCGCGTGTCTGGAATCGGCGGTACTCCCAGCGACAGGGTCGTCTTCGCTCCACCCCTGACGATTACATCCCGGGAAGTGGACCGGGCATTGGATATCCTTCATCCGATTATTGCCGGCCTTGTACCGAGCTAGACACTCCGGCAACATTAGAGTAATGGAGGCAAAGCCTTGACATACGAGACACTACTTCTTGAGAAGCAAAACGGTGTCGGTATAATCACGCTGAACCGTCCGGAACGGCTTAACGCCATGAGCTTCACCCTCTTCGCTGAATTCGACCGGGCACTCACCCAGTTTGAAGAAGACGAGGAGGTGAAGGTGCTCCTTGTGACGGGTACCGGTGAAAAAGCCTTCTCCGCCGGAGCGGACATCCACGAGATGGCAGAGATGCCTGTGGAACGGCTCCAGGAACGTGATGTGCGTCGCACAGACTGGACATGGCACCTGGCAGAATACAAGAAGCCCACCATCGGGGCCATCAACGGGCTTGCCTACGGCGGCGGGGCGCTGATGTCCTCCATCTTCGATATCCGCATCGGTTGCGAACGCACCAGATTTCGTTTCCTGGCAGTCACGTACAGTCGGGTTAACTCCACCTGGAGCCTGCCGCTGATGGTCGGCTGGCCGATGGCCAAGGAACTCCTCTTCACCGGCCGCGTGGTCGAGGCCGAAGAGGCCTACCGCATCGGGCTGCTCAACAGGCTGGTGCCCTCAGAAGAGCTGATGAAGACCGCCATCGAGATGGGCCAGCTCATCGCCGGCAACGATACCGCAGCCGTGCAGGCGGTCAGGGAAATAATGGTGAAGGATATCGGTCTAAGCTGGCGCGAAATGCAGCGCAATGAGGCTGAAATAGTGGCCCGCTCCGTGGATTCACCCCCGGCCAGAGAGAGCTTCAGCAGCTTCCTCAAGCGCACGTCGAAGTAGCTACTATGTGAACGGAGGACAGGGAAATAGCAGCTCCCAGGACAGCACTGGAAGGTATCCGCGTGCTCGACCTCGGCCGCTACCAGGCAGGACCGAGGGCCGGACTCGTGCTTGCCCGTCTGGGCGCCGAGGTTATCAAGGTAGAAGCCCTGGACGGGGACGAAAGCCGGGGTCGGCGCAGTACGGGCTCAGTCCGTGGACAAAACCCGTACTGGGTGCAGTACAACAGCGGCAAGAAGAGCCTGGCCATGGACCTGCGGAATGAGAAGGCAAAAGACGTCCTGCGGGAACTGGTAAAGATATCTGATGTTCTCATCCAGAACTTCCGCCCCGGTACAATCAAGAAGATGGGTTTTTCCTACGAAACACTCTGTTCCCTTAATCCGGGGATAGTCATGTTGAACGTCTCCGCCTACGGGCAATACGGCCCTTTCCGGGACCGCATTGGCTTCGACCCCATCGGCCAGGCAATCAGTGGCCTTATGCAACTTACGGGTTACCCGGAAACCCCACCGACTACTACCACCATGCCCATCATCGACCGTATCACGGCGTTGCATGGCACTATTGGCGTGCTTGCGGCACTTCGTGAGCGGGAACTCTCCGGAAAGGGGCAGGAGATAGACGTCTGCCTGGCTGATACCGGCTTCAGCCTCACCGAGATACCGATAGCCACCTACCTGGGGAATGGCAGCGTTCCTGAGCGCCAGGGGAGCCGAAACGCGGGTGCCCTGTGCAATGTCTACCGGACCACTGATGGCTGGGCACTCCTGGTGGCTCCCAACCAGAATATCTGGCCCAGGCTCTGTGAGATTCTGAATAAGCCGGAGTGGGTGGACGACCCCCGTTTCGCCAGCCGCGCAGAACGGGCAAAGAACGCCACCGTGGTGGAAGAGAAGCTGACCCGGTGGTTCGCCACCCGGACTACAGAGGAGGCGACAGACGCCATGTCTGAGGCCAGTATCCCCTGTGCCCCGGTGAACGATATACCGCAGGCGGCAGAGAGTGCCCAGCTCTGGGAGCGGGAGTTGCTCGTGGAGGTCCCCGATGCGGTCGCCGGTACGGCACATGCCAGCGGGAAGCTCATCAAGCTCAGTCGCAGCGAGACGCCCGTCGGCACGACACCCACCGTGGGGCAGCACACCGAAGAAATCCTGCGCGACCTGCTCAATTATACCCCGGAACAGATACAGCAGTTACGTGATGAGCAGGTGGTAAGATGACGATTCAGGTATAAAAACTTGACATTTTCACGTTTACCCTTTTATAATCAGATATTACTTGGTTCCTGTTTCTCTGTTCCTACGACCTCACAATACACACGGTCACTCCATAACCTGATAGTTTGATTCCCCTTATGTCGAAGTATATCTTTGTAACCGGTGGCGTAGTTAGTTCCGTTGGCAAGGGAATAACTGTCGCTTCGATTGGTACCCTACTGAAGAGCCGTCAGATTACCGTGTCTATCCAGAAGCTGGACCCGTATCTCAATGTTGACCCGGGAACGATGTCACCCTATCAGCATGGTGAGGTTTTCGTTACCCAGGATGGTGCCGAGACCGACCTTGACCTCGGTAACTACGAACGTTTCACTGACACCAACCTCACTGCGGACTCCAACGTCACCTCGGGCCAGATTTACAGTGAAGTAATCGCCAAGGAGAGGCGTGGTGACTTCCTTGGGGGCACGATACAGGTGGTGCCCCACGTTACCGGTGCTATCAAGGACCAGTTCCGACGGCTGGCGGAGCAGTCCAAGGCTGACGTAGTCATAATTGAAGTAGGCGGTACTGTGGGCGATATTGAAGGGCAGCCCTTCCTGGAGGCCTTGCGGCAGATGAGAAACGATGTCGGGCGTGACAATGTGCTCTATGTCCACGTCACCCTGCTGCCATACCTGAAATCTACCCAGGAACTGAAGACAAAGCCTACACAGCACAGTGTCAATGAACTGCGCCGCATCGGTATCCAGCCGGACATCATAGTATGCCGCAGTGACCTTCCCATATCCGAGGGAATCAGGGACAAGATATCACTATTCTGTGACGTAGAGAGGGAAGCGGTAATACCCCTGCCAACCGTCCCTACTATCTACGAGGTACCGCTGCTCCTCGAGGAGGAAGGTCTGGGCCAACTGGTTATTAGCAAACTCGGGCTTGACGCCAGGAAAGCCGAACTGAGCGAGTGGGAGGAGATGGTCAAGCGCCTCAAGGAACCGCATGAACCGGTCAACATAGTCCTGGTAGGGAAATATGTGGAGTTGAAGGACGCCTATTTCTCGGTGCGTGAAGCGCTGCATCATGCCGCCCTTTACCACGATAGAGACCTCAATCTCTCCTGGGTACAGTCGGAAAACCTGGAAGAAGGTAATGTCCAGGCGGCACTACGCTCAGCTCAGGGAATTATCGTCCCCGGTGGTTTTGGTATCAGAGGGATAGAAGGCATGGTCAAGGCAGCTAACTATGCACGGACGAATAACATCCCGTACCTCGGGCTGTGCCTCGGTCTACACGTGATGGTCATTGAGTTCGCTCGCTATGCCCTGGAGTCGGACAGACCGAACTCAAGCGAGTTTGATGAAACTACGCCGTATCCGGTCATTGACCTGATGCCGGAACAACAGGATATGCAGGACATGGGCGGTACCATGCGCCTGGGCAACTACCCGTGCCGCTTGCTTGACCACAGTCGCGCTGCCGCTGCCTACGGCGAGTGCCTGATTCAGGAACGCCACCGGCACCGCTACGAGTTCAATAATGATTTCCGCACCCAACTGGAAGAGAAGGGTATGATTCTGAGCGGGCTATCGCCCGATAACAGACTTGTGGAGATATGCGAACTGGCTGACCACCCGTGGATGCTTAGCTGCCAGTTCCACCCGGAGTTCGGCTCTCGTCCGAATCGTCCTCACCCACTGTTCCGTGATTTCATCGGTGCTTCTAAAGGTGTACTCCGGGAAGGGGACCAGCCATTGCTGCCTCTTTCCTAGTTACCTACAAGAAAATAGTCCCGGGTAAGCCTTCGAGCCTTCGCTTCGCCCGACCAGAAGTTGCCTGAAGAAGCGCGTATCGTTGCCGGGACTGACAGAAACAGACATTAAAATCGCTGAGGTGGAAACTTAGATGCTCATCTTCCTGGACACAGCCAATATCGATGAAATAAGGGAAGCAGCCAGTCTGGGTGTAATCAGTGGTGTGACCACCAACCCCAGCCTGGTATCGAAAGAAGCCACCGCGGACTATGAAACGGTGGTAAAGACCATCTGCTCCATCGTCAGCGGGTCAGTTTCCGCCGAAGTGCTTGTCGAAGATGCGGAATCCATGGTTGAAGAGGCCCGGGTCAAAGCCTCCTGGGCACCAAACGTGACCGTCAAGATTCCCATCACTGCCGACGGGCTGAAGGCAACGTCCACGCTGAGCAAGGAGAACATCAAGATAAACATGACCCTCTGCTTCTCGGTGAACCAGGCACTGCTCGCAGCCCGTGCAGGAGCTGCTTATGTCAGCCCGTTCGTCGGTCGACTCGATGATATCGGACACGACGGCATGGAGCTGGTAGCCGATATTGTTGAAATGTACGGGTACTACGAATTGCCCACCAAGGTTATTGCCGCCAGTATTCGTCACCCGCTGCACTGCGTAACGGCGGCCAGGGCAGGGGCAGACATCGCCACGGTGCCCTACAAGGTGCTGATGCAGATGATACAGCACCCGCTTACCGATACAGGAATCGCCCGCTTCCTCGAAGACTGGCGACGCGTTTCACAGCAATGACATGGAATCAGCGGTCTGGTTTCAAAAACCCAGCCAGGAAGGGCAGACCGGACGGAACCGCGTTCCCCAGGCAGGAGGATAGTAGCCACTACAAACACAAGGGAGTCAACTAACATGGACATCAGTCAACTGGAAAACAAGAGCAAAGACGAACTAATGGTGCTGGCCAAGGAACTGGAAGTCCCCAACCTCTCCAAGCTCAGCAAGCAAGACCTCACCATGCGCTTGCTCCAGGCGGATGCCGAGCAGCAGGGCAACGTCTTCTGCAGCGGTATACTGGAAATCATGAGTGACGGCTATGGTTTTCTGCGGCAAGCCTCCCTCCTGCCCAGCTCCTCCGATATCTATGTGTCCCAGTCACAAATTCGTCGATTCGGCCTGCGTATCGGAGACATGGTCGCCGGACAGGGCAGACCGGCCCGGGCTGGCGAGAAGTACATCAGCCTGCTCCGAATCGAGGCGGTCAATGAAATTAACCCGGAACTCGCCAAGAACCGGCCGCATTTCGGCTCGCTGACACCCACGTTTCCTGACAGGCTGGTCGATCTCGAATTGCCGAACGACAGCCTGTCAACCCGACTACTCAACCTGATAGCTCCCATCGGTCGGGGGCAACGTGGACTGATAGTGTCACCACCCAAGGCTGGTAAAACGCTGCTACTCAAAGCGATAGCCACCGCTGTCACGACAAACTACAATGATATCCACCTGATGGTGTGTCTCATCGGCGAGCGTCCGGAGGAAGTGACCGATATGAGGCGTTCCGTCAAAGGGGAGGTAATCGCCGCCACGTTCGATGAGCAGGTGGAGAACCACACCCGTGTCGCCGAGCTGGCCCAGGAGAGAGCCAAGCGGCTCGTGGAGAGCGGTCGTGACGTTATGATACTCCTTGATGGTATCACCCGCCTTACCCGGTCCTACAACCTGGCAATGCCCTCCAGTGGCCGGACCCTTTCCGGTGGAATCGACCCCGGGGCCCTGTATCCGGGCAAGCACTTCTTTGGCGCGGCTCGTAACACTGAGGAGGGTGGTAGTCTGACCATTATCGCTACCTGCCTGGTGGATACCGGCAGCCGCATGGACGACCTCATTTACGAGGAGTTCAAGGGTACGGGCAATATGGAGGTGCACCTCGACCGCCGCCTGGCCCAGCGCAGGATATACCCGGCAATTGATATCGAGCTTAGCGGTACCCGTCGCGAGGAGCTGCTCCTCGACGAAGATACCCTGAAACAGGTCTGGCTGCTGCGGCGTATGGTAGCCATGATTTCGTCTGATTCCACACACTTCGTTGAAGCCACCGAGCGTGTCCTCGAACGCCTGCGCAAGGCTAAGACCAACGCCGAGTTCCTGGCCGGCCTGAGCAGGGACGCCGAGTAGCCGTCGCTCAAGAACGCGACGGCTGCCATGACCGGTCTGCCGGTAATTCCCGTTCCCCGGAATACGAGCCTGGTCGGTAGGAAGGTGAGCATGGCTGGCCAGCAGACCCGGGTGAAAAGACCTTGACCAGCAACCTGATAAGCGAGCAACTGAAGCAGCTACCGGCCAGCCCCGGCGTGTATCTGCTGAGGAACGCCGCAGGCGACATCCTGTACGTTGGCAAAGCGGCTGACCTCAGCCAGCGCGTCAAGTCCTACTTCAGCCCGGTACAGAAGCTGCCACTCAAGCTCCAGCACCTGGTTGAGCAGGTGCATGACATCGATTTCTACGTGACCAACCTGGAGCAGGAAGCCCTCATCCTGGAGTGCAACCTCATCAAGCGATACCGCCCGCACTACAATGTCCGCCTCAAGGATGACAAGACCTTTCCTTATATCAAGATAGACCTACGTGAAGAGTGGCCCAGGGTGCGCTTCACCCGCCTCCTCGAAGAGGACGGCGTACACTACTTCGGACCATTCGCCAGCGCCAGGTCGGTACGACAGACCCTGAAGGTCATCCGGACTATCTTCCCGTTCCGTTCCTGCACCAAGACGATTACCGGCACGGACCCACGTCCCTGCCTCCAGTACCACATCCGCCGCTGCCTCGGACCCTGTATCGGTGCGGTTTCCAGGGAAGATTACGATGAGATGATAAAGCAGGTGCTCCTTTTCCTGGAGGGAAAACAGGACCGGGTGGTCGGGGAGCTGGACAGGAAGATGAAAGGGGCAGCCGAGGCCCTGGATTTTGAGAAGGCTGCCATGTTCCGCGACCAGATACAGGCTATCGACAGGGTTATCGAGGGACAGAGAATCGCCGCGACAACCAGCGGTGAACAGGACGTCATTGCCTTCGCCAACGACCGGGACCAGGCGTATGTACAGGTCTTCTTCGTCCGCAGTAACAAGCTGGTTGGCCGGGACAGCTTCATCCTTGAAGGTACCAGCTCTGAAGAACCGGAGCGGATAATGTCCAGCTTCATTAAGCAGTTCTACGGCGCGGCACCCTACATCCCACCCCTGCTGCTTCTCCAGTATCCGGTGGAGGACATGACGGCAATTCAGGAATGGCTCCACAGTAAGCGGGGTAGCCGCGTCCGAATCAAGGTACCGACCCGTGGTAACGGGAGACACCTGGTCAATATAGTCGCCGAAAACGCTGAGCAGGGTTTGCAGCAGCTTAAAATCAAACACCTGGCCGCTCCGGCAACACTCACAGCCGCCCTGAAGGAAATAGAGAGAGAACTTCGCCTGTCGCATACGCCATCACGCCTTGAAGGTTATGATATCTCCAACATCCAGGGGACAGGGGCTGTGGGCAGCATGGTGGTCTTCGAGGGCGGCAGGCCAAAGCCGTCTCTATACCGTCGCTTCAGGATAAAGACTGTCAGTGGGGCCAACGACTATGCCATGCTTCAGGAGGTCCTCCGGCGCAGGTTCAAACGGATTACGGTAGAAGAGGGCGATACTGCCACACCCAATGCCTGGGCGGTCCTGCCCGACCTCGTTCTGATTGATGGTGGTAAGGGACAGCTCAACGCCGTGCTCTCCGTGATGAAGGAAATAGGTGCCCGGTCTGTACCGGTTGCCAGCCTGGCCAAGGAAAACGAGGAGGTCTTCGTTCCGGACCGGAAAGACGCCATCGTTCTTCCCGGCAGCTCACCGGGACTGCAGCTATTGCAGCGCCTGCGGGACGAAGCCCACCGTTTTGCCCTTGGCTACCACTTGAAGGTGCGCCGTAAGCAAACACTCGGTTCCTCGCTCGATGCCGTTCCGGGTATCGGCCCCGGTCGCAGACGCGCCTTGCTCAAGCAGTTCGGCTCGGTGCGGGCCATCCGTGAGGCTACAGTTGAGGAACTGGCCACCGCCAAAGGCATGTCTCCGGCACTGGCGAAAAAGGTAAAGGAGCTTCTATAATAAGCGATGCCCGCTAATCTAAACCCGATGTACTTCGAGGCCGAGAAAAAGTTCCGTGCGGCCAAGAGCGCTCAAGAGAAGATTGCCGCCCTTGAGGAAATGCTGGCGGTTATGCCCAAGCATAAAGGTACCGACCACCTCAAAGGGGAACTGCGACGGCGGATAGCCAAGCTGACCCAGAGCATGGACAAAAAATCCGTCACCCAGCGAGCGTCCATGGTACTGGAGAAGCAGGGTGCGGCCCAGGTGATGGTCATCGGTCTGCCCAATGCCGGGAAGTCACAGCTCGTGTCCGTCGTGACCAACGCCTCCCCGAACGTGGCCGATTACGCGTTCACAACGCAGACCGTCACCCCGGGCATGATGGAGTTTGAGAACATCCAGATACAGCTTGTCGATACCCCGCCCCTAGTGTCCGGCTCGGTTCCCTTCTGGCTGCCGCAAATGCTAAGGGGGGCGGATGCCCTGCTCATCCTGGTTGACCTGAGTGACAACCCCCTGGACCAGATGGTGGAGGTTGTCTTGCAACTTGAGAACATGAGAATAAGCATTGTCCCGGGGAAGGAAGAGGCTGAAGAAGACACGCGCTGGAGCCAGCAAAAAGTCCTTATCGTCGCCAACAAGGTGGACCTGGTTGGGAAAGCAGAACAGCAGACCGCTGAAGAAGCATTGCGCGACGAATACGGCGGGCAGGTGCCCGTAATCAGCACGTCGGCGACAAAGGGTACCGGCCTGGAAGAAATGAGGTTGAAGGTCTACCAGGTGCTGGACGTTATCCGGGTCTACACCAAGACACCGCGGGAGAAGCCGGACTTCAACGACCCGATAGTCCTGGCGCGGGGGAGCACGCTGGAAGATGCCGCGGAGGATGTCCACAAGGACTTCCGCGCCAGAATGAAATATGCCCGTATCTGGGGTTCAGGGAAGCATGACGGTGTCATGGCAAAGAGAGGGCACGTTCTCCAGGATGGGGATGTTATCGAGCTGCACATGTAAGGGCCGTCGGTTTGACACTCGACTGGCCGTAGGTTAGCATGACCACAGTTGAAGGAGGATAAATTGGACGTTATCGAAGCTATTAAATCGAGGAAGAGCATCCGGGGCTACAAGCCGGACCCGGTGCCGAGGAACATCATCGAGGAAATCCTGGAGATTGCCAGTCGTGCGCCTTCGAGCATGAATACCCAGCCGTGGGAGTTCACCGTAATCGCCGGAGAGGCACTGGACAAGCTCCGCAAGGCCAACATTGAAAAGCTCAGTGCCGGTGAAACGCCCGGCATGGATGTCCAGCGGGGCGGTTACCAGGGGGTGTACCGTGAAAGACAGGTAGCCCTGGGCATACAAATATTCCAGTGTATGGATATCGCCCGCGAGGACCGGGAGAAACGGATGGCGTGGACGATGAAGGGCTTCCGGCTCTTTGACGCCCCGGCGGCCATAATAATCTCTTCCGATGAATCCCTGGGTGAAGGCGCCCAGTTCGACCTCGGCGCGGTGACCCAGACAATAGCCCTGGCAGCCTTGAGCTATGGGCTGGGCACCTGCATCATGGGGCAGGGCATTATGTTCCCGAACGTGGTCAGGAAAATCACCGGTATACCCGAGTCCAAGGCAATGAGTATTTGTATTACTATCGGCTACCCGGATGATGATTTCCCGGCTAACAATATCAATAGCGAGCGCGAGTCCCTGGAGAACAACACCACCTGGTGCGGCGTCTAACAAGGCACGTATTTAGAAAGGGCACGATAGATGAATATCCTGGTCACCAACGATGACGGCATAGATTCTGCCGGCCTCTGGGCCCTGGCCGAGGCAATGAGCCGGGTGGGCGAGGTGCTGGTGGTCGCCCCCAGCTCGCAGCAGAGCGGGATGGGTTCCAGCTTCTCACTGCACAGCGATACCAGCATTAAGGAAGTGCCCTCGTCTATTCCCGGTGTGCAGGCCTACGCCGTCGGGGGGACGCCGAGCGACTGCGCCATGCTGGGGATACGCCGCCTTTCCGGGGATAAACGCATCGGGCTGCTGGTCTCCGGCATCAACCACGGGGCGAATATCGGCCGTGATATCCTGTTTTCAGGTACGGTCATGGCCACCCTGCAGGGCTACTTCCGCAAGATACCTTCGATTGCCATGTCGCTGGCGATAATGGACAGGGATAGGGAGCCGGACTTCGGGTTCGCGGCTACGGTTGCCGAGCACCTGGCGCGACGGATTCAGGATGGCACATTGCCGACCGACGCCATCCTGAACACGAACGTGCCGAACATCCCCCGGGAGCGGATTAAGGGCATCGTCACCACGCGGACGGCGCCCGGGGCATGGGTACGCCTTGCCCCCGTGGCCACGGAAGACGGCGTTCGATACGTCTCCGGTGCCCGCGCCGAGGTGGAATACCCCGAGGGCACCGACATCCGGGCAATCACATCCGATATGATATCAATCACGCCGCTCCGCATGGAAGTCACCCACCACGACGGGATACTGGTGCTGGCCGAGCACGTGCTCTCCCTGGAATCCGACCTGCTGGGCAACAGGAAGGGTGGACAGGAGGCGTAATGCCGATACGGCCCGGCTGGTCCGAGGACTACTGGCAGAACCTGGACGAGAAGACCGCCGCCAGGATGCGGACGACATGTCCGCGCTGCGGTAGCGCCAAGACGTACTACAACAAGCAGTTCGGCACCTGGCGCTGCGGCCGGTGCGAACACTCCTTCGTGATTGAGGGCGTCTTCAAGAAGACCCCCTGGTGGAAGAGGCTGTTCGGGAGGGGGTAGGGGGGTTTTGGCTGTGCAGCCTGCTAGAACAGAAGGTGACCGATGACAAGAG
Organism: Dehalococcoidales bacterium; assembly: GCA_016783135.1. Classification (GTDB taxonomy): domain Bacteria; phylum Chloroflexota; class Dehalococcoidia; order Dehalococcoidales; family Fen-1064; genus DUES01. The sequence continues at coordinate 30,309 of JADHXC010000013.1, read as the reverse complement.
GCATAGAAACAATCCCAAACCCCGAACTCCTGGTGTGGGCAAGGAGAAGCTCTGGTCTTTCCTCGCCAGAGGCCGCACGAAGGGCCGCCGTGACCCCAGAGCGGCTTGAGAACTGGGAGAGGGGTAAAAAACCCAACCCTACGCTAAGCCAATTACGCAAGCTTGCGTCAGCCTATCGACGCCCTATCGCCGTATTCTACTTGGCCGACCCACCAGAGGACTTCACCCCTATTAGGGATTTTCGACGCCTGGCTGACCATGAGCCGCGGCCCATGTCCCACAGCTTGGTGTTAGCCATTCGTGAGGCTCACGACCGGCGTGCCATCGGGCTGGACCTGTACAGTGACCTTGAACAGCAGCCGCCACAGCCACCAGCACAAGTGACTATGCACGAAGACCCAGATGCCTTGGCTTCAAGAATACGGTCTCGTCTGAGTATCACGCGCGGCAAACAGGTAGCATTCCGGGACAATTACGAGTCATTAAATTGGTGGCGGGCTGCGTTGGAGCACACAGGGGTCTTGGTCTTTCAAGTCTACCATGTAGCGGTGGCAGAAATGCGCGGGTTCTCTATTGCCGACACACCACTACCCGCTATTATTATGAATAGTGGGGATTCTCCTCGCGGGCGCCTCTTCACAATGGTTCACGAGTACGTGCACGTATTGCTGAGGTACGAGGCGCTCTGTGACCTCGACGAGGGGCCGGATGTCGCGGAGGCTGGGCGCGACATAGAGGCTTTCTGCAATAGAGTCGCTGGGGCCACGCTGGTCGACAGAGATGACTTGCTTCTTGAAGAGCTTGTCCTTGGCAAGAATCGTGGAGCAGACTGGTCTGAGGACGAAATAGGTGAATTGGCAGGTAAATACAAGGTCAGTCGTGAGGTAATACTACGGCGCCTATTGATATGCGAGCGGATTAGGCCGGAGTTCTACCAGAGAAAGAGGCTGGAATACCTACGCCAGTATACGAAGCTCAGCAGATCGGACAAGGGCTTTGCCCCCCCCGACCGACTCGTTATAAGCACAGCGGGACCATCATTTGTGGCACTTGCTCTGGAAGCGTACCACAGCAAGAGAATGACTGCCAGCGACCTAGCAGACTGCCTCAGCGTCAGGCTAAAGCACTTGGCCAGCATTGAGTATAACCTCACATCTGTAAGATAGCCAGCCCAGGGAGAGTACGGTTGGAGTACAGCTTGGATTCAAGCGCAATAATAGAGACATGGGTCCGGGGTTTTCCTCCCGAGTTATTTCCCCTTGTGTGGTCAAAGCTCGAAGAGCTAATCCAGAACGAGGTCTTGCGAGCTTCTGAAGAAGTGCTCATAGAATTGGAGAAGAAGGACGACCGGGTTTACCAATGGGCCATGCAAAGGCCCCATATGTTCCTTCCCAGCACCGTGCCAATACAAAGATGCGTGAAGGACATCCTTGCACAGTATCCGCGGTTGATTGATACGCGAAAGAACCGTTCAGGTGCCGACCCTTTCGTCATAGCCGTGGCCATGCTGCACGGCTGTGCAGTGATATCCGAGGAAAACCCTACCTACAGCATGAACAGACCCAAGATCCCTGACGTATGCGCTGGGCTAGGTATAAGATGTCTCAACATGCTGCAGCTCTTCCGCGAGCAAGGTTGGGTCTTTGAGTAGCCGATTCTACCAGAATGAACTGCGTTGGACACTTAACTGAACCACTAGAGATAGTCATGGTCACGTCTCCCAACAAGTACAATCCCCTCAACCCCCTCAAATACTACCGCAAGCTCGCCACCCGCAAGGGCAGGCTGGAGGCGGGGGCGTTTGTCATCGAGGGGGAGCGGGCGGTGCGGCAGGTCGTGGAGAACCAGCCGGACGCCGTCCTTGAGATAGTCACCATCGAGGACAAGCCCTCACTCTACCCTCAGTACCCGCACCGCGCCGTGACCGAGAGCCAGTTCCGCCACATTACCAGCAGCAAGACGCCCCAGGGAGTCCTGGCCGTCGTAAAACTGCCGATGGAAACGTACTCGGACATCCTGCCGGCCCTCTCCGGCAGCCGACTGCCGGACGGCCCGCGAGTGCTCCTCCTCGAAGATATCCAGGACCCGGGCAACGTCGGCACCCTGATTCGCACCGCTGCCGCCTTCAACTTTTCCGGCGTCATCCTCACCGAGAAGTCCGCCGACCCCTTCTCGCCCAAGTGCGTGCAGTCCACCGCCGGTAGCGTGCTCTCGTTATGGCTCCGGCGTACGAAGGACTGCATAGGGATGATGAAGGAGCTTAAAGAGCAGGGCTATTTCCTGCTCGCCGCCGACCTTAACGGCAAGGAAGACACCTCTATTTTCACAGGCAGGCATAAGCTGGTGCTGGCGCTGGGTAACGAGGCTTCCGGTCTCTCGGATGAAGTGCTGAAGATGGCCGACTACCGTCTCAGGCTACCCACCGTCCGGGAGAAAGCGGAATCGCTCAACGTAGCCGCCTGCGGTGCTATCCTGATGTACCTGGCTTCCCGGGACTAGGAATCGTCCCGCCTGACGCCTGGAGCAGGTACTGCTCAATAGCTACGGCAACGCCGTTGTTCTCCACGTCAGGAACGACATAATCGGCGAGTGCTTTCAGTTCGTCGGGTGCGCTGGCCATGGCAATCGCCAGCCCGGCACGTGACAACAGCGAGACGTCATTGATGCCGTCACCGATGGCGGCTGTCTCCGAAAGTGGTATCCCCAGGAAAGAGGCCAGCTCTTCTAGAGCCTTCCCTTTCGACGCGCGGCCGTTGATAACGTTGATGAAGTGCTCGTCCGGGTAGGCCGGGGTTCCCGTCCAGGACAGGTTAAGCCTGCTGCCGAATTGACGGTCAAAGTGCTCCAACTTCGTCTTCTCATCCCTGGAACGCACCGGCAGGGTCGCCTTGATAATCCTCTCCTCCCGCCACACGCTGTCGAAATCTACCAGGGTCGGTTCAATCCCGAAGAAATTGCGACGGATATCGGCTGCCCAGTTCTCCTCCTCGATGAAGTACCGGGTGGACGAGTAGAGCTCCATGGTTATCCCGTTCTCACCAACGAAATCGACTATATCCCCGAGCAGTTTGCGGTCTATCGACTCGGCATAGACCTCTTCACCGGTCTGCGGGTCGGCGACAAGGGCACCGTCGAAGAACACGTGGTAGCCGTCCAGGCCGAGGTGCTCAAGGATTCGGCGGCTGGCCTCGACGACACGCCCCGTCGACAGGGAGACCCGTATCCCCGACCTGCTGGCCCTGGTAACGGCCTCACGGTCAACAGGCGCTATCACCCCCTGCCGGTTCAGCAGGGTGCCATCTATATCCACGACAAGTATACGGGGCTTTACGTTCAACTATCATTCCTCCGGGTCCTGTATAGAGCGGTAACGAAATTGACGCCTGACGACGACTATGCTATATTAGGCGAGCGACATGACTGTCGCACGGGGCAGCGTAGCTCAGTTGGTAGAGCAGAGGACTCATAAGCCTCGGGTCGTGGGTTCGAATCCCTCCGCTGCCACTTTTCTTTTTCCATACCACACCCGATTATAGCATATAGCCCGCAAGCAGACCGTGATGCCAGTCGAAGACAGGTGGAAGAGGAATGGAGAGCATAACCTTCGCAACGGTGTCAACGCCAGGTGACCCTTCGCGGGCCATAATGCTGTTTGAGAGCCTGCGAGCATTTGGCGGCGGACTTGCCAAAGCCCCCTGTATCATGCTCATCCCGGAAGCGGCAGGGCCTTTGTCCGATGAATCCATAGAAAGACTCAATGCGCTGAGCGTTCGGGTGATACCGTTTGATATCGATGAGGAAGCTAGTCGATTCCCGCTTACTTCACTGGTATTTGCTTCGGCAGAAGCAGAGGAACAGGAGAGAGCCAAATCCGAGATTCTGGTATGGATGGTTGAAGACACGCTGGTAGTCAACTCACCAACGGTCTTCCGACTCCCGGAAGGAGCCAGCTATGCGTACAGGCCGGTACACCACACGAAGATAGGCTCAGTCTATGACCGGTTGCTCAATGGTTTCTGGTCACTCATCTATCAGCACTGTGGGGTCACCGAGGACAGAGTGTTCCCCATGGAGACCTGTACCCGGGACAATATCCTTAGACCCTATTTCAACGCCGGTATGCTTGTGGTAAGACCGGGACGACGATTGCTGGCAACATGGCGTGACTATTTCAAGCAGCTATACCGCCATCCTGATTTCGAGCCGTTCTACCGGAAGGATGCACTGTACAAGATATTCATGCACCAGGTAGTGCTGACCGGCGTTGTCCTGAATATGGTGGAGAGACACGAGCTATGTGAGCTCCCTGAAACTGTCAACTATCCACTCCACCTACACGATGAGTATCCCCCGGAACACCGACCTGAAGTACTGAATGAGCTGGTCACCTGCCGGTATGAGGGTATCAAAGACCTGCGGAATGCATTGAACGGGATTACGGTAAGAGAACCTCTGAAAAGCTGGCTGAATGAGAGGTTGAAGTAGACAGAGGCCGGACAGCGAGAGTTTGAATCCCTCCGCTGCCACTCCTCTTTCTGGCCATAAGCTCTTTGATTTTGGGTGACCGGCCCAGCCAACGTAATCGCTCAATATCGTAACATGGCAAAGACTATATTGTCCTGGCAACCTCGTTTGCCGTCCAGATTGCTTCCCTGATGCCGCGGATCTGGGCACAGTCGCCAATCGTGTGGATTTCGGCTGCCTTCCCCTGCAATTCGCCGAAAAAGGAGTCATTCTTCTGCCGCTCACCGAATCTCTGGGCGATGATTAGCGTATCGTACGGCAGTACCTTCTCAGCCCCATGCCGGTCGCACACCTTGATGCCAGCGGTGGTGATGTCGACAACATCGCAGTTGGAAAGTACACGCGGGTTGGTTACCCGCATGGTTTCGGGCCCTTCTCTGGCAAAACTCATATCGGTCAACTTCCTCAGGAGCCAGAACCGCCTTGCCCCGGAGACGTCACTGCCCAGTGAACCCTCCCCGGACTTACCTGTCAGGACGACGTCTTTGCCCTGCTCGGCCAGCGATATGGCCAGTTCCGCGCCGAAGAAGCCCCAGACAACCACCTTCTGGCCAACCGCTTTGGGTTCACGGCAGGCGTCACGGTACGTCATTACACCCGGCTTCCCCCGGGCTATCTCGGGTAGTGTTGCCGTTGAGCCGGTGGCAGCTATGATGATATCGGGAGCAAGTTCCGCTACATCTGTTGCGGTGGCTTCCTTGCATACCCTCACATCGACACCCAGTCTCCGCATCTGGTTAGCCAGGTAGGTCACCAGGTTTCCGAACTCGCTCAGGAGAGGATTGAGGGCGAGGGTTGCCACCATCCCTCCGAGATGGCCGTCCCTTTCCATCAGAGTCACTGTGTGACCCCGCAGTGTCGCCACCCGGGCGGCTTCCATGCCCGCTACGCCTCCTCCGAGTACCAGTATTTTCTTAACCTCTTTCGCCGGTGTGAGCGGGATGGGTTCATCCTGGATGTCATAGTTAATAGTGCAGGGCCGACCGCAGCCACCGATACAGCCGATGCACTTCCGTATGTCCTCTGTCCTCCCCTCAAAGTACTTCTTCGGGGTTTCCGGGTCACACGTCAGCTGCCTGCCCATGAATATCATGTCGGCCTTATCTTCTTGAAGGAACTTCTCGGCCATGTCCAGGTCAAAGATATTACCAACACCAATTACAGGGCGCTTTGTGACTCGTTTCACCGCCTCGGCGTGGTGGATGAAACATCCCCTGGGGTAGTACAGAGGAATGGTAATCCCCTGGGGAGAGTGCATTATCGACCCCTGGGAAACGTCAAAGCAATCTACCCCGGCCTCTTCCAGGGCAGGTATGATTATACTGACAGTATCGTCAAGCGTAATACCCCACTCGCCCAATAGTTCATCCGCGTCGACTCGCACCAGTATCGGATAGTCAGGGCCGACTACCTCCCTGACTCTGCGTATTGTCTCGATGGGAAAGCGAAGTCGGTTCTCCCAGCTACCGCCGCGCTCGTCCTCTCGGCGGTTGTACATTGGTGAGACCCAGGATGCATAGAGATTCGCACCGCCATGGGCAAGGTGTAGCTCGAAGCAGTCCACTCCGGCGGCCTTCATGCGCCGGGCGACTGCCACGGTATCGTTGATGTGCTTCTCGATTTCCTCCTTGGTGACTACGTGGACAGGTACTTCGGCTCCACGCAACGACTGAGCGCTTACCTTGGGGTGTGTTTCATCCGGATAGGGTGGTGGTGAAGCGCCCTGACCCGACTGCGGTCCGAGTGCCACAGTCTGGACCCCGAGGCTGGCACCATAGGAATGAATCACGTCAGCCAGCCTGGTCCAGCCCGGTATGTACTTATCGTCGGTGACTCCAACCCATTTGGTCATACCGGCAGCAGTCCGCTGCTGCAGCATTTCATCAGTAGGCGGCGTGACAACAACAGCACCGGTCATAATAAGTCCGGCTCCACCCCTGGCCCTCTCCTCAAACCACCGGATTGTCAGGTCACTTATGTAACCGTCTTCTCCTCCAGGCATATTGACCAGGGATGGCAGGCCAATACGGTTCTTGACCCGCATTCCCTTTATTTCGATAGGTTTCCAGATTCTCATGGGCATACTCCTTCAATGAATTACAGACTTACCTGCGACCACCGGGTACCCACCGGAGCAGATTCCGCTGTCTTCGGTGGTGACATGGTCCGACTGATGCTCAAGCCTGTTATGCTGCTCCCTGAGTGAGCCCTTGAGACTGGCTCCATCAGGTTAACTCGGTATTACCAACGAGTGTTGTGTACACCTGGTAAGTTCGACGGCAGACTACGACTGTCTGCCTAGCCCCCGAATTTATCGTAGAAAACGATCTCGGAGAGTTCCTTTCTGGGTGGAGTTTTGGCTTCATGGTCCGGATAACCGAGAGGCGTCATCTCAACCACGCAGTAGCCGTCCGGGACGCTAATTGCCTCGGCTGCCTTGCCGGCATCGAATGCACCGATATGCACTGTCCCCAGCCCGAGAGCGTGGGCAGCAAGTACCAGGTTCTGCATCGCCAGCCCAACATCGAACATGAACCAGTCGCCCTTGTCAGTGGTGGCCTCGCCCCGGTAGCAGCCTGCCTTCGCCAGTTCGGCGCAAGCGACGACTACCAGAGGCGCACTCCGGACAGCCTCCGTAGCCGGGTTGTTTGCACTCAGTGTGTCGGCAAGTCTGGCCTTGATATCGTTATCCCGCACGACAACGAAGCGCGAGCACTGGGTGTTGGCCCAGGATGGCGCCCAGCGGGCTGCTTCGAGAATAGTCTCCAGAGTATTATCGTCCACCGGAGTGTCCTTGTACCGGCGAATACTTCTCCTTGTCTTGATAGCATCCAGTACTTCCATCATTGTTCCTCCTTCAAGTTCTTCCAAAGCATAATAAGTGCGTTAGCATAGAACGCCCTGTGCTAGAATTCCGGTTCCTCCGGCCAGGCACCTTTGCCGATAAGGGATACGAATCGGCAGGCCCCAAGATTCTCGACCACGTTCCGGTCTTTGCGCCTGGTAATCTTACATAGCTCCTGGATGTAGCGGGAGCCTACCGGTATTACCATCCGCCCGCCGATTGCCAGTTGCTCCAGCAACTCGTCAGGGACGGAGGGGGCAGCCGCGGTGGCCATTATCGCATCGTACGGCGCTCTATTCTTCCAGCCGAGGGTCTCCCCGGCAAGGTGCAGTTCAATATTATTGTATCCCAGGTTAGCCAGTGCCTTTCCAGCGGTTTCGGACAGGGCCGGCAGGCGTTCGGTTGTCACCACCAACCGGCAGAGCTCGGCGAGAATCGCCGACTGGTAACCGCTGCCCGTACCGACTTCGAGCACTTTTTCGCTGCCGGTAAGCTCCAGCCCTTGTGTCATCAGGGCCACGATATAGGGCTGCGATATTGTCTGGTCCAGAGCTATCGGTAGTGGACGGTCTTCGTAGGCCAGGAGTGTACTCTCAGGTGGGACAAAGCGCTCCCGGGGCACATGTGCCATTGCTGCCAGTACACGCTTGTCTTTGATTTCCCTGGCGAGGTGCTCGACCAACCGTACCCTCGCCTTTTCAAAGTCCATAGTGGGTCTCACCGGGATAGAGCCTAGGTAAGAACCGCATAAAGTACGAAGAGTGTGCCAAGCATTATGACAGCCAGGATGCCAATGGTCCTGAGCTCGGCAGTTATGTAGGAATGCTGTATCGGTGAAGGTGATGCCGTGGGCCGTGGTGTTCCTGCCACCGGAGAGGTTACATACTGCTGAGAAACCTGCCCGGAGGATGCAACGGCTGCCGATACCCGGGTAGCGACGTGTCGCTGTCGACTCTTAGCCTTTTTACTCTGGGGTTGTCTGCCTCGCTTGCTTCTCGACTTGCCGGGCATCTGATGGCTTCCTCCTGTAGGCTACTTGGCCCTGGGGTGGGATTTCTCGTAGGACCGCCGGACATGTTCCGTAGTAAGATGGGTGTATACCTGGGTGGTGGAGATATTGGCATGCCCCAGCAACTCCTGGACGGCCCTGAGGTCTGCGCCGCCGCTGAGCATGTGAGTGGCGAAACTGTGTCTCAAAGTGTGCGGTGTAACCTCACTTGCAAGACCGGCCACCCTGGCGTATTGCTTCAGTATTTGCCAGAAACCCTGCCTGGTAAGTCGCTCGCCGCGGTGGTTCAGGAACAGGGCACGTTCATCATCACGCCTTAGCAGGCGAGGGCGGGCTTCACGAACATATTCCTCTACTGCCGAAGCCGCCCCTTCATGTATCGGGATGATGCGCTCTTTGTGTCCTTTACCAAAGCACCGGACGTCGCCACTGCCGGTATTGACATCTTCCAGATTCAGAGAAACCAGTTCACTAACTCTCATGCCGCTGGCATAAAGCAGTTGCAGCATTGCCGAGTCCCTTCTTGCTTCCGGTGTGGACTGCCTGGTCGGTTGTTCCAGCAGGGCACGCACCTGGCTAACCGAGATAGGCCTGGGCAAAGACCTCCCCACGTTGAAGGACTCCAAGTTCCGTGTCGGGTCTTCTTTAATGGTACCCTCGGCTACCAGGAACTTGAAGAAAGACCTTGCCGCGGCAACCTTCCGGGCGCGAGTGGTTTCAGCATACTGCCGCTCCTGTAGAGAAAGGAGGTGTGCCAGCATCTCCTGCCGGCCAAAGTTCGCCCAAGACGGCACCAGGCCCTGTTTAAGTGTCTCCTCCTCGATAAACCGGGCCAACTGGTTAAGGTCGTTCCTGTAGGCGGCTACCGTGTTGTCGGAAAAGCCTCTTTCTGTGGTGAGGTACGTCAGGAACCTGTCTATCTCTTCTCTCACCTAACTCCTCTACATAGACCCAGCAGGTCTGCGACAATACGGCTCATTCTAGCACAACTTTTGACATAACGCAAAAGGAAAACTATCCTCTGGATTTAGTGAATATAGTACACCAGAATCATGTCATGGCTGTAAACCCTGTAGAAAGCTGTGAGTCCTAGGTCCTGTCGATATTGACCAGGTTCGGCGCTACCTCAAGGTTACCCGGCACATCTGGAGAGGGCATTTTCCCCAGTTTCTTCATGACCCTGCGGAAGTGTATCCCGTACACAGACAAGAGCATTGACATTGGAAAGAGACGCGGGCGTTTGAGCAGGGTGGAGATGAAGAACCTCCAGAAGTACCTTCTCCCCTTCTCCATGACTCCCAGGACCCAGACTAACTTGATGAATGCCCAGAGATAGTAGAGGCGAATATTGGTGGCTCTTTTCGTCCGGTAGGGTTTGTATTCCTTGAGAAAAGTCCTTATTCGTTCGTAATACTGCTTGGGTGAGTAGATGGTGCTCATGATATGCTTGTAGCCGTCAATCAGGGTCTCGTAGGGCATCCTGGGTATGAAATTGATGGAGCAATCGGTATTGTCACCGGTGCTGTCTTTCAGCAGGCGGTTCTCCTTGTGGAGCCGCTGGTACAACCTCGTACCGCGCGGGGCGTTGAGCAGGCCGACCATGGCAGTGACGATGCCGCTGTTCTGGATGAAGTTTATCTGGCTGCGGAAGATGGATAGTGGGTCGCTGTCAAAGCCGACGATGAAGCCTCCCTGCACCTCCATCCCGAAGGACTGTATCTTTTTAACGGAAGCTACCAGGTCCCGGTTCTTGTTGGTGTACTTGTTGCATTCCGCCAGGCTCTCCTCATTGGGTGTTTCAATACCAACGAATACCCGGTTGAACCCCGCTTCGACCATTAACTGCATAAGCTGCTCGTCATCGGCCATGTTTATCGAGGCTTCAGTGAATAGTGGGAAGGGATACTTCCGCTCTTTTGACCATTCGATTATTGCCGGGAGGATTTCTGTCTTGAGCTTCTTCTTGTTCCCTATGAAGTTGTCATCAACGATGAAAAGACTGCTGCGACATCCCTGGCTATACAGTGACTCCATCTCTGCCAGTATCTGCTCCTTGCTCTTGGTGCGCGGTTTGTGGCCGTTAAGTATTACAATATTGCAGAACTCACAATCGAACGGGCAGCCCCGCGAGTACTGGATATTCATCGATGAGTACTTGTCCATGTCAATGAGTGACCACATCGGGATGGGCGTCAAGCTCAGGTCAGGCCTCTCCGTTGACGTGTAGATGTGCTGTGGGCATCCCTTTCCCAGGTCGTCAAGGAACGGTGGCAGGGTAATTTCGGCCTCATCGAGTATCAGGTGGTCAACCTCATCAAACTCCTCGTATTCGCTGGTGAACAGCGGGCCGCCGGCGACAACCCTGGTACCGAGGTCCCTGCATCTGGCGATGGTCTCCCTGGAGGAGTCCTTCTGAACAACCATAGCGCTCAAAAACACGTAGTCAGCCCAGCCGATATCGCTGTCCTTGAGCGAGGTAACGTTCATGTCTACCAGCTTCTTTTCCCATTCCGCCGGCAGCATTGCAGCCACTGTCAACAGCCCCAGGGGCGGGTGGGCCGCTTTCCTGGCCGCGAATTTCAGAGCGTGCTTGAAGCTCCAGAAGGTATCCGGGTACTGCGGGTATATAAAAAGTATCTTCATATTATTCTCCTTAAGGGACACCCTCTCTCTGAGGTGGGGTTTCGGTGTCGATACAGCTATTCCTTGTTGTGTGCGGTTTTTAAGTTCCGCACCCACCAGAGTATAATACGTTTTGGGGATGAATGTCCATACCATTCTTCACGCCATTGCGGTGAAGCAGACGTCGGTCAGCCCGGATGACGCACTCAGTGCTCCCGGGTGCTGGGACGAGTACGCGGCCTTGACACTCTATCTGGCAGGGGTTATACTTTGAGTACATCGCGGGGTGGAGCAGTGGAAGCTCGTCGGGCTCATAACCCGAAGGTCGTTGGTTCGAATCCAACCCCCGCTACCAATTGGATTTGAAAGGAAATCCTGTATCTTAACTGGTTTTCCCTCTGATTGTTATTCCCTCACTTTGACAGAACAATGCGGACAGGGTTCACAGTGGAAACAAGCCCGCCAAGAAACGCCCTTTCCACAACTCAAACACTTGTCATTGTGAAGGCCAATCCATTCACCTGTTGATTGGGAGTGCTTGACAGCATTCTCATTAAACTAAAGAGGGGCGAGTGTCAGCTCAATGTGAGTTGATATGGGAAATTCTGGTATAACTGATAATTCTGTTAATTACTGCCATTGCCAGCCAAGGGAAAAATCCAAGATGAATCGAGGAGGTTGAATCCTAATGTTAGCAAGAGACACATGGTATGCACTAAATGATGTGATCCAAAGAGACAACTGGGACGAGGTGATCCGCTATTTCGCGCCGGAATGCTCGTGGAGACTAATGCCTCCAGGTACAGTGTTTCGTGGGTCTGCACAGATTCTTGGTTTTCTAAAGAGCGGATGGAACGCTGCCGCTGCCCGCCAAGAACCGCAGGTTCGAAACGATTTTGCATGCGGTCAAGACGGAGTGTTCGAATACACCAGCCGTGGGACAATTGATGCACAAAAGGCAACTCAGTTTGCCGCTGTAACCGGAGCTGCACAGAGCCCCGTCAATCTGGTGGGGAAAGAGTTCTCCTTTCACGTGTGTTTCGTCTACCATGTTAACGTTGAAGGACTCATTGATCGTGTAAATGAGTATGCCGCCCCAGAACTTTAACCCAGCCTCGCAACTCCATAGGTAACCAATTCCTATGCTTGCCAATTTCGTATAGAGCTGGGAATAACTCATCAACTTTGCTGATTATTTTCACGGACATAGGTTCCTCCTTCTTTCACTTCCTGAAAACCTCTGTCAGAAAGTCCCCAAATCCCTTTAGGAGACTCAGACTTCGATTTTGGCAGTCCCTCTTCCACTAGGGTACGCCGCTCCCACTTCGAGTGAAGGCGGACTCAGGCCCTGCGGGAAATGCGCCACGAGCTGAGGAGCAGCACAGCGGCGACAAGATAGGGCAGCCCCATGACTGACCAGACGAAGAAGTGGTTCCGCCCGGCAAGGAGGGCAATGTGGATGCCCTCCGCTGAAAAGCGCCATCAGGCTCACTGTTACAGTCTGCGTGGGCGATAAGAACGATAGGTCAGTGGGCGACTTGGATACTTTCATTACTGGCGTGTGTGACGGACTCATGAAAGCGGCTGCTAGGTGCAGGCTGTGAGCAGACGTATGGAGTGAGACTGAAAAAGACATACAACCAGGCAAGCCGATAGCGATAGATGATGACTGCCAAGTCACCAGCATTCAGGCGGTTAAGGTGAAGGACGCCACCGGCAGGCAGTTTTACGACGTGGAACTTGAAGACGACTAGGCAAGTACCCGCTCGGCATAGTTCTCATCCAGCAGCCATAGCCCTTCATACCATCGGAGCGCCACGGTCTCCAACGGAGGCTCTTTTTAGCCACAGGAGTATCATACTATAGGCAGGCTTTTTCCTGATACTAATACCCTATTCGTCGACTGTCAACGGTTATGTGTATGAGAGACGAACAAATCCTGCAGAGCTGCAATCAAGTCTTTCCTCTCAAACATCAGTTCGGAATGCTTCCAACCCCCGCTACCAAAATTGAAGCTAAAAAGCCCTCGAGTTCTAAAAAGTTCGGGGGTTTTTTTGTTTTTGCTAATGAATAGCTAATCAACTTTTTCAATAACCTTTCCTTCACGCTTGGGGGATACCATCTTGTCAAAGCGGTCAGCAGCTGCTTCCTGAAGCTCTCTGGATTGGCCACGTGCTCGCTCTCGGTTATCGGATACCGGCCGAGGTATTCACCTCAACCCCGGTGGACGCCACCAGTGCAGGTATGGTAGAATCCTTAACGCCAGACCCCTTGAGGACAGGCCCTGTCCTGAGGATAGGGTCCACTTCAGTGAGCTTATCACACAGTTCGCTTCGGACGTTGAGAGTGGAATGCTGGGAAGAGGAGGTTGAGTTGGATCTGGAAAAGAACCCGGTTTACATAGTCGGCGCCGCCGAGTCGCCTTTGGGCGAGGTACATGACCACACCGAGCTCTCAATGGCGGCCGTTGCCTCCCGCGAGGCGCTGGCAGAGGCTGGCATGACCACCAGGGACGTGGACGGTATCTTCGTAAACTACATGGGCGAGGAAGGTTCGGTGCAGGTGGGTGAGTACCTCGGCATCTTCCAGCCGCGCTGGGCAGACTCATCCGACCTCGGTGGGGCTGCCTTTGAGGCCTTCGTGCATCATGCCATGGCGGCCATCACAGCTGGACGCTGTGAGGTGGCACTGGTTACTTATGCCTCGCGGCAGCGCTCCTTGCGGTTACGAACCATGACGGACGCCAGGTCACAGGTGACCATCGGGAGCCAGTTTGAAGCGCCGTATGGGTTGCCGGCGCCCATCGGCCACTATGCCATGATAGCCGCCCGACACATGTACCAGTATGGCACCACCTCCGAGCAACTAGCCGAGATTGCAGTGGCGGCGCGCAAATGGGCACAGATGAACCCCAAGGCTTGGCGGCGCGACCCGCTCACGGTTGAGGACGTGCTCAATTCCCGCATGATAAGCGAGCCGCTGCACAGTCTCGACTGCTGTCTGGTGACTGATGGAGGCGGCGCTATTGTTCTAACCAACAAGGAGCGCGCCCGGAATGCCGCCAAGAAGCCGGTACGTGTCATCGGGGCCGGTGAGAGCCAGACGCACTGGCATATCTCACAGATGCCGGACCTGACTGTCTCGGCAGGTGCCGTCTCCGGGCGAGAGGCGTTTGCCATGGCCGGTATTTCGCCGGCAGATGTGGACTTCGTGGAGCCATATGACTCGTTTACCATTACCGTGTTGATAGCCTTGGAGGACCTTGGCTTCTGCAAGAAGGGTGAGGGTGGGGCATTTGTGGAGAATGGCCGCCTGGCGCCGGGTGAGGCACTGCCTGCCATGACTTCTGGTGGTGGCCTCTCCTACAACCACCCGGGCGCTTTCGGCCTGCTGTTGCTGGTGGAGGCGGTGCGACAACTCCGCGGTGAGGCGGGGGAAAGGCAGGTGCCAAACGCTCGTATCGGCGTGGCGCACGGCGTTGGCGGTATGTTCTCAACTGCTGGAACGGTGGTGATGGCCCGTGACTGAAGAGAAAAAGAAGCCCTATGGCGACCCCATGACCTTCCCGTTCTGGGAGGCGGCTCAGCAGCACCGCCTGCTCATCCAGCATTGCCCGGCCTGTGGTGCCCACCAGTTCTACCCACGTCCCTTCTGCCTGGCCTGCAACAGCACTGAACTGGAGTGGGTGGAGGTGAAGGGAGAGGCCACCATTCGCTCGATGACGACAGTGCATCTTCAGATTGTGCCATACCTTGTACCACCCTACGTGGTGGCGGTTATTGAGTTGGACGAAGGTCCGCGGATGCTGGGAAATGTAGAGGGTGGCAGCCCGGCGATAGGTGACCGTATCAGGCTGGCCTGGCGGGAGCGCACAGACGCCCCTCCACTGCCTACATGGGTGTCTTTGGAGACATGAGGTGATACACGGCAGACTTACCGCCTGAGCACCGGCACTGGCTCTGGCGATGGCGATAGTGGTGCTCCTGGAACACTACCCGGATGAAAGGCCGGAGGCCCTGGAGCACCTGGACTTCGTCATCAACAAGTTCCGCGAGATGAAGATACAGCCCTCACTGGAGAGGGCGCTCAGGCACAAAGAGATTCTGGGGGCGTAGTCAGCCAGTTCAATCCGGTCGCTTGCCCATTACCACCACCTCCCTCACTAATGTCGTAACTACATTCCGCACGTCCAGGTGGACGGGTACTCATGGGTGCGTTGACACCTGATGCCCCATTACCAACTGAAATGGGGAATTCTGGTCTGACACCCCAGAGAGCCTTTCTCTACCTTCCGTAGAAGAAGGTTGGCGGCCTCAACCGGTGCCGCACTCCGTCGCCGGCGTCAAGCTCTTCCTGTGACAGCTCAAGTTCAGCAGCCGCCACGTTCTGCTTCGACTGCTCCAGCAAGGTGGCCCCGCAGATAGCTGCTGCTATCCTGTTGTTGAGAGCCCGCGCCAGGGTAAGCTGCGCGGGCTTTCTGTTGTGCTCTTCGGTAGTCTGCCTCAGGACGGAGCGGCACGATATAGTTGCCTATCGAGGCCAAATGGTGTAGTGGTGCGCCTGACTGCCCCCTGTCAGGCCACGCCTCTCCCCGCCATCCCTAGACCTCCCTTGACCGTCCCCGGAGGGGTGTACGAAGGCGTCGAAACGCGCCAAATATAGGTAAGGTGACAGTCA
Source organism: Dehalococcoidales bacterium (assembly GCA_016783135.1). GTDB lineage: Bacteria > Chloroflexota > Dehalococcoidia > Dehalococcoidales > Fen-1064 > DUES01. The sequence goes on along the minus strand of JADHXC010000013.1, from coordinate 14,632 downwards.
ACAAAGGAGGGCAACCATGGAGAAGCAGAAGCGGGAGAGGCAGTACGTCTTCAGCGCCCGGACGACGGAGGAGGGACTCAACGCCCTGAACGACCTCAAGGCAAGGCTGGGCGTCGGCTGGGACACGCTCGTCATCGACGCGGTATGCGCCCACTACGGGCTCGACAGGGCCACGCTGGCGCTGCCGCCGAAGGTGGGACAGAAGGCGAAAGGAGAAGCGGAGCCCAACACCGAGACCGGCGCGCCGAAGCCCCGGCGGAAGGCCAAGAAGGACACCGCAGGAGAGACGGCCCAGCCAACTGAGCCCGGGAGCGCCATCGATGCCAGAACCGACGCCACCAGCGCCGGGTCGGAGTCGGAGGAGACTGGGCAGTGAGGGGGGGTGCGGGCAATGGCGGACAGGGCGGCATCCCCTGGGACCCACAGTCAGGGCGCTCAACCAGCTATCCCCGCAGGCGCAGGAAATCGCGGTGTCGCTGGTCAGGCAGCTGGCGGAGAGTCTGCTGGCAGAAAGCGGAGCTTAGTATCACGGAAACCGGTACGACCGTCTTCCTCTTGATAACTGACCGAATACGTGCAACACGGCCTGATTATCCTGCCCCCCTTGACAAGATGGCTGAACTAGTATAGCATACATGTGTTATACAAGTAATGTCATATACCATACATAGGCTATCGGCCAGGGAGGATATAGATGTCGCTCGATCACGCGATACTGGGTTTTGTCAATGAGAGGGCTAGGTCGGGATATGACCTGAAGAAGGCCTTTGACACCACGGTGGCCCACATCTGGCCCGCCAAGCAAAGTCAGATATACCTCACACTGGCTCGCCTCAACAGAGCCGGCCTTGTTGAATTGAGGGTCGTCCAGCAGGATGGCAAGCCCAACCGGAAGGTGTACCACATCACCGAGGCCGGTCTGGATGAGCTAAGGCGATGGCTGGCCTGTCCACTGCCCTTGCCTCCAGTTCGAGACGCCTTTCTCGTGCAGATGACCTGGGCTGACTCCACAGAAAAGCACGAGATCGCCGGTTTGATTGATGCCTGGGATACCGCACACCGAGAACGCTTGGAGGAATGCCGGAGGTTCCTGTGCAAGCTGGAGCGGAATCCCCCGAAAGGGAGATGGGGCCGGATACTCATACCTTTGATCGTGGAGCAACTTATCATGATTGAGGAGACGTCGTTGCGGTGGGCTGCCGCCGCGAAGAACAGCGTCAAAGCCATGCCGCCGTCGGAGGGAGACGCGGGCCACCAGGCGGAAAACGAGACCTGAGAACGATGTTGCCTTCTTGGCAGCAAGCCGTACGCCATATGAGGGAGGATATCAAATGGGAAAGATAACAGGCAAAGGCACCATCATAGGTAAGGGTCGAGCTGCCGAGGTATTCACCTGGGGGAATGACCAGGTGCTAAAGCTGTACAAGGATCCTGGCGCGGGCGCGGAGACGGAGCGAGAGTTCCACACCACGGCGGTCGTCCACAAGGCTGGCCTGCCGGCACCGGCGGTGGACCGAATGGTGGAGGTGGAGGGAAGACCGGGAATCGTGTTTGAGCGGATTGAGGGACCCACGATGAGCCAGGTGATGCTGAACTCACCTTTGAGTCTCTTCAAACTGGCCGAGAGTATGGCTGAGCTTCATGCCTCAATGCACTCTTGCGAGGTGCAGGATCTCCCCGCGCGGCGCGACAGGCTGGAGAGCGGGATTCGAGCGGCGGAGGCCCTCACACCGGATACAAGAGAAGCGGTCCTGAAAGCCCTAACCCTGTTGCCCGATGGCGATACTGTCTGTCATGGCGACCTCTGGCCTGACAATATCATCATGTCTCCGAAGGGCATGATCATCATAGACTGGTCCTGCGCGACGCGAGGTCATCCGCTCGCAGACGTGGCCAGGACGTGGCTGCTCAACCGGCTGACCCAGGTACCGATGGGGCTTCCCGAACGCAAGCTGATAGACTCGATGCGCGCGCTGTTTCACTCCGCCTATTTGAGCAGGTACCTCCAACTCAGGCCCGGATCGCGGAAGCAGATTGCAGCCTGGCTGCTGCCCGTCGTCGCCGCACGCTTACATGAGAGTGACACCGAGGAGGAGTGGCCGAAGCTCCTCAGGTTCATCGAGAATCGCATCGGTTAGTCTCCTGACCGCTCGAGAGTCTCGGGTCGAATCACGGACGGTGGCGTGTGCTGATGTGGATACCCATACCGGCTGAAGCAAGTACCAGGAGCAAAGCGGAGAACTGCGGTCGCCACTAGGAGAAAATACAGCCTGCCAGGGCAATTACCGCGAGGCCCAATAAACCAGCTACCCCAACCGGAATGAGCGGTCACGGGCCATATACGGTATGACTTGCTGTTCCTGCTGAGCCCACTTATCGATAAGGGGCAGACATAGCTGGGTTTGAGAAACTTATAAGATTTATAGACATAGTAGGATTGGATCGCCTATCCTATCATTGCTCATCCCCACCGCCCCCCACCTCCCCCAGACTCCCCTGCGCCGGGCGTACGAACCCACAAACCCCGCGCCATAATTGCAGTGGGAGTGCGGGGGTTGGTTCTGCCTGGCTCTGTTACTTGGGCAGGCTCGGCAATCGTGCCAGTCCTTCAGAGACTAGTCCCCGGAAGCCTTCAGTTGCTTCAGAGCAGCACGGGCTTGCTCGAAGTCAGGAGCAAGCCTGAGGGTCTCCTCCAGCTGAGACCGGGCCTCATCATACCTGCCCGTGTTAGCGTAGACCATCGCCAGAAGGTAACGGGCTTCTGCATAACCGGGGTCGATGCTGATAGCCCTGTCAACTTCAGTTAATGCCTCGGCGTAGTTACCTTGTGCATAGTAGATTGCTGCCAGATTGTAGATTGCTGGCACAAAATCAGGGTTTATCTGCAGTATTTCCGTACATACCTGCATGGCCTCTGCAAGCATGCCAGCCTGCAGAAGTCCTGACAGATCGGCAAACCCCATCTTCACTTGAGCCAGTTCAAGTGAATACCTGATGTTCTCATCTTCAGGCACTATTGCCAGAGCTTTCTCAAGCTCGGAGACCTCGCTCCGGAAATCAATCTGGAAGTCATAGGCAATTGCCTGCATGACATGGCTCCTGGCTTGCAGCCGCCTGCCCAGGATGGCCTCTATCTCCGCTTCAGCGCCCCCCATATTCTGGAGATAAGGAAAAACGGAGAGACTCATTTCATCAAAGACCTCCAGAGTTCGCGGTATGAAATGGTCCTCCCGCAACTTGTACCTGGGCATGGAGTAGGCCAAGTAGGGATGGTTGTCGGTGTTAACCGGGGCATCACGGACATATTCGGTTATCTTGCGTTCATCCGTGACGAAGCAACTGAGGAGACTGAATACATCATCAAGACCAACCTCGGATAAGCTCTCGTGGACTTCTTTTTCATTTATTTCTTGCTGAAGCAATCCGAAATCAATCCTCAACTCGGTCTTCGTTCCCACCAGAAGGGCATGCCGGGTAGGGTAGTTGGTGGCAAACCAGACTGTTACGTGCGGGAAGACCGATTGGAAGGTCTTCAACAGGGTCTTGAAACCTGTCTCAGACGTGTTATAAAGGGGAAGCCAGATGGAAAGCAGGCCGCGTTCAGATAGCTTTTCTGAAGCTATCTGGAAGTATTCCCTGGTGAAGAGATGCTGGCTCAGCGCCGGATGTGTGGTATCGCTTTCAATGATGTCGTACTCTTCCTCCGTAGCCAGAAGGTAGTTCCTGGCATCGTCGATTATCAGCCGGAATTTGGCATTATTCAGGATGTCCCGGTTAACATCTTCGAAATAGGCGGCGCTCTCCACCTGAGCACTGACAATCTCAAGGCAGTCCACCCTTTCAACGTTGTGGCAGGTTATGCAATAAGCTGATTCTCCGCTGGCCAGTCCCAGCGTGAATACTTTCCTGGCATCTCTGCCCGTAGAAGCCTTATACAGCATAACAGGCAGGTGCCCCTGGAGCTTCTGAGTGAGGCGCAGCATGGGCTGCGTCCCGGCGACATTTACCCCATCAACCTCGATCATCCTGTGAGCTTCATTATCGAATCGGTCTACGGGGAGCTGATGCACGGAGATGGTGGCGCCAATTCCCTCCTTATAGTAAAGAACCTTGCCACCCAGCTGGATGTCGGCAAAGACACTGCTATACAGAGCCAGCGGTCTGTCCGATGGAATAAGCAAAATACTGACCGTGATAAGTATCGCCACTCCAGCCAGGGTGGCCTGTTTCAACGTACGTTTTGCCGAAGGGTTGAAGAGTACCAGCACTACACCCAGGAGAAGGTTGAGAGAAGCCATCAGGATGATGCTGTTGGTAATTCCAATCAAAGGAATAGCAATGAAGCCGGCGGTAAAAGAACCCACAACGGCACCTATGGTATTCGCTGAATAGACATTGCCAACAAAGCTGCCGATTCTTTCCTGACTCCGGGTGCATATCCTGGTGACCAGCGGGAAGGCCAGTCCCATCAGGAAGGTGGGCAACAGCATTATCAGAAAGGCCCCGACATATCTGGCGGCGACGAAGATGCTCCAGCTCTCCGCCCCGGCTGATAGACTGCCAACCAGGTTATCCATTGTGCTGAACTCCCATATGGAAAGGGCAGCAAATATGCCAATGAGGACTTCAACGACTGCCAGCACGTTCAACGGATTTCGCCATTTATCGACGTGTTTGGCAAAGGCAAGACTACCCAGCGCCAGACCGAACAGGAAGGTGGTCAGCATTATGGTGAAGGCATAGGTCGTCGAATGGAAGAAGAAGACCAGCACTCTTGTCCAGAGCACTTCGTAGGCCAGGGCACAGAAACCGGAAATTGCATAGACGACCAGTACAATACGGAGAACGTGTTTGGGATAAGTCCGGTAACCCCCATCCCCGGTGTCTTTGCCTTTTCCCCTGCGCTTTTTCGCCGGGGGGTCTGGCTCTGCCTCATTCTGAAGTTTGCCGGAGGCCAGAACTCTCGTCAGGCCCAAAGCAACCCCGGCTATCAAGATGTTGGTTGCCGCCGCGATATAGGCTGACTCCTTGACACCAAACAGAACAATGAAGAAAAAGCCGGCACAGAAAGTACCGACAACGGCTCCAAAAGTATTACTGCCGTAGAGGCTGCCCACACCCCGACCCAGGCTGTCAAATCTCCTGACGAATAGCTTGCTCATGACGGGGAGGGTACCGCCCATCAGAAAGGAAGGAATCAGCAGAACCAGGAAGCACAACACGAACTTGAGCAAGCTGAGCAGGTAGAACGAGGTGTGGAAGCTATCGTAAATGCTGACATATATGCCGGTTATGCCTGAGAAGATGAACGGGGCGATGATGGCGAACAGGCCGATACCGACCTCCTGATAGACATAGAGTTTGAGAGGCTCCTGGTACCTGTCCACTATTCTGCCGAAGGTGAAGCTACCAAGCGCCAACCCGGTCATGAAAGTGGCCAGTATTGTGGCAGTTGCAAAGGCAGTACTACCAAAGATGAGGACAAGCATTCGCTGCCAGACAACCTCATAGATCAGCCCGCAAGCCCCGGAAAGGAAGAAGATGACCAGGATGATAGCTTGAATACTTCTTGACAGTCTCATTGACCCTCGTCCCAGGTAGCTCAGGTTGCGGCCGTCTATGACTGACTCCCACCTGCTGATGCTTCAACGGAACAACACCTTCTCAAGTCCAGCCAGTCCCTGCAGGGAGTTGGTATAGAGTAGCACAAGTTCTGAAAAGTCTGCAATCCGAAGGTCGTTGGTTCGAATCCAACCCCTGCTACCAAATTTGAAGCTAAAAAGCCTCTGAATCTGAGAATGGAACCGGGGGCTTTTTCTGTTTCTGCTAACGGATAGCTAACCAACTTTTTTAAGAACCTCTTTTTCACGCCTGGGGGATACCATCCTGTCAAAGCAGTCAGCAACTGCTTTCTGAAGCTCTCTGGATTGGCCACATTCTCGCTTTCGCCTATGGGGTGGCTCGGTGCGGGGGTTGAGGGGGGCGGGGACAAAGGTCTGAGCTTCCCTATCACATAGGCCACACGTTCGCTTTCCAGGGGGTCGTTTCAGAAACATGGTACCTGTTGGACCTTGAGTTGGGGTTCGGTCAGTTCCACGCGTGGCGGGCCCACACGTTACGAAACGTGGCGTTCGTTGGCTGAGGGTATGAGCCTTCCCTGTGAGGTCTGTCTGAGAATCTCGTGACCCGGCTGTGGGCAGTGGCTAGATACATGGTACCAGTGCCGTGTTGCATCTCTGACCTGCCTGGTGTAGCATGGAAGTGCGGAATGGGTTTGCCAGACATGATGGGGGCAGACAGGGCAGGATGGCTGAGATAGACCCATTAGAGATTACCCCGGAGCACGTGTATCTTTCCCGTCGCAGGTTCCTGACAGGCGTCGGCGCCACGGTGGCCAGTATCGTCCTCTTCGGCGGGTGTGACGGCCCCGAACCAGCTCCCCCCAGTGATGACTGGTGCCAGTCGGCACAGGTAGGCGCGGACACAGACGAACTCGGTGACCCATTGACGCCCTGTGAGGATATCATCAGCTATAACAACTTCTACGAGTTCACTACTGACAAGCAGAAGGTCGCCCTGCTTGCCCAGGATTTCAGGACATCTCCCTGGAACGTAGAAGTGGGAGGACTGGTCCGCAAGCCTCGGACCGTCAGCATGGATGAGTTACTACAGAGGTATCCCCAGGAAGAGCGGATCTACCGTCTTCGCTGCGTGGAGGCCTGGTCAATGGTCATACCGTGGCTGGGATTTCCGCTGGCCAGCCTGCTCGAAGACGTTGAGCCGACCGGGAAGGCCAGATACGTGCGCTTCGAAACCCTCTACGACCCCGAGCAGATGCCCGGGCAGAAGAACCGAACCTATGACTGGCCGTACGTCGAGGGACTGCGCCTCGATGAGGCCATGCACAAGCTGACGATACTCGCCACCGGCATCTACGGTAGGCCGCTGCTGCCCCAGGACGGTGCGCCGATTCGGCTCGTTGTTCCCTGGAAATACGGTTTCAAGAGCATAAAGTCGGTCGTCAGAATCGATCTGGTGGAAGAGATGCCAGTCTCTCTGTGGATGGCCACAGCGCGGCATGAATACGGGTTCTATGGTAACGTGAACCCGGACATACCTCACCCCCGCTGGTCGCAGTCCAGCGAGCGGCGCATCGGGGAACTGCGCCGCCGGCCTACGCTGCCCCTCAACGGTTACGCCGATGAGGTGGCCCACCTCTACGAAGGCATGGACCCCAAAGAACTGTTCTGATGCTACGGCGTTTGCACCGGCTCAGGGTATCCTTGCTTCCCCTCGCGGTCCACGTCGGGTCACTAGTACCCCTGGCGATACTCCTCTGGGACTTCGCGACGGACAGATTGACGGCAAACCCGATACAGGAAGTCCAACTCCGCACCGGCCGGTATGCGCTTATCCTGCTGGTGTTATCCCTGGCCTGCTCGCCCGTCAGCCGAATGCTCCGCCTTCCCCGGGTACAGTCACTACGGCGGCCCCTGGGACTATACGCTTTCATGTATGCCGGCCTGCACCTGCTGAACTTCGTTGCCATAGACTACGGTTTCGATCCTGGCCTGATAGGTGAAGGAATCTTCGAGAAGCGCTATGTGCTGTTGGGGTTCGCCTCGTTTCTCGCCCTGTTGCCTCTGGCAGTGACCTCGACTAGAGGATGGATGAAACGGCTCGGCAGGAACTGGCAGCGTCTGCATTGGTTGGTCTACCTGGCATCTGTGCTCGCCATTGCCCACTTCGCATTGCAGGTCAAGGCGGATCTCAGCAGACCTGTGCTGTTCGCGGTGGCGGTAACAGTGCTGATGATTGCCCGTCTGCCCGTGGTGCGACGGACTGCCAATCGCTTCGGCGGGTCCTTGAGGCGTCTCCTACCATAGTACCCAACCAATAAGCCCACGGGCACACCACGATGCGAGAGAGCAAGCGTATCGTTGCGCAAGCCGATGTCGCTTGACATCCTCAGAGACCCGTCATAGACTGTGGGCACTGATTCAGCACGGGGGCGTTCACCATGATGTGCCCGAAGTGCCAGACGGACAGTTCAGGAGGGCACTGAAGCACAAGGAGATTCTGGGGGCGTAGAGACTTACCCCACGCGGGATGACTGGCGACAGCGCTTCACATAAACTGGCGCTCTGTGCAGCAAATTGGCCTTCGGAGAGCATATGGTGGCCTGTCCATCCACATGCTACAATAGGATCCGACGCTGTCCATCAGGCTCCAATGCCGGGAACTCTAAATCCAAAGTGGTATAGTTCTTGCGGGCAGGTCAATCGCGTGGATTGTCGATAGCGGTATGGAGTTGCTCTGAGGAGGGAACGATGATGGAACATGCTCAACTCATCGAGAGGATCCGTGCCTTCTTGGAGACATACCAGGCAGATCTGAGTTACTGTCATGGCGCCGATCATGTTCGACGTGTGGCGAAACTGGGCGTGAAGGTTGGGACACAAGAAGGTGCTGACTGTCAGATCGTCGAAACTGCTGCCCTTCTCCATGACATCGGTAATGTACCGCTTGGATGGAGCAAACTCGCGTTAGGTAGAGATGAGAATGATTTTCTCGACTTTCTGGCGTTGTATGTGCTTCCCTCAACGGACCATGGGGAGTTAGGCGCGCTCATTGCAGAGCGATTTCTGGAACGCCTCGGCTATTCGAACGAGGAGAGACAGCACGTGAAGCGGATCATCAGCGAACATACCAAAGGGACGGAATAGACGACGCTTGAATCACGAATCGTCAGCGATGCTGATAAGCTGGAACTCCTTTGAGCCACGTGGATTGCCAGAGCCTTTCAACGGACGAGTGCATTTGATAGACGCCTGGGCATTGAATCGGTGCCAGAACGATTTCTGAGTGGAAAGGAGACGCTTCTGAACGCGTTCCACACCGAAACGGCGAAGAAGATGGCGACGGAACGATACAGGTTCTTGGTTTCCTTTTGTGAGCAGTTCCAGCGCGAATTGCATCTTGAAACATAGTCACGACATCAGGACCGGGTTGTGTGAAGGATGTCCGCCAGACTGTCGCCTGTCGTATGGCATCACACAATCGGGCGGAATGTCAGGTAATTTTCTTTCTAGCTCCATCCTGCTGTATACTGGAGTCTGGTTCGTCGTCTGTGATGAGGTGGCAGAAGATGAATAAGGAAACCCATAGATTCAAGATAGGCAGTTTCGAATGCGTGTCGGTAAGTGACGGCACCCACGTATACGCACCACCCGTCTTCCCACCCCCCGCCGGTTTTCTTTTCGTTAACGCACCAAGACAACGCCTTGAGCAGGCGCTGCTTGAGCACAACCTGCAGCTAGAAAACTGGGTAGAGTGGGTAAGTCCATTCATCTGTCTTACGGTAAACACGGGTGAGCATCGGGTGCTAGTGGACACGGGTGCGAATGGTCTTGGCCCAAACACAGGGAGACTTCTTCAAAACCTTAAGACTGAGGGGATTGCACCGGAGGACATTGACACTGTTATCCTTACCCACGGACATCCGGATCACCTCGGTGGGAACACTGATGCCGAGGGCAAGCCGGTTTATGCAAATGCCCGTTACGTTATCTGGAGAGACGAGTGGGATTTCTGGATGTCGGAGCAGGCAGAACTTAAGCTTGACGAACACTCCAGAGAAGTTCTCCTGGGATACGCACTCAAGAACCTTCCCCCGATTCAAAGCCAGCTTAGTCTCGTTGACCACGAAACGGAAGTCTTACCCGGCATACAGGCCATTGCGGCACCAGGGCATACGCCGGGGCACATGGCGCTTGCCATTTCCTCCGAAGGTGAACAATTACTGTGCGTGTCCGATACCGTGCTCCATCCAATCCACCTTGAGGAGCCAGACTGGTACGCTGCAGTTGATTTGGACCCGGGACAGGTCGAGGCTACCAGGCGTAGGATATTGGCTAAGGCGGCAACTGAGAAAGCCCTGGTGCTTGCCTTTCACTTCCCGTTTCCTGGTCTGGGTCACGTTGTCCAGAATGGGAAGGAATGGCAGTGGCAACCGGTTGAAACGACGAGTTAAGGCTTTCTGGGGGCGGTCATTCAGAGTCATTGGCAGTGAACGATTCACCAGAGCCATCATGCAACGCATCAAGGACCCTCAGATTATATCACTCACGCAAAGGAGGCCGGTCGGGAGTGTTGATATATGGAGCGACAGTACTGACTTGCTTGAAGACGAATTACTCTGCTCCTGTCTAGTGGCCCTCTACCGGTGAGTTGATGTTATCAATGTACAATGACCCTGGCACTGTGTCACAGACTACAGGTCTAGTCTACTATCCCTGAGCAGTATGCCTCTTCATCGATAGGCACGACCGGTACAGACCGGTAGCCAACGGGACGTTGCACAATCGACTAGAATGTGCGATCAGTCACAGAGAAATGGGCTGGGGACATCCCACAGCCCCTCTCTGGGTGGGTTGCAAGGGCATACTGTTGGTCCGGCACACCATGTCGCTGCGATGGGTGGCCGTGAAGAGGTTAAGCGTCTCACCCTTCCTCCGTGAGCATGGCCACCGCACTTTCCTCTTCGGCGGCAACCAGGGCCGGTTCTTCTTCGAGGGGTGCGATAGGTGTGTAGCGTGCGGGTATCAACCGGCCGATTATCACGTTCTCCTTCAGTCCGATAAGCCGGTCCGTGGACCTCTTGACAGCCGCTTCGGTCAGCACCTTGGTAGTCTCCTGGAAGGAGGCGGCAGCCAGCCAGCTGTTGGTGCTCAGGGCTGCTCTGGTTATGCCCAACAGCAGGGTACGGGCTATCGCCGGGTCGCCACCCTCGGCCACTATCTTGGCATTGACATCTTCGAACTGGAACCGGTTCATCACCTCTCCGGGTACGAGGTCGGTGTCACCTGAGGAATCGATGCGGACCTTGGACAACATCTGTCGGACGATAACTTCAATGTGCTTGTCGTTGATGGTTACGCCCTGGGAGCGGTAGACCTTCTGTACCTCTTCAACCAGATACTTCTGCACGGCTTCCCGCCCGAGAACATGCAGTATGTCCTGAGGGTTGACAGAGCCTTCGGTGAGCTGTTGTCCCGCACTCACTACATCTTCGTTCTGGACACGAATGCGAATCGCAGCCGGGACGCGGTACTCGCGTTCTTCTATCTCCCTGTAGGCAACGGAAAGGTGCCCGTCCTCAATGACGACCTCTCCGGAAACGCGTGCCACCACTGGCTCCACATCAGAAACCAGTTCGGCGGATACCGTCGTCTCTTTATCGGCTGGTCTTTTCTTCGCGGCGGGTGGGATGGCCAAAGTGTCCCCGATGTCCACCCATTTCCCTTTTTTCACCTTTATCTTATATCCCGGCGGTAGCTGATGCTCGGCACGGAAGAGTTCGGAGCTTATTACTTTGACAGATTGACTTTCGTCACCGCGAATCACCTCGGCGATACCGTTTATCTCTGAAATGATAGCCTGGGTTTTCGGCGTTCTTGCTTCGAAGAGCTCTTCCACTCTGGGCAGGCCGGTGGTAATATCAAGCCCGACAACCCCGCCGGTGTGGAAGGTGCGCAGGGTCAACTGTGTGCCCGGCTCTCCGATGCTCTGGGCAGCAATGATTCCTACCGCCGTGTTGAGGTCTACCCTGCGACCCCGTCCAAGGTCCCGGCCGTAGCAACGCTGACAGACACCCTGCCGCGCCAGGCATGACAGAGGGGACCGTATCTGGACCGACGTAATCCCGGCAGCAATAATCTCTTTCGCCTTCACTTCGTCGATTTCTTCATTCCGGTCCACGATGAGTTCTCCGGTCTCCGGATGGACTACTTTACTGGCTGCCAGACGGCCATTTATCCGGTCGATCAGAGGAGGCAGCATTTCCGATTTATCACTCTCCGATATCCAGATACCGTCGGTAGTGCCGCAGTCTTCATCAAGGATGATGACATCATGGGAAACATCGACCAGTCGCCTGGTAAGGTAACCGCTCTCCGATGTCCGCAGGGCGGTATCAGCCAACCCCTTGCGGGCGCCGTGGGTGGAGATGAAGTACTCAAGGACACTGAGACCTTCGCTGAAGCTGGATTTTATCGGGAAGTCGATTATCTTGCCTGAAGGGTTCGTCATCAGCCCGCGCATGCCGGCCATCTGCCGGATCTGCGTGATGTTACCCTTGGCCCCGGATGTTGCCATCATGTAAACACCACCGTGGGGGTCGAGGCTGGCCGAAGTAGCTTCGCCCACCCTATCGGTAGCCCCCATCCATACGTCCACCACGCCGTTGTATCTTTCGTCCTCGGTTATCAGCCCCCGGTTGTACTGGCTTTCGATGAGGGCCGCCTTTTCTTCAGCCTCTTTCAGCAGTTTCGGTTTGGCCGCCGGTACCTCGACATCGCTCATGGCGATAGTCGTGCCGGACTTGGTGGCATACCGGAAGCCCATATCCTTGAGGTCGTCCAACACAATGGCCATCTCTTCATGGCTCAGCAGCTTAGCGCACTCCGTCACGACCTGCTTCAGGACAGACTTGTCAACTGGCTGGTTGTAAAAGTGGAGTTTCGCGGGCAGTGCATCATTGAAGATGATACGCCCGACACTGGTCTTTATCCTCTCCCCGTTCTCCCGTCCGCGGACTTCAATCTCCTCCCTGAGATTGAGAGCACCAAGTTCGTACATGAGCTTGGCCTCTTCGAAACTGCCGAGGAGACCCTCTCTCTGAGCGCCTCGTCTGATTGTGGTCAGGTAATAGCACCCGAGTACCATGTCCAGGGTGGGTGTTACTACCGGCTCGCCGGAGGACGGCAGCATCATGTTGTGGATGCTCAGCATCGTCTCCCTGGCACCCTTGACGGCGGCCTTGGATAGAGGGATGTGTACCGCCATCTGGTCACCATCGAAGTCGGCGTTAAAGGCGGAGCAGACCAAGGGGTGAATCTGGATGGCACTACCATCAATAAGCACCGGTTCGAAGGCCTGGATACTAAGGCGGTGAAGGGTAGGTGCCCGGTTGAGCAGTACCGGCCGGTCTTTGACGAGGTCTTCCAGTATGTCGTAGACTTCCGGCTTGCCCTTCTCCACCAGCCGGCGGGCGCTCTTGATATTGTGAGCCAGGCCCTGTTCTATCAGCAGACGCATGACAAAGGGCTTGAACAGCTCCAGGGCCATCCGCCGGGGCAGGCCGCACTGATGAAGCTTGAGTTCGGGACCGATGACTATCACCGAGCGTCCGCTATAGTCTACCCTCTTGCCCAGCAAGTTCTGGCGGAACCTTCCCTGTTTGCCCCGCAACATGTCGGACAGCGACTTCAGCTTGTGGTTGCCGCTGATGGAGACCGGCTGGCCACGTTTGCCGTTATCGATGAGTGAATCGACTGCTTCCTGGAGCATCCGTTTCTCGTTGCGGATGATGATTTCCGGGGCACCGATGTCCATCAGGTGCCGCAGCCGGTTATTACGGTTGATAACCCGCCGGTAGAGGTCATTGATATCGCTGATGGCGAACCTCCCGCCATCAAGCTGTACCGTCGGCCGGAGTTCAGGCGGCAGCACGGGCAGTACGGTAATGATCATCCACTCGGGTTTGTTACCGCTGCGACGGAAGGCCTCTACTACCTGCAATCGCTTGCTTGCTTTCTTGCGGCGCTGCCCGGAGGAAGAAAGGTTCTCCTCCAGCAACTCGTCACGCAGGTCGGCAAGGTTTACCTTCTTGATGACCTTGAGGATTGCCTCGGCGCCCATACCGGCTTCGAAGAGGTGCCCGAACTTCTGCTTCTGGTCACGGTATTCATTCTCGGTGAGCAGCTTTTGCACCTTGAGTTCCTTGAGGTGCTCAACATCACGAGCCAGTTCATCCCTGTGCGGTACCGGTTCTGTTTCCAGGTCTCGCCGGAGCTGGTTTACCTCCTCAACGGAAGCATCGGACATGGACTCGATTTTCTCTTCCAGCCCTGTCTTACGCTCAGCGTAGTCCTGGGAAATCTGCTCCTTGAGCTCTTCAATTGCCAGGTCGCGTGCTTCCTCCTTGACCGAGGTGATGATGTAATGGGAGAAGTAGAGGACACGCTCCAGGTTCCGCGGCGACTGGTCCAGCAATAGTCCCAATCGGCTGGGTATCCCCTTAGCAAACCAGATATGGCTTACCGGACAAGCCAGCTGGATGTGTCCCATTCGCTCCCGTCGCACCTTGGCGCGGGCAACTTCAACACCGCACTTATCACAGATTATTCCCTTGTAGCGGATTTTCTTGTACTTTCCGCAGAAGCATTCGTAGTCCTTGGTTGGGCCGAATATCTTCTCGCAGAAAAGGCCGTCCCGCTCCGGTTTCAGGGTACGGTAGTTGATTGTCTCCGGTTTGGTAACCTCACCGTAGGACCAACTCCTGATCTGCTCCGGTGAAGCCAGTGAGATGCGGATAGCATCAAAATCATTAACTTCAAGCATTCTCTTCTACCTCTCCGGTCGGTGCTTCCTCGGTCTCAGATTGCGCTTCAAGCGTGGGTGACTCAATAGTATCATTGGTGCTGGCGGTCTCCTCTTCAGCCTCGGGCTCCGTCTCCGGTGCGGCTGCCTCAGGTATGACCGCAACGGTGGCGGTTTCCTCTTCAGCCTCAGGCTCTATCTCCGGTGCAGCCGCCTCAGGTATGACCGCAACGGTGGCGGTTTCCTCTTC
>JADHXC010000049.1 GCA_016783135.1 Dehalococcoidales bacterium | reverse complement strand
GTACTCGGGGACAATGACTTGTTTACCGTCCAGCTTGGCTGGCAGCAGTGTTGCCTGAGGCATCTGGCCGTTGGATGACACCGGGGTGCCCTCCGGCTTTACCCGCTTCTTGGCGTAGTAATAAACGGTGCGGCGCTTGAAGCCGAGGTCGATGATTTGCTTGGCAGTGTAGCCTTCATCGAGCAGCCGGTTTATCTCGGCCTTCTCATCCATCGGCTCATCGGCAGGCACTGGTGTTTCCGGTTCCGGTACGGCTCCGGATTCAGTTTCTGGCGCTTCAGTTGTATTCTCATCTTGCTCGCCGTTCATAAATGCTTCCTCCTGTTGAATATAATGTAGCCCTTACCTGTTACTTTCTATCTCATATGCCACCTCCCTGTTGAGCAATAGCCGGGGATGACTTCAGGAAAGTGGAACCCTTGGGAATACGCACAGTTAGAAGTACTTCAGAAGAATCAGGTTTGGTTACCTTTGTTGAATGTACCGGACGAGTACAGGCAGTACAGGCAGTTGACTACTTGTCCGGGATACGTTAAATTATGTTATCAGATAGTGCCGAAGTGGCGGAATGGCAGACGCGCTACGTTCAGGGCGTAGTGTCCGTAAGGGCGTGTGAGTTCAAATCTCACCTTCGGCACCATTATCATTTCATGCGCTTGTAGCTCAGATGGATAGAGCGCAGCCCTGCGGAGGCTGAGGCCGTGGGTTCGAACCCCGCCAAGCGCGCCATTCCGGGCGGTTAGCTCAGTTGGTTAGAGCACTTGCTTTACACGCAAGGGGTCACAGGTTCGAGTCCTGTACCGCCCACCACAGGCTCGAAAACAGCTGGTGGTCGATAATTGAATGTTTGAGCACTTGCCATCGACCACACCACTGCATAACTCTCTTCGCCACTACCTGGTCGCCTTCCTGGTGGAAGGCAAATCCCCTGCCACCGTGAATATCTACCGTGGCATTTATTGGGAGGTATAGACTTTCAACCACACACGAATATAAAACGTCAATAGCATAGCATCCTCTTGGACATCAGTTTGGGAGGTGCAAAGATGAAACAGGGGCACCCGGTGAAAGGGTGCCCTTTCCTGTTACCAGAAAAGTGTTAAGAAATATTGACAAACCCACTGCACAATGCAAGTTTTTGCTGAACACGCTGGAGTACCCTGCTAGTAGATACGACATGAGGTACTGAGTAATGACAATGTTACGAGGCAGCAACAACGAGGAGTCCGCTACTGGCGGTGAGAGTCTTACGGCACCTTTCAATGAACACAATGAATGTATGAGAACATTCCGCAGGTCTCACACCAGGGTCAGGGCAGTCAACGCTGATTGCTGCAGAACTGAGGTGGCGTCACCACCAGTAATCGTTGCTGAAGGAGGGTTATTGGAAATGGAGAAACGCCCGCTCGTCCTGTCAGTAGATGATGAGGACCCGATACTGAAGCTGCTTCGTGTCAACCTCATTGCAGAGGGGTATGATGTCATCACAGCCTCCGATGGTATAGTAGCGCTGAAACTCCCTGAAGAACACATGCCGGACCTGCTTCTTCTGGACATCATGATGTCGGACCTCGATGGCTTACAGATTCTTAACCTGATAAGGCACGACTCTAACGTGCCCGTAATCATGATTACCTCAAAATGCGAAGCTACCACTTTGCGTAATCCTCTAGGTCTCGGTACCGACGATTTCGTGTGTAAGCCCTTCAGCATAATAGGGCTGACAGCACGCATCAAGGCGAAGTTAAGATTGGCGCAGCGAAGGAATAAAATCGCTGAAGTCGTGGGTGCACATGCGGTACTCTAGCACAGTCAGCCCGACCCAGGGACAGGATTCTGGTCTTGTCCGGATAACCCGTTATCGGCAGCAGCAACTTCCAGTAGCCGTCAAACACCACCAGTCCGGTAGCAGGTAAGCTGAAACGTAGTACATCCTGCATTGAGAGCAGGGGTTGGGAGTAATAACATGGTGACGTGGCAATTGAAGGCGTGTCCCAGGTGTGGAGGGGACGTATTCGTCGCCAGTGACATTGACGGTTGGTACCAGGAGTGCCTGCAGTGTTCTTACAGACGTGAATTGCAAGACGAGATGGCATTCACAGACGTGCCGCCTACTGTTGAGCGTGTATCTGGTGTGAAGCGGCCTGAACTCTGAGACGATATCAGCTGAATTTCAGAAGAGGTTCGGAATAGGTCCAAAGGAAGGACTAGCGCCTGTCAACACCATCATA
Source organism: Dehalococcoidales bacterium (assembly GCA_016783135.1). Lineage (GTDB taxonomy): Bacteria > Chloroflexota > Dehalococcoidia > Dehalococcoidales > Fen-1064 > DUES01. Next base: position 14,828 of record JADHXC010000049.1, on the reverse strand, counting down.
GACCAGATTAGCCAACAGATTGGCCACTATGATAACTTACATACCAGGACCGCAAGGAATCTGGCTCCACCTCTTGTCCATTTCATGAAGGGCTTCGTACTTCAACTTGAACATGAAATCGCCCACCGAGCGATATCATGAATTAGAGCACTTTGTGAATACCGGACAACTGAATCTCAAAAGAGCGGATTGTGTCGCCTGCTCCTGACCGTCAGTACCTACGCTCGACGCCCGCTATTCCTTACTGCTATAATGACGACGACGTGGTCCGAGGGTGCTTAAAAAGAACTCGATCCAAGGTGCTGAGTGGCACCTTGGTGCACACCTGCCATATAGAGGAGGGAACCCATTCTGTTATGGACCGACGAGTCAATAAGCTGGCCGAGCTTCTGGTCAACTACTCCGTGGCAGTGAAGCCCGGAGACAAGGTAACCATCGATGGCAAGAGCACGGCCGAACCACTCCTCGAGGCGGTCTATGCCGAGGTGTTGCGCGCTGGCGGGTTTCCTTTGATGGCGATTCGGCTTCCGCGAGAGGAGGAGGTGTTGTTCCGCTGCGCCTCCTCTGAGCAGTTGCAGCACATTCCAGAGCCTTTGAAACTGGTAGCAGAGACGTACGATGCAGGTATTTCCCTCATAGCCGAACAGAACACCAAGGCTCTCACCAAGGTTGACCCTACCAAGATGGTGCTCCATAGTACGGCACGCGCAGGATTGATGCAGACCTACTTGCACCGAGCGGCATCGGGTGCGTTTCGATCTACGGTGGCGGTGTTCCCCACGAACGCTCTCGCTCAGGATGCAGAGATGAGCCTGACCGAGTACGAAGACTTCGTCTATAGCGCGTGTATGCCCGACATGGATGATCCTGTCGGTCACTGGAAGCGCCTCTCCGGCTGGCAGCAGAGCATCATCGAGTGGCTCACTGGTAAGGAAAGTGTGCACGTCACCGGACTGGAGACTGATCTTCATTTCAGCATTTCCGGCCGCACCTTCGTCAACTGTGACGGCAAGGTCAATATGCCTGACGGAGAAGTTTATACGGGCCCGGTGGAGGACAGCATCGAGGGGCACGTCTGCTTCTCGTATCCGGCCATCTACGGCGGACGTGAGGTCACCGGAGTCAGGCTCTGGTTCGAGGGTGGTCAAGTCGTTAAGGCTACGGCTGAGAAGAACGAGGATTTCCTGCTGGAGACACTCGACACCGATGAAGGCGCCCGGCGAATTGGCGAATTCGGCATCGGCACCAACGAGGGTATCAATCGCTTCACCGGTCAGATATTGTTCGACGAAAAGATAAACGGCAGCTTCCACATGGCACTTGGCGCAGGTTTCCCCCGGACCGGCAGCCTGAATGAGTCCGCCATCCACTGGGACCTCATATGCGACCTGAGAGACAACGGCGAGATCCGTGTAGACAATGAACCCCTGTATCGAGAGGGCGAATTCGCCATTCAATTCAAGTAGAAACCACTGCTCCCTTTAGCCGAGGTAGCACAGGCGAATCCAAGCGCCCCATCACAGAGCGCAATCGCACAATTGTCCAGACTGTCACGCCCACAATGCGGAGCTGTTGAAAGGAGGAATTATGAAAGCAGCGATTGTTAAGGGAAAGAAGCGCATTGAGTGTGAAGAGGTGCCGAAACCGTCAGTGGAACCGGGAACACTCCTGCTGAAGACGATATACGCCAGTATCTGCGGTAGTGATATGGCTCGCTGAATCCAGGAACCTGCTCTGCTGCTTGTCCCAGAGATCCCTGATACGCGGGAGGAGATCCAGCATCCCCATCTGCCCGAACCGCGCCTCCCTGGGAATGTAGGTAGCGGCAAAGAACGGCTCCCTGTCCGGTGTCAGGACTATCGTCAGTGGCCATCCACCGTGGCCGTTCATCATCTGACAGACCGTCATGTAGAGCATATCAATATCGGGGCGCTCCTCGCGGTCTACTTTCACCGAAACAAAGGCATCGTTCATCAGGCTGGCTATTCTGGAGTCCTCAAATGACTCATGCGCCATCACATGACACCAGTGGCAGGTAGAGTATCCAATAGACAAGAAGACTGGCTTGTTTTCCTTCTTAGCTTTCTCGAATGCCTCTTCTGACCATGGATACCAATCGACAGGATTCTCTGCGTGCTGAAGCAAATAGGGGCTCTTCTCCGAGGCCAATCTGTTCCGATGCTCATCAGGCATCCTGTGACCCTCCCTACCCCTTCACCGGACAACTTGCGCCAGTGGACTCGTCCACCACAGGCAGTATCCTACTACCAATCTCAAGCAGTCTCGAACTCGTTCCAGGAGAGAGGCCGAAGAACGGTAGCTGCTGCTCCAGCGCCTGGAGCGTACCGTGGCCGCCGAGGAAACCATTGATGCGCGCGGCAGCAGTGGAGCTGGCGAAATCACTCACTTCCGGGTACATGGTGCGGAACTCACCCAAGAGTTCCGGCACTTGGCGGAGATAGTACTTCTGGTGGTAGTCTTCCGCCAGATGGAACCTGGAAAAGGGGACAATCTCGGTCACTACTGTGCGCCCCAACTCTACCTCCAGATGTGCCTTGTATGCCAGGGCGAGTTTGTGCTGCTCGTCATCGTGATAGAACACCACCGACCGGTACTGGCTTGGCAACGGTATGGTAGGAGGACCGTGGCTGTCCCAGAACACCCGCAGCAGTTCCTCGTAGGACACCAGTTCCGGGTCATAGTTAATCTGCACGGTCTCGGCATGACCACCGAGGTCATAATATGTTGGACTGGTACCTGTGCCGCCAGCGTATCCAACCCGGACGTGAATCACGCCTTCGAGACTCCCGAACCGGGAGTCTGGGCCCCAGAATCAGCCCAGGGCGAACGTCGCCGTCTCCGTTTTCGTTGGTGCTATGGTGTCGAGAAGTGGTCTGGAAACACGGGGTACTAAAACAGAATCCGCAGAACCCGCCATGCTATCCTCCTCCATTTGACCGAGAATAATCCCCACTGAGACCAGTGCCACCACCGAAACGCCAAGTATCACTCTTGCAGCGTTTCTACCCATGACTGCCCCTCCCCACTCTATTTGTTGCCTTCCCCCACGAAGTGAAGGGCTGTGGAGTTCATGCAATAGCGACGTCCGGTCGGAGGAGGACCGTCGTCAAAGATATGTCCCAAATGTGCCCCGCACCTCGGGCACCTCACCTCGGCTCTCACCATACCGTAGTCGGTGTCCAGGACCGTCTCTACGTGGTCTTCAGAAACAGGGGCCCAGAAGCTGGGCCAGCCTGTCCCAGAGTCATACTTGGCGTCCGCACTGAAGAGGTCCTGCCCACAGCATACGCACCTGTAGGTACCACGCCCTTGGAAATCATGGTACTTACCCGAGAACGGTGCTTCGGTACCCTTCTCACGGGCAACCTGATACTGCTCAGACGTGAGCAGTTGTCGCCACTCATCGTCATCTTTCATTACTCTGTCGACCATGTTCTACTTCTTCCTCCGGTGGAGCAAGTGCGCTGTGCCGATGGCTGCTGCCTTCGACGTGTAAGGTGTTGCACCGATCTACTGTTCCCAGTGTACGCGATGACGGCACCACATGATGTGATTTTGGTCTCTTTGAGGAAAGACTAGGTGTGCATACCACTGGACTGGAGGCAAGGCCGCGGCTGCTGACACTAGACGATTGCTGAAACCCTATCTTGCCCGGAAGAGGGCTTCGCAGCCGCTAGTCTCAATTGAGCATTCGGAGAAATGGTTCTCTAGATGCCGCGATAGCCCGGCAAGGTCATCATGCTTGTTTGACATGAACCCCATCCTGTTGGCAAGACTGAACATGGCGGACGCTCGCAAGCTGCGGTACTCGGCATCGTAGAGGAAGGTGCACCCGAACAGTATCCCTCCGGGATTCAGCAGGGATTTTAGATTCGGGAATACTGCCCCCTTACTGTCCATGTCACCCGGCAGACAGTGAAGCAGATGAGTGATGCTGATGGAGTCGAACTTCGGCCCTCCGATGTCCAGCGGCTGTAGAACGTCTCTGCAGTAGGTCTCCGGCCGGTACCGGGCGAGGCGTTTCGTGGCGATATCAAGGCTGCGGGGATTTAGGTCCACCAGGACGAGGCGTGGGATTTCAGCCGGGAAGCGGCATTTGTCGAGGAAATAGCCGGTGCCGACGCCGACATCGAGGTGATTTCCCGAAACGTGCTGGTTGTACAGGTCAAGAATACGCTTTGAGGAGCATCCCCAGAAAAAGCAGCAGTGCAGACCAAGCGCAAACCAGTCGTAGACTCCCAGGAAGGCGTTGGTATACCACTCTGAACCGTCCCATGCTTTCTGGTGATTTGTGCTCACTACCCTCTCCCCTCTGAACACCGGGCCGCCGGAAACCGTCGAAGTGAATGCCATTTCACAGGATGCCCAGTATGATTGAAATCCCTCCTCGTTGGTCCTGATACATCTGAGAGAAAACCCTCCCTTCCAACACCATCAATTGCATCCAGATATGCCACTGCCGGTATCCCGTATTCTTCCCTGTTTTCTATCAGCAGTTCATGCCCATTCTGAGGTACGACAATAAGATTAGGGTCGATTGCCTTGGCGTATGCACTGACTTTCTGGACGAGGTCTCGCATATCCTGCCGGTAGTCTCTTTCCGTGAGTGGTGTTGATACCTCTTCCCCTGTCGCCACCTCCTCCTCTGTTACCACCGCTTTTTCAGGTGGTGCTGTCTCTTGGTCCTCTACGGCGGCTTCTTCTTCTACCGATGCAGTACCACCACAAGCGAGAGGGCCAAGTATCATCACCGTGACAACAGACAGAAGCACATATTTCCTGAATATCATCCACATTCTCTGTTGACTTCAGGTGGAGTCTATATCATGTGCAGAGGATAGCACCGTGAACGTGAGCTGTCAAAGTGGGAGCAAACAAAGGAACGGTTTTCGGGGTGAGTGTCAACATCGCTCTCACGCCTTAGCACGTGAACCCACAGGTGCACGACGCGCATGGCGCGTCTTCGGCGTCATACCAGAACCCGGCCTTGGGGACCCAATGCATCTCAGCGTTGACAATACCTGCCCATGGTGTTATCTTCTGGATGCCGTGAGACAACAAGGAGGATGATGAACATGGATTTTGAGCTTCGCTACACGGAGACACAGGAGGAGTTCCGCAAAGAGGTGCGCGCTTTCATCGAGGAAAACGCCTACAAAGAACCGATAACAACGATCGATCCGATGAGGGTCACTCCCGAAATGTGGAACAAAGGCAGGGAGATTCAGCGAAAGCTGGGTGCCAGGGGCTGGTATGCACCCGGCTACGCTAAGGAATACGGTGGCGGAGGCCTGGACCGTGAACACCGCGCCGTGCTTGCCGAGGAGTTCGCCAGAATCAGAGAGCAGCGTCGCTGGCCAGCAGCTACAGCTGGCTCCACGGAAGTATCGGCGATACACACCAGTGGCCTGATGTCCTTTGGCACAGAGGAACAGAAGCACCGGTTCCTGCCCCGACTCTTGTCGGGCGAGTGGTATGGATTTCAGGCCTTCACCGAGCCTGACGCCGGGACTGATGAGGCCTCAATGAAGAGCACCGCAGTCCGTGACGGGGACGTCTACATCATCAACGGGACCAAGGTCTTCATTGGCCATAGCCCACCCCCGATTCATCCCGACTATCTCTACTGGCCAGCCGTTACCGACCCCAACGCTCCACGCCACGAAAACATTAGTGCCTTCTTCATCCCGGGAGACCTGCCCGGCATTACCTATACACCTCTGGACCTTATTGCTGCCGAAGGCAGCAAGTGGGAGGTCACCTGCGAGGATGTACCGTGTCCCGCAGACCGTCTCATCGGCGAGGAAAACAAGGGGTGGCTGGTGACCCAGGCAACCCTCGCCGCAGAGCACGGTGGGGGAGGCGTCGTTATTCCCCACCGGAGCTCGCTAACACTAAGGTTTATCGACTACTGCAAGAATACACTGCGTAACGGCAAACCCATAAGTAAAGACCCCATGGTCCAGGATATACTGGTCCAGCTCTACATCGAAGACCGTGTGACACGGCTCTGGGGACTGCGCAACTTCGCCATGGCTCAGGGACAGATACCAAGGTTACGCTACACCGGAACCCAGACTGCTCTCCACGGCAAGCGTTTCTCTCCACAGCTGGGGAAGGCCTTCATGGACATCCTAGGACCCCACTGCCTGACAGATGACCCCGAACTGGCAATACTGGTGGGAGCGGTGGAGCACCAGGTCCGGCTGGCTGATGTCACCCACATTGGGGGTACACCAGAGACGCAGCAAATCATGATGTCGCGTGGCCTGGGTCTGGGGCGCGCCGCAGGGCGCTAGCAGACAAGAGATAGAAATGCAGACTTTCGCGGGAGGGTAATCCAATGGATTTGTCTCTAACTGAAACACAGGAAATGCTAAGGACAGCAGCCCGGGATTTCCTGAAACAGGAATGCCCGTGGACACTGGTGAAGGATGTTGACGAGAGTGAGACCGGGTTCTCAACCGACCTCTGGCGCAAGATAGCCAACCTGGGATGGCTGGGGATAATTCTTCCCGAAGCCTACGGAGGCATGGACAGCAGTCTGACCGACCTGGCCGTTATCTACGAGGAGATGGGGCAGGCCCTGCTGCCCGGCCCACACTTCACCTCGGCAGTACTCTGTGGCTCGATAGTCCTTGAGATGGGGACAGATGAGCAAAAGCAGCAGCTACTCCCTGCCATCGGACAGGGGGAGAAGATACTGACTCTAGCTCTGACCGAGCTGGACTACGGCTGGGAGCCGGAGTGTATTCACCTATCAGCGGCACGCAAGGACGGGAGTTTCGTCATCAATGGGAGCAAGTGTTTTGTACATGATGCTCAGGTTGCCGACCAGATTATCTGCGTTGCCAGGACCAGGGAGACTGACGACCCGGCGGACGGGATTACACTATTCCTGGTAGACAGAGAATCCCCCGGGCTCTCCTGGCGTAACCTGGCAGGTTTCCTCGGGGAGAAGCTCAATGAGGTGACCTTTGAGTCGGTCGAAGTCCCCGCATCCAGCGTGCTGGGAGAGGTAGACAAAGGCTGGTCAGCGCTATCCGGGCCACTTAACAGAGCCACTGTGGTCCTCTGTGCCTATATGGTAGGTGGCTGTCAGCATCTGCTGGACAGGACGGTGGAGTATGCCCAGACCAGAATACAGTTCGGGCGTCCCATTGCAGCCTTCCAATGGGTGCAGAGTTACATTATCAGCCAGGCGAACCACCTGGAAAAGGCCCGCTGGCTCACCTACGAAGCCCTGTGGAAACTGGATGCCAACAAGCCCCAGCAGGAGCAAGACGAGGCGGTGTCACTGGCCAAAGCCGTATCCAGCGAGGCTTTCCATGAGTGCGGTCATCTGGGTCACGAGGTCCATGCCGGTGTCGGTGTTGACAAGAAGTACCCTCTTTATCTCTACTCGAAGAAATCAAAGACCCTGTATTCTTACCTGGGGGACCCATACCACCACCGGAGGCGCATAGCCCAAGCGCTAGAACTCTAGGTGACTCTGTCTCCAGCTGGCTTGGCCTCCTCAATGAATCAGGTTGACAGCACCCGTACTAGTCAGGTTGACAATTTCGCTGAGGCCAATAATAGATCGACCTCTTTATAGGCCCATTCCAGCTATTTTAGCTTCGTTATTAGCTTTAACTGAGTAGGTCGTGCAGGGCTCGAACCTGCGACACCCTGATTAAAAGTAAGAAGCGCGGTCTCCCTTGGTGGTGACAGTGATACCCAGGCCTGCATAGCCGGAGGTGTCGCTGAAGTCTACTACCGGGTAATTCCCGACCTCATTATTACCAAGGTAAGGGCACGCTTAGACCCAAGGCTACTGGGAGTGGTTAACTAGTTCAGGGAGGAGTCTAGCCTAAGATGATGTTGAGCGAGGAATGCTAGAGGAATCCGACAGTACCTTAGACGCATAGTAGAGCGTCAGGATCGAGTCTACGACGATGCCGATACCGAACAGGACCATGATTGAGGTGAAGGTCGGTGTCCAGACATCTGCAAGATAGAGAATGAAGGCCACTACGTAGACGGTGCCGTTTGTGATGATGGCTTGATATGCCATGTATCGGGTTATGCCCGTCCCGTAGAAGATAGCATCGGCAATTAGATTCAAGGCCAGTAACACATAAGGGACGATCAGCAGAGACATTGCCCTGGTGGAGTATCGCACCAGTTCACCATTCGAGTTCAGTAGGGCGGCAAAGTTGTCCCATAATGGTAACAATCCCATCCACACAACTACGACTACACCACCTATTGCCAGGGCCGAGTACCACAGCCTTCGTACAGCCCGGATATCTGCCGAGTGGTTGGCTATAAGCACCTTGGTCGTCTCGGCCAGTGCCAGGATGGGTACCAGCAGGAAGCTCCAGAAGATGTGCATAGCCAGGTAATAGCCGCCGATAGAATCCTCTCCCAGCAGGTTGAGAAGCCGGACAATCATGAAGAAGTAGGCGACGTTTCTCACAAGACTGTCCAGCCCTGACCATCCCCCTACCCTGAGGTAAGTCCTCCAGTCTCTGAAGGTGAAGAAAGAGAACCATCCCCTGATTTTGTCTAGCATCACCGGTCTCAGAAGAATCATGGCACTGACGAATAGCGCTAGGTTTGCTGCTGCATCTGCCCAGGCAACTCCCAGGACACCCATGTCAAGCGAGAATGCATATCCACCATAGAACAGGCTGTCCAGAATAAACCGGTAGACTACCTGCAGGACAGCCAGCGCGAATATATACTTCTTCCTGTTGACCGTTTCGACAATAATGACCGAGGCCGTGGCAAGCAGGAAGAGTGGGGTGGCGGCTGTCTTGATCTTCAGGAATGCGGACGTCGTTTCAGCTATGGCGGGAGGAGTACCAATGACGGCCACGAAGCTGTCTGAGAAGACGAAGAGAATGGCTGCGATGACGCTGGTGAAGGTCAGGATGACGGTTATGGATGTCCGTATCGGGTGACCCGGCCCCTGCTGGCTCTGCATGCCCCTACCGACGAAGTAGAATATCGCCAGGACGAAGGTCTCCTGGATAACCTCTAGCAGTAGCTCGATGAATTGCCACTGAGCGACAGTGGCCAGGGCATTGGTGTCCGGTATAGTGTTACCGATCAGGTAGACGCTGTAGGACCGGTAGAGCCTGGGTAGGCCCATGTATAGGAGTATGAGAAGGAACAGGCCCCAGTCCCACCGCTTCAGGGCGCCGGCAGCCGATTTCATCGAATGCGATGAAAGCATGGTGGTAGCATTATATCATCAGATGGCAACCATGTTCAGCCCTGAGTCCAACTACGTCAGGGTCAAGACATTATGCCCATAGTGTGCTCAGCCCGAGTTATCTCTGCTTGTGGTGGCTGGCAACTCTGGTCGTCCCGATTGTGATACAATCCGAGAAAGGTTCCTTTGTTGCGGGTGTGCGCGGCGTCGGGAAATCCGGCTTTCGAAGTGGCATAATATCGGGGGATGGCCGGGAAAGAAGACACCCCGAACCGGACAGCCAATGATTTCAAGGAGGTACAAGAATGATAACTGGAAGGGATGTATTGCTGACGGAGAGAAGAGGCCCTATCTACATCATGACCATCAATCGGGAGGAACGGCGCAATGCCATCAGTGACGAGCTCGCGGACCGGATGGCCGAGGAATGGGAGACTTTCGAGGAGGATGATAGCCTATCGGTGGCCATCTTCACCGGCGCCGGAGACGTGGCCTTCAGCGCGGGCCACGACATGAAAGAGGATGTCGAGGGCGACGTCAGGGGTGGTGCCTTCCGCAGCCACAGGCGAGTACCACGGCGCCGGCCTGGCTTCGGGGTTCCGACGCGCAAACCGACGATTGCCGCCATCAACGGGTACTGCCTGGCCGGGGGTTGGGAACTGGCAATGAGGTGTGATGTCAGACTCTCGTCCGAGCATGCCGAGTTTGGCCTTCCCGAAGTCAACTGGAACCTTCCGGCGGGATTTGCCGCGCACCTGGAATACGTGACGACTATCGGTGTCGCTTGCGAAATGCTGATGTGGGGTCGCCGCATTTCAGCGCAGAGGGCATACGAGATTGGCTTCGTCAACAAGGTGGTACCCAAAGGCAAGGCCATGGACGAGGCAATGGAGTGGGCAGAGTACATGTGCACCCTGGGTTTGCCCTCGGTGATGGCACACAAAGAGATGATTTATCGGGGCCGCAATATGTCGGTTAGCGAGCTTGACGCTCTGGGTAGCGACCTCTTCTACTGGTATCCGGCCAAGCCCGGGGTGACTATTGACGCTACCGAAGGTCCGCGGCAGTTCATGTCCGGGAGAAGGGGCAAGTAGGTCATCCGGCATTCCGAGGTTGGGGCGGAGCGAAAATACACACCAGGCGGCCACGCTGTACCAGCATGTTAGCCACCTCGAAGCCGATGTTGCCGCCACCGGGGACGACCGCGCAGAGCAGCGCTGCGAGCCGCCTCAATGCCTGCCGGGCCGCCGTCCGGTGGTAAGGCTACGCTCTACTCACCTGTCCGGCTATACACTCGGGCTCTCCCTCTTCCGGTCGGACTCAACCGTCCTTCATCCACAACCTTCTTGAGACTGGTACGCAGGAGACCAGTGGAGCACGACACACCTTTCTCCGTCAGGCGCTCTTTAACCGACCGAGTCGACCTGGGTTCGTCGAAGAAACCCGCCTTGACCTCAGCACGAATGGCCCGGGTACACGAACGCTGGCCTCCTCGCGCCTTACCACGGGCTTTCACAGTTCGTGGAGAACCAGCACGTTGAGGCTCCGCAACCGGCAGTCCTTTGATGGCAGACCCGTACCTCTCCAGATACCGTTCAACGAACTCTACCGGTCCCTCCAGTTCGATGATACCTTCGTTGAGGTTGATGACAGCTTTCGCCTGGTCCATTATGACCTCCTTGAGGTGAAAAGTATTGTGCAAATCATATCATATCGGCGCGTTTTAATCGAAACAAGCAATGGTCATTACGGTTGCGGTTCAATAAATGCCAGGATTTCAACTGAGCGTTACCTTGAGTAGAAGACCTGGATTTCCGTTCACAGGGGTAACAATCTGAGCGATTGTTACTTTGACTATGACTATAGCTTTTCTTCCTATGGCAACTCATTAAGGGCATGTCTTAACTCTTTTATGAAATTGCCGACTGATAGGAGATCGTCCCTAGCTTCCATCAGGTGAACTATTCGACTGCCGACGATGACACCGTCGGCGAGACGGGCTACCTGTGTCGCCTGCTCCGGCGAGGAGATGCCAAAGCCAACACAGAGTGGTTTCGTGGTGACCTTCCTCACCCTGTCGACGAAATCCGCCAGGTCTGGCGGCAGGGTCTTCCTGGCACCGGTTACCCCGCTTACCGAAACCAGGTAGATAAATCCCTGAGCCTGGCTGGCAACCAGCTTGATGCGCTCATCTGTGCTGTTGGGGGCGAGCAGGTATATGAGGTCAAGTCCGTGCTTGCGGGTGGTGGCCTCCAGCGGGGAGGCTTCTTCAGGGGGGAGGTCCGGTATAATCAATCCGCTGACCCCGGCAGTGACGCAATCCCGGCTGAATTTCTCCAGCCCGTAGTGGAAGACGGGGTTGTAATAGGTCATAAAGAGCTGGGGGATGTCCACCTGTTTATGCAACTTAGCGGCTGTTTCCAGGCAGACCTCTGGCGTGACGCCATTCTTGAGGGCACTGAAGCTCGCTTGCTGGATGGTGGCTCCGTCAGCCAGCGGGTCGGAGAAGGGTATGCCCAGTTCTATCATGTCAGAGCCGCTGGCGGCGAGGAGAGGGACTACCTTGAGGGTGTCATCGATACTGGGGTAGCCGACGGTAACGTATGGTATCAGGATTTTATGCTTGCCCAGCCGGAAGACATCATGTATACGGCTCATAGCTCTTCCCCCAGTGCTTCGGTGACGATACCCATATCTTTGTCTCCCCGCCCGGAGAGGTTGACGACGATAATCTCGTCCTTTTTTAGCGACGTCGCCAGTCTGGCGGCATAGGAGATGGCATGGGCAGGCTCCAGTGCCGGGGTGATACCCTCGGTGAGGCAGAGTAGCTTGAAACCATCGAGTGCCTCCTCATCATTGACGGCGACATAGTCGGCACGCCCGCTGTCCTTGAGGAAGCCATGCTCCGGTCCTACTCCGGGGTAGTCCAGTCCGGCCGAAATGCTGTGGGTTTCCCTGACCTGCCCGTGGTTGTCCTGGAGCAGGTATGATTTGGTGCCGTGGAGCACGCCGATGCTGCCTCTGCTTAAGGAAGCAGCGTGTTTATCGCTCTTTAGCCCTCTGCCGCCTGCCTCCACCCCGATGAGTTTGACATCTTCATCCTCCAGGAAGGGGTGGAAGATACCGATTGCGTTGCTGCCGCCGCCGACACAGGCTATGACATAATCCGGCAGGCGCCCAACTTGCCCAAGGCACTGCTCTCGTGTTTCCTTACCGATGACCGTCTGAAACTCTCGCACCATAAGCGGGTAGGGGTGAGGGCCAACCGCCGAACCGAGCAGGTAGTAGGTGTCCTGAACGTTGGTCACCCAGTCTCGAATAGCTTCGTTGATGGCGTCCTTCAGGGTGCGGCTGCCTGTTGTTACTGCCCTTACTTCGGCACCCATCAGCTTCATGCGGAAGACATTGAGTCCCTGACGGCGAATGTCTTCTTCACCCATGTAGACAATGCACTCCATACCCAGCATGGCGCAGACAGCGGCAGTAGCTACACCGTGCTGCCCCGCCCCTGTCTCGGCGATAACGCGTCGTTTGCCCATACGCCGGGCGAGCAGTCCCTGCCCCAGGGCGTTGTTAATCTTGTGGGCACCGGTGTGGGTCAGGTCTTCCCTCTTGAGCAAGATACGGGCACCACCGCAGTGCCCCGTGAGTCGCTTTGCTTCGTACAGCGGTGTCGGTCTGCCGGCATAGTCATGCAGCAGCTCACCAAGCTCTGTCCAGAAGCCGGTGTCTGCCTGTGCCTCATAGTAGGCTTGTTTAAGCTCATCGAGGGCGGGTATCAGTGTCTCCGGGACAAACCGACCCCCATAGTCGCCGAAGTAGCCTCCCTCGTCTGGTAACATTATATCTCTCCTTTAGCAGGGTGATGAAAAACCCTTTCGACCATCCCCCTGACCCCCTTCCTGGCCAGGAAGGGGGAAAAGATTATGCCTGGGGATACCCCCAGGTCTGGGGGACACCCCCAGCCCCCTGCCAGAGAGGGTGCCCCTCAGAAGGGGCCTGCCCTCTGGACTCCCCTTTTTCAGCAACCTGCTAGGCCCTGTCAGGCTTGCCTGGTTATCGCTATAAAGGCTGTTATCTGGTGATATGGTTGACCTCTCTTGACCGGTGTCATAGTAACTCTCTCATCCTGGCGGCGATGTCCGGTGCCGTTACCAGGTGTTCACCCACAAGAGCGGCATCGACACCCCATTCTTTCAGTCTTGCCATGTCATCGCGACTCTTGATGCCGCTCTCACTGACCACTACTCTGCCCCTGGGAATAAGCGGTCGCAGGTGTCTGGTTGTCTCCAAGTCAACGGTAAAAGTATTCAGGTCCCGGTTGTTGATACCGATAATATCCGACTCGCTGTTCAAGGCGGTTTCCAGTTCGGCTTCGTTATGGACTTCCACCAGGCAACACATGCCCAGTTTACGGCCCAAGCCCAGCAGTTCTTGAAGCCTTTCCGTGTTTAAGATGGCTACGATGAGGAGCAGGCAACTGGCACCGCAGGCGCGGGCTTCATAGACTTGATATGGGTCGAAGATGAAGTCCTTCCTCAGCAGGGGCAGTCTATCCCCGACGGCATTCCTGGCCTCTTTGAGGTGGTCAAGGCTCCCCTGGAAGTAATTGGGTTCAGTGAGTACCGATATAGCCGCGGCGCCGTTATCGGCATAAGTTCGGGCAATCTCTGCCGGCTTGAAGTCCGGGCGCAGCACCCCCGCCGAGGGCGAAGCCTTCTTGATTTCAGCGATGAGCTGGACGCCATCGCGGCGCAAGACAGCGGCGAAATCAAGGGGTGGGGACTGTCCGGAGGCTTGAGCTTTCAGTTCGTCCAACGGCAGCCGTTTCTTGCGGTCTTCAAGCTGTTTAAGGCTGTCGGCTACTATCTTATCAAGAATCATTAGCTTCCTCGACCGAGGTTCTGGCTGAGCTTAACCAGCCTTTCCAGTTTTTCGCGGGCATGACCACCGTCTATTGCCTCCCCGGCCAGCGCTATCCCCTCCTTAAAGGTAGAGGCGTGGTCGCTGGCTATGAGACCAGCGGCGGCATTGAGCACCACTGCATCCCGCTGAGGGCCTGGATTGCCGGACAATGTCTGCAACAGCAGTTCGGCGTTCTCACTGGCGGTACCGCCCTTCAGGCTTGTCCGGCTGGCTCTGGATAACCCGAAGTCTTCCGGGGTTACGGTGTAGCTGTTGATGACGTTATCCTTGAGCTCGCAAATGTCAGTCTTTCCGGTGATGGTCATCTCGTCAATGCCATCCTCGCCGTGAACAACCAGCACGTGATGGCAGCCCAGTCGCTTGAGGGCGGCAGTCATCTTTTCCAGTAGAGACTCATCAGCTACCCCCAGCACTTGATATTCTGCCCCCGCCGGGTTCGTTAGCGGTCCCAGTATGTTGAACACGGTGCGGATGCCAATCTCACGTCGGGGGGCTGAGGCGTGTTTCATAGCGGGGTGGAAGACGGGGGCGAACATGAAGCCGATGCCCACCTCCTCCAGGCACCTCTCCACCTGAGCGGCATCGAGGTCTATCTTAACCCCCAGGGCCTCCAGCACATCGGCACTACCGCACTGGCTGCTCATGGCACGGTTGCCGTGTTTAGCTACCTTGAGCCCGG
>JADHXC010000048.1 GCA_016783135.1 Dehalococcoidales bacterium | reverse complement strand
TAACCCCAGCTCTGACATGGTCAATTCCTGTCCTTTGTGGTACCCTTTCTTCATCGGTATATCCTCCCTTTCTATTACCTGGCTTTTCTATAGGGTAGGATATGCCGATTCCTTTTTCCACCACATTCGGGACACTGCCCTTTTTATCACTTACCATCACTTTTTTCGCCTTTTAAATACTTATATTTACCATATACTCTAACAGAAATCATTTGACGTCAACATTATTAAAACGCAAACTATCTATTTCTATCTAACCGAAAAAGCAAACGGTATCAAGTATTTGTACGCATCAGCTGTCAAACATCCCTATGTTTGTCCGGTAGTAATAAGCAACAACCTCTTGCCAACGCATAAAAACAATCAGGTAATAGTGCGTAAGTCAGGCCCGGGGTTCTCAGCCCTGCTGGCTCTCGGCCTTCTTCGGCATCAGTACACCTACGGGGCACCGTCCGGTACATTCCATGCAGGAAGTGCACTGCTCTTCATTCCCGAAGAAAGCGATAACGGTGTCACTCCCCCGGTTCATGAAGCGCAGGGAGCTGCGGCCGTGGAGCTGCTGGCAGGTCTCCACGCAGATTCCGCAAAGGATGCACTTGTTGGGGTCATAGTCGAAGCAAAGTGGGGACGTGTCCGGGGGCAGCTCTTCATGCGGCGGCCAGAGGCGTCGGACGCGCTTGCGGTCGATACGGAGGTGGGCCATCAGCTTCTGCAACTCGCATTTCCCGTTGCTGGGACAGCCCCGGCAGGTTGCGTGGTGGTTGGCAATCAGCAGTTCGGCTATCGGACGGATTGCCCGGTCTATCTGCGGACTCTTCGTCTTGACCGCCATCCCCGGCTCTACCGGCGTCCGGCAAGCGGTGACCATTCCGTCGTTGCCTGTTTCCACCATGCAGAGTCGGCAGACCCCCTGTCCGGGAAGCTCGGGGTGGAAGCACAGATGGGGGATGTAGATGTCATTTTCGAGCGCTGCCTGCAGGACGGACGTCCCTTCGTCAGCCTTTACGGCCACACCATCGATTGTCAGCGTTATCTTCTTCATTGCTCTCGTACCGTTACTGGTAGGCTGAACACACCCCGGCAGGGCAGTGTCCCTCGATGATATGCGCCTCGTACTCGTCGCGGAAGTAGCGGATGGTGGTCAGTACCGGATTGGGTGCACTCTGCCCCAGGGCACAGAGAGACGTCTCTGCTATCGACTCGCCCAGCTCAACCAGTAACTCGATGTCCCCCGGTCGGCCCTCTTTGCGGCAGATACCGTCCAGGATATCATACATCTGTTTGGTGCCGACCCTACATGGCGCACACTGACCGCATGACTCTCGCCGGGTGAAGTCCAGGAAATAGCGGGCGACATCCACCATGCAGGTATCCTGGTCCATGACAACCATGCCCCCCGAACCCATCATCGAGCCGGCCTCCGTCAGGGAATCGAAGTCCACCGGAAGGTTCAGTAGCTCAACGGGCAGACAGCCGCCCGACGGCCCACCGGTCTGGACGGCCTTGAAAGCACGGCCGTCGGGAATGCCCCCGCCTATGTCAAAGATAATATCGCGTAGCCTGGTACCCATGGTCACCTCGACCAGACCACTGTTAACGATATTACCGGTCAGTGAGAAGATAGCCGTTCCTTTGCTGCGCTCGGTCCCGCGGCTGGCAAACCAATCTGCACCGTGGTTGATGAGCAGTGGGATATTGGCGAAAGTCTTGACATTGTTGAGCAGAGTCGGCTTGTCCCACAGACCGGACCGGGTCGTCCTTGGTCTTGGGAAGGGTCGGGGAAAACCCCGCTTGCCCTCGATGGACAGCACCAGGGCGGTGGACTCACCACAGACAAAGGCACCGGCCCCCTCGAATATCTCGATATCGATGTCGAAACCGCTACCCAGGATGTTTTGCCCCAGGTAACCATTTTCCCGTGCCTGACTGATGGCGATGCGAAGACGTTTTACCGCCAGAGGGTATTCGGTGCGGACATATACGAAGCCTCGGCTAGCACCGATAGCGTATCCGGCCATTATCATGCCTTCAAGGACTGAGTGTGGGTCTCCCTCGAGCACGGAACGGTCCTGAAAGGCACCGGGGTCACCTTCATCGGCGTTGCAGATGACGTACTTTTCGGGTCCGCGCTCGTTGCGACAGACCTCCCACTTACTGCCGGTGGAGAAACCGGCGCCACCTAATCCACGCAGACCTGACCGCTTGACTTCCTCGATGACCTCCT
Organism: Dehalococcoidales bacterium; assembly: GCA_016783135.1. GTDB lineage: Bacteria > Chloroflexota > Dehalococcoidia > Dehalococcoidales > Fen-1064 > DUES01. Next base: position 15,101 of record JADHXC010000048.1, on the reverse strand, counting down.
TGGGTGTCATATCGGAAAGGGCTCGGTGCAGGGCCTGGTAGCCACCTGTGCTGATATAATCGTCAATGTTCTCCGGGTCAATATTGCCGCAGCGACGCAGTACCAGACGCTGCTGCTTGTAGTAGAAGGGGATATCGTGGAAACTGACCAGTGGCCGGCCAATGACTTCGTCGTGATAGAGAAGGCGTTCGACCGTCCGTCCATCCGGAAGAACAGAGCGGGCGATTTCAGCAATATCATCCGGCCCCACCTTGGAGTAGAAGATGCCTTCAGGCTCAACCACGATTAACGGACCCCGCTGGCAGAAGCCGTGGCAGCCGGTACCCTTCACACGGACGCTGCCATTGAGGTCCAAACGGTCTATCTCGGTCTCAAGCAGGGTACGGAGATGGTCGGCGCCACCGGACACACAACCTGTCCCCTGGCAAACGAGGAAGGTGTACTCGTTATCCGCCATCGACTTCCTCTTCGGACAGGCTCATGATAATATTTCCTGCTTTGCTGGTAGTCAGTTCACCGTGCACATTGTTGTTGACCTTGATGGCCGGGGCCAGCGCACAGCATCCCATGCATGCCACGGTCTCCAGGGTGTATTTCATGTCGGATGATGTCTCGCCTTCGGAAATGCCAGTCTGGTTCTCAAGTTCAGCTAGAATACGCGGTGCCCCGCGAATATGACAGGCCGTGCCCCGGCAGACCTGGACATAATTTTTCCCGACCGGTGTCAGCCTGAACTGGGAGTAGAAAGAGGCCACCGAGTATATCTCACCAACGTCGATACCGAGGAACTCCGCTATGGCCTGTACTCCCCCCTCGGGCAGATAGCCGACTTTGTGCTGGATGTCCAGTAGAACCGGCAGGAGCTGGCCCGGACTGTTCACGTGAGAAGACAGAATATCACTAACGAATTCTTCCGGCGATTGCTCAGCCACGGGACCTCCATTCATCTAGCCACTTACCAGGTTTCATCAGGGTAATGCCGGACTCGTCCAGTAGGGGATGTCCTTCAGGATACCACTGGCAGACACGGCACTGCGGGTCAGATATAAGGGTCCGCTGAGTATCCAATATGCCACAGCCAGTAATATTCTGATTCCAGTACTTGAGCACGTGTTCGCTACGTTCGTGCCTCCAGGCTATATAATGATAGAACTCTTACGCCTGCACTGTCAAGGATTTTCAACTGCATAACGTTATCTTGACACAGCAGGCGCAACTTGCTAAACTTTCGTTACCTCATACCACTTGTTTATACTACTTATAGTATTGTCCACAAGGGTCCCGGTGGCAGGAAAGGCATTACCGTCCGATATGACCTCAGCAGAATCCTTCGATAAGGGTCTTGTCCAGGTCTTCACGGGAGAGGGTAGGGGGAAGACATCGGCAGCAATTGGGTCGGTGGTTCGTGCCCTGGGCAACGGGTTGAGGGTCTTCATCGTAGCCTTTATGAAAGCGGGTCACCCTTCCGGTGAGTGGGAAATCCTTTCCGGGCTGCAGAATATCAGCATTGTCAGGTTCGGAACAAGGTCTTTCGTGGACCCCGATAATCCCGGGCCGGAAGACAGGGAGCAGGCGGTACAGGCGTTAAAGGTAGCACGTGAGGCGATGCTCAGTGGCGACTACGAACTGGTTGTACTCGACGAGGTGAATGTGGCCGTAACCTGGAAGCTGGTTGAGCTGGACGAAGTGCTACGACTGATTGAAGATAAGCCGGGAAATGTTGAACTGATTCTCACTGGCCGCAGTGCTGACAAGGAGATAGTCAGGGTGGCCGACCTGGTTACCGAGATGCTCAATATCAAGCATCCCTACGAAAAGGGAACCGTAGCACGCAAGGGAATCGAATACTAGCTGAGCACCACGAAAGGAGAATACTGATGCGCATTACTCTGAGTGTTATCAAGGCGGATGTCGGTGGCTACGTGGGGCACTCTGAATCTCATCCGGACCTTCTGGCCAGGGCTGCTGAATGCCTGGTCAAACCCAAGAGCGATGGTCTGCTGGTCGACTACCATGTGACCAAGTGCGGGGATGACCTCCAGCTTATTATGACGCATCAGCAGGGAGAAGATAACGAAGTAATCCATGAGCTGGCCTGGGACATCTTTATTGAATGCACCGAGGTGGCCAAGAAGCTGGGGTTGTACGGTGCGGGACAAGACCTGCTGGCAGACGCGTTCTCAGGAAACGTCCGGGGGATGGGCCCCGGTGTTGCCGAGATGGAGTTCGAAGAGAGGCCGTCGGAACCAGTCATCATATTCATGGCGGATAAGACATCGTCCGGGGCATGGAATCTACCGCTATACAAGATATTCGCCGACCCGTTCAACACTGTCGGCCTGGTGATTGCCGACAACATGCATGACGGTTTCAGTTTCGAGGTACACGACATCAAAGAAAGCAAGAAGATAATGCTGAATGCGCCCGAGGAGATTTATGACCTGCTGGTCCTTATCGGGGCAGCGTCACGCTATATGGTGAAGTCAGTACGCAACCGGCGGACCAACGAGATAGCCGCCGCCTCTTCAACACAGCACCTTGCCTATATTGCCAGTCGATACGTGGGTAAGGATGACCCGGTATGCATTGTCCGCTCGCAGGGTGAGTTTCCCGCAGTAGGGGAGGTCCTGGAGCCGTTCGCATTCCCGCTCCTGGTGGAGGGCTGGATGCGGGGCTCGCACTACGGCCCCATGATGCCGGTCTCCATTCCGGATAGCACGCCGACCCGGTTTGACGGCCCCCCCAGAGTGGTTGCTGCCGGTTTTCAGCTAAGTGATGGTAAGCTCATTGGACCGCGTGATATGTTCGCCGATAAGTCCTATGACAACGCCCGACAGCGTGCCAGTGATATCGCTGACTACATGCGGCAGCACGGTCCGTTTGAGCCGCACCGCTTACCCCTGGATGAGATGGAGTACACCACTATGCCGCAGGTAATGGAGAAGATTGGTGGGCGGTTCATCGATATCCCGAAGGACTCGTAAGAGTGGCTATCCCGGTTGCTGGTGTTCAAGGGCATGGTTAAACTGCTCCTGGCGACGAACAATAATGGTAAGGTACGTGAGTACAGAAATCTGCTCCGGGAGTTTCCTTTTCGGGTAGTTACCCTGGCGGAACAGGGAATAACCACCGTGGTTGATGAGGTGGGCAGCACCCTGGAGGAGAATGCCGGACTGAAGGCGACCGCCATGGCGAACGAGAGCGGACTGCTGGCACTGGCGGATGATTCCGGACTGGAGGTTGATGCCTTGGGTGGGGAACCCGGCCCCCTCTCCGCGCGCTATGCCGGCGAAAACGCTTCGGACGGAGACAGGGTCAGTTACCTGCTGTCACGAATGAAAGATGTACCCTGGATGGAGCGGACGGCACGTTTCCGCTGCGTTATCGCCCTGGCTTCACCCGATGGTAGAATAGAGATGTGCTCCGGGGAGTGCGACGGATTAATAATGCTCAAACCGCAGGGTAAGAGCGGCTTTGGTTATGACCCTGTTTTCTATCTTCCCGAACTGGATATGACAATGGCCGAGTTGCCCTTGGAAACGAAGAACCGTATCAGCCACCGGGGGCGAGCCGCCAGGGAAGCTTGCCGTGTGCTGGCCCGATGGACGGAGGGTCACTGATTCAGTGGAGCGGAGTCCGGGCACTGAGAAAGGGCGCAACAGACTATTGAGTATCTGCCGGATATCCTTGAGTATCCGGCGCTATTGGTATATACTACTTGATTACACGTTGCATTATGAGGTCGGGGGTAAATCATGAAACTATCATGTCTTCAGGAGAATCTGAACCGTGGGCTTGGTGTTGTCGGGAGAGCGGTTGCCGCCAGGACAACCCTGCCGATAACCAATAATGTGCTTCTGGCTACTGATGAGTCTCGCCTGAAGCTGGTTGCCACCAATCTGGAAATGGCCATCAGCCACTGGATTGGAGCCAAGGTGGAAGAGGAAGGGGATATTACCGTTCCGGCCCGGTTGCTTACCGAGTTTGTCGGTTCGCTGCCCAGCGATAAAGTAGAACTGAACCTTCCGGCAAGCTCCAAGACACTTGAGGTGACCTGCGCACGCTTTGAAGCCCGAATCAGCGGGGTTGATGCCAAAGACTTCCCGCCGATACCCAAAGTCAGTGAAGGAATCAATACCAGGGTGGAGATAGACCACCTTCGCCAGGGTATAACCCAGGTTGTCTTCGCGGTGGCTACGGAGGAATCGCGCCCGGTCCTCACCGGAGTCGATGCTATGTTTGAGGGTGACGTGCTGACACTGGCCGCCGCCGACGGTTTCCGGCTGGCGGTATATAAGCTGCCCCTGGCTACTCCCGTTAGTGAAAAGACCGAGGTAATTATCCCGGGGCGGACCCTGGCCGAGGTCAACAGGCTGATGGGTGATGACGAAGAAGCTATTGACATAACGGTGAATCCCAACAAGAGCCAGATACTGTTCCACATGAAGAACACAGAGATGGTCTCCCAGCTTGTCCAGGGAACATTCCCACAGTACAGCCAGCTAATACCCCAGAGCAGCAACACCAAAGTAGTCGTGGATGTTGCCGAGTTCCTTCGGGCAACGAGGACTGCTTCGATATTCGCCCGCGATGGCAGCGGAATTGTACGGCTGGTGGCGACACCGGGGAGCGGTGACCTAACCACGGGCAAGATTACCATTTCCGCCCGGTCTGAGGAATTAGGTGACGATGTCGGTGAGATTGATGCTGCTGTTGATGGCGAAGAAACGAAGATTGCCTTCAACGGGAAGTACATCATTGACGTACTCAGTGTCCTCCGCGAAAAGCAGGTGGTGCTGGAGACAACCAACCCCTCGAGCCCCGGTGTAATCCGGCCCGTTGGCGTGGACAACTATACCCACGTCGTCATGCCGATGTTTGTTCAATGGTGACCTGACATTTAGGAGATAATCAGATAAGGCCACCCTTGAAGGGGTGGCCTTTATTTTCAAGTGCAGACAAGCCTAGAACTGCGTATGTAGACTTGTACCGTCCTGTTCCTGACCCTCTGTTGAGACTCGGCAGTATATGGCAGTCTTCATTCAAGGCCCCCTTCAAATATCATGCAGCCCAAGGCTAAATGAACCATTGTTTGATTCTTTCAAACCAACTTGGAGATATGATTCTGGCAAACTTAGCTTCAATTTCAGAAATCACTGCATCAACTTTCGGCGTGATTTGGTCTCTGTCTGGAGTCATTTCCCAGAAAACAGCTTCATATTTATGCATTTCAGCTAGATGACGTCTAAATTCAGCATCATTTTTCCACTTACGATGTCCTTGGTCCATCCAATAGTGAGTCAACATTCGAGCAGAAATAAAGATTTCGTTCACTAATTTTTGAAGGTCATCAAAAGGATTGGTCGCGGTATTCCCAAATCGAGCTATGTAATGATATCGCATGGAATAGAGCTTATTGAATAGCTCTTTACGTTCATTGTATCTCTCAAAAACAACATAGGCTTTGTCTCTGATGTCCTTCTCCTCAGGTGACTCATTCGGACCTGCTTTTCGTGTGCTTCCTTCTCCGACATATCCGCCAGGATTCCGCATAAAGCGAATTGCATCGCGCGCTTCGTAGAACAGTACGAGCACTTCTTCGGCAAACTCGACATTTCTCTTGCCAACATACTCACGGCGCCATGCATTAATACCAACTATCACTGTCCATGCGGCAATGATCAGTGAGGCACTACCCACTATATTGGCTGTATCCATCAGTTCTTCACCCCCTTCCACTTCGGCCTATTCCAGTAAAATGAATTACAGGTTGGGCATCTACATTAGAGCGACCTGTATATCTCCCGCCGATGCCCGACACGAACGATGATAACAAGACTTTCCTTATCATCAATAGCGTAGACTATCCGATAGTCACCTTGCCGTATCCGCCACAAGCCCGTACTCTTAACCTTTTCAATGCCTCTTGGCCTCGGTGTCTGCGCTAAGTCTTTGATAGCTTGAACTACCGCTTGAAAATCAGTCTTGGGCAGTTTATCTAATGCTCGTTGTACCCGGCGTCTTACTTCAACCTTATACATTACTCGGCCTGCTTAGATTCACCTTGCCGTGATTCAAAGTAAGCCTCTAAAGACATCGTGCCTTCAGCATCCGCTAAGGACGCTAGCCCATCGGAGGCGTCAATCTCATCCTCTAACTTGGCGATTATGGCTTCAGTAAGCCAATCTTTCATTGTCTTTCCCTTCAAAGCGGCAAAGGCCTTAACCCGGTTGCGTAGCTCCGGCTCAATATCCAGAAAGTACCTTGTCTTTTTTGCTGTATCTGGCATTTTGTCAACCCCCTACATACCCTATGTTCATAGTAATTATGGGACCCTGGTCTGGTAATGTCAATACCCTTCATGAATTATTTCAGTGACCTTTCTAGTTTACCCATCCAGGCGCGCCCTTGGGGGGCTTGCGTCCTTGTTCGCTACGGCAGAAATCAAAACATAGCTTGTCCGCCTCCGCTCTCAAGGTTTATACGAAATTCAACCATCATCATGGCTTTTCCAACGTCCTGTTTATACGGTAGGACGTCCCCGGCGGCACCCGCTGCATAAACTCCCATGTGTCAACGATAACGTTTAGATAATCTTTAGATGGCCTGCGTAAACTTCAGGACTTCTTTAGTATCCCTGTACTAGGATTGTACGGGGAGAAAATATCCGTAGTCATGGACGGAGTGAGGCGCTTTAGTGTTCAGACATAAGCCGCGCGTCCGCTGGTTGTCAAAACGAGGCCGCTATTCACGGGGCATCATCGTCGCTCTTGCTATTGGCGCGGCACTCGGTTTGATGTCTCAGTTCAATCTGCTCTACGGGACCCAATTAAAGAGCGGCGACCTCCTGTTTGGGTCGGCATACCTGCAGTCACCAGGACAACCGGACGAGATTGTCATCGTTGCTATTGATGATAAAAGTCTGGGTCAGCTTGGGCACTACTCTTCGTGGTCACGGTCCTATCACGCAGAGGTGGCGGATGTACTCCACAGCGCCGGTGCCAGGGTGATAGCCTTTGATGTTCTCTTCTCCGAGCCGACACCTGATGATGAAGTGCTTGCAGCGTCTATTCGTAGTGCTGGAAACGTAGTCATACCGCTTGCCTATGCCTCCACCACCAACAAGTTAACGGCCACGGGGACGATAGTTTCATTTCAGGATATCGTGAATCCGATACGGACTCTTCAAGAGAGTGCCGTTGCCGTTGGGCATGCCAACATTATTCCCGACGAAGATGGGATTGTGCGAAGACTGCCTATTACAATATCCGGAGAGACCGACCCCACCCCGGCGCTATCGTTAACTGTTGTGGCCAGCTACCTTCGCCGGTCCCGGGTCATCGAATCTGCTATCGAGAACGACGTGCTGACTTTCGCAGGTCGGTCGATTCCGCTCGATAGTTCCGGTAACATGCTGATTAACTATACCTGTGACTCAATTGCCCCGATGAGCTTTAAGACTGTCTCCTATATTGATGTGCTTACCGGCAATGTTGAGCCAGAAATATTTCAGGATAAGATCGTGATGATTGGTGCCACGGCAGTCGGACTTGGCGATACATTCTGGACACCCGCAGGGCGAAGAATGAGCGGCGTGGAGATACATGCTACTGCGGTCGATACTATCCTGACTGCCAATTTCCTGAGGCCGGTTCCTGCCACTGCTACCGCTGCGTCGATTATGGTATTGGCCCTTCTTTGCGGCCTTATGGTCCTGAGGTTCAGGACGGTATGGTCTACCGTTGGATGTGTGTTATTCGGCATTGGGTACTACCTGTTTGCTTTTGCGTTATTTGACAAGGGTGCCGTCATGAACACACTGTACCCGCCACTGACTATTCTGGGCACGTTTGTAGGTGTGAATCTTTATAATATCGTCGTTGAAAGGCGTGAGAAAACAGAGATGGCGAAGACCTTCGGTCGCTATATCTCCGCCCCGGTAGTAGATAACGTTCTGACAGCATTAAGGGAGGGTGAACTGAAGCTCGGTGGCGAGGAGCGCGAGATTACCGTACTCTTTGCCGATGTTCGTGGCTTCACCGGTATCACCGAGAGGACACCGGTGGTAGAACTGGTTAAGACGCTGAACCGTTATCTGTCGGTGATTATTGAGGCTACTCTCAAACATGACGGTATAGTAAACAAGCTGGGCGGCGATAGCATCATGGCCGTCTGGAATGCTCCGATAGAGCTCGAAGACCATGCGATACTGGCTGTAAGAACGGCTATCTGTGCCCTGCGTGACATCAGGGAGTTGCAGGAACGCGAACCCGGACTGCCAAAGATGGACTTTGGTATCGGTATCAATACGGGGAAAGTAGTGGCAGGTAACATGGGGTCAGTAAATCGACTGGAATATTCCGTGATTGGTGATGCCGTGAACATAGCTGCCAGGCTAACCGATATTGTGCCGGGCGGCGAGATATGGATTGGCAGCAATAGCTATGACCTTGTGAAAGGTAGCATTGTTACAGAGTCGTTGCCACCACTTACCGTGCGAGGGAAACGTGAACCCGTCTACGCCTACAGGGTAGTCGATTGCTATGACCTGAGGGATGAAAACCAGAACAGCCAGGTTCTGGTGGCAGCCGGATAGCATACGGAGAAGGTAATGGTAATCAAGGTAATTGATATTAACGAGGTACGGGTAACCGCCACACCCGCTGCGCGTAAGCTACCTGACATTTCCGGACTGGTGGAGAAAGCGGCGGCTGGTGATCTTGCAGCCTTCGGTGAAATCTACGAGGTATGCCTTAATCCGATATACAGATATGTTCTCTATCATGTCAGGGACATGATGACGGCTGAGGATGTCACCGAGGACGTGTTTATCAAGGCGTGGAAGGCAATTGAATCCTGCAAAGGAAGGGGTCAGACATTTGTGCCGTGGCTCTACCGCATTGCTCATAATCACACAGTCAACGTGCTTAAGAAAACGCAAAAAAGCGTGTCACTAGAGACAGAGACACTCGTCGAGGCGGACGGCCCTGAGAAGCAAGTTGCAGCCAGGTTCAGTCGGGAAGCACTACTGGATGCGACAGGACGTTTGCCTTCGAACCAGAAACAGGTAATTATACTGAAGTTTATCGAAGGTCTGGATAACCGTGAGATCGGCGAAATTATGAACAAGAAAGAGGGAGCCGTAAGGGTATTACAGATGAGGGCCCTGTCCAGGCTTCGCCAGCAGTTGAGTAGAACTGAATCAGAATATGCAGGCTGGGTGTGAGTTGTTCTTCGAGAGTCCACTGTGAAGATTAACAGGGGCTGGAAAACCGGAAACAGTACCCGTCCAGCACCCGGACATATGGATGTTGAGCCAGCAGTTCAGGCGTGCTAAGCCGCTGACTCAACAAGTCTCACTTCATCCCATGAGGAGGGAAAGATGATGGTCAATGCAACGAAATACGATGATACGAAGCTCTTGACCAGACCCGGTGAGTACCAATTAGAGACGAGACTGGACCTTCTCCACAAGATTGGCGAGAAGGTTGGTTCGGTATCGAACCTTTCTAAGCTAGCTGAACAGATTGTCAAGATGACTCAGCACGCGCTTGAAGCATCTGCTTCTTCTGTGCTCCTTCTTGACGACAGCGGGAACGAGCTAGTCTTCGATGTTGTATTAGGTGGGGCTAAAAGCACCCTGAGGCACTTGCGTATTAGCACACAATCGGGCATTGCCGGTTGGGTTGCCCGAAACGGCAAGCCGTTGATAGTCAACGACGTTGGCCAGGACGAACGTTTCAATCAGCAGGTTGACAACGCCACGGGGTTTGTCACCAGGTCTATAATGTGTGCTCCGATGATAGTACAAAGGAAGGTGATAGGGGTCCTGGAGGTGCTCAATAAAAAAGATGGGACCGATTTCTCCGTGCAAAATTTGGAGACACTGCTGTCGGTAGCATCAACTGCAGCCATGGCTATTGAGAATCTAAAGCTGCACAAATCCGCAATTGACGAGTATGAGAACCGGATAAAGATACAGGAACAACTGCGGCACTCGCAGCTCATGGCTTCACTCGGGGAAATGACGGCTGGTATCGCCCACGAGATAAGTAACCCGCTAAGCAGTATTCTACTTCACTGTGATTTGATGCTATCGGAGGGAATACCATCGTGGCAGAATCGGGATTTGAGGGTTGTACGTGATGAGGCCAGACGTGCCATGAGGATAATGAGGTCCCTCCTGACCTACAGCCACCAGTCAAGTCCCCGGCTACGCCGTCTCGACTTGCACAAGGTGTTGAACAGAGTTATAAACATGCGATTATACACAAGGGGCGCGCATAGCATCACGGCGTGCAAAGATTTAGTATCTGGCCCGCTCTATGTAAGAGGGGACTCGTCACAGCTGACTCAGGTTTTCGTGAACCTCCTGCTGAATGCAGAGGATGCCATCAGAGAAGCGGGAAGGGCGAATGGCGGGAACATCACAGTTGCTTCAAGCATACGTGGCAAATGGGCAGAGGCGTCAGTTGCTGACGATGGCACCGGCATATCAGAAGAGAAGCTACCACAAGTGTTCAATCCGTTCTTCACCACCAAGGCGGTAGGGAAAGGTACTGGCCTTGGCTTAAGCACCTGTCAGGCTATTGTGACCGACCACAATGGCCTGATACGAGTTGAGAACAACGATATGGGTGGTGCTACTTTCACGGTAGAACTGCCACTGAACCCGGTCAAACGTAGCAGACCTGCTGCGTAATAGCGAGCGGTAAAAAACAACCCATAACTCCGATGTCCTGGAGTGTTGGCGGAGGGAGATAAGAATCTGATGAAACTTCGTGTTCTGGGTGCACACAACCGGGAGACGATAACTACCAAGTGCACTTCTTTACTTATTGGTGATGTCCTGTCAATTGATGCAGGCAGTCTGACCTCATGTCTTACCATTTCAGCCCAGAAAAGGCTCGAAGCTGTCCTCCTCACACATGCACATTTTGACCACATCAGGGATATTCCCGCCATTGCACTGAACCTTTATCGTGAACGTGCCAGAATTACGGTCTACTCCACTATTGAAGTTCGCAACATGATTGAAGCTCATTTGCTCAACGGAGAAATCTATCCCCGATTTCAAGACCTGCCCAGGGGATGCCCTACGCTCCAATTCAAGACAATGAGACCGTATGAACCGGAGGTTATTTGCGGGTACGAAGTCATAGCTATTCCTGTTAACCACTCAGTGACTGCCGTTGGCTATCAGGTCAGTGATTCCAGAGGTAACGCCGTATTCTACACTGGTGACACCGGTCCATTTTTAATAGACTGCTTGCGTGACTTGTGCCCGCAAATACTTGTCACTGAGGTAACCTTCTCTGACAGATATTCGCCCCTTGCCGCCGATACCGGTCATCTCACTCCGTCCGGTCTTCACCATGTGCTCGCTGGATTCCGCCGGCTCAAGGGATACATCCCAAGAACAATAGTAGTACATATGGACCCGGCAATGGAGAAAGAAATAGGCGAGGAAATTGAGGAAGCTGCCAGTGACCTGGGTGCTTTGATAACTGTGGCACATGCGGATATGCTCGTGCCGGAACTGGCTCCGGCTGCACCAACTACAGGGAAACCTCATCAGGGTCACCCGGTTGTCAATTACATACCTTGACCGGTTCGTACTCCAACGAGGACATGGCCGCACATAACGTTGTCCTTCCCTATCGCTGCAAGACAAGAAACAAGACTAGCCCAGAACCCATACGTTACCCGCCTCCAGGACCAGGAGAGTCGAGATAATGAAGGTAAGTGTAACAGATTACGCAGGTCGATTGTATTAATAATAAAGCACCATATTACGGGATACCCCGTAAAACTGCCCGGAAGGGTGCAGCAGTAACTGAGTAGAGGTAAACCCGGGAATGACGAGGGAACTGGCAGAGATACTGGACGAGTGCATCAAGAGAATAGTCAGCGGAGAGACGGTTGAGACCTGCCTGGCTGATTACCCTGGTGTGCGTTCGGAGATTGAGCCGCTGCTATATACGGCATCGTCTGTTTCTGCCGCTCCCGGGATAGTAACCCCGGAAGCATTCAGGCTCATGTCCGGTGCACGTCTGCTGGCACGAATTCGCAGGGAGGCTATACAATCCCAGGCAGCGAGACGCCAGCAAGGTACATCACCGCTCGACATTTTCGGTCTCGGATATCAATGGTTACGGCAGGCTTTAACAGGTTTAACAGGAATGAAGAGGACTGTAATTCCAGTAGCATTGACCGTATCCCTCGTCCTTGGTGCTGCCATCGGTGGGCTACGTCTCATGTGGGCAGCCCCATCCCTGGCATCTCAGTGTACCCTGAGTGTATTGAGCGGTAGTGTCGAGATACAGGCTCCAGAGGAGACAAGTTGGCAACAGGGTGCTGACGGCATGACCCTGACCGAGGGCGACCGCGTAAGGACGGCTATAAATTCCGGTGCGTTGCTTACTTTCTTTGAGGGTAGCACCATCAAACTTGAATCTGAGACCGACATACAGATTCAGCAAGTCGAGCGTGCTCAGGATGAATCTATCAGGATTACCCTGAAGCAATGGCTGGGCAGGACATGGAGTCGTGTGGTGAAAATGGCAGGTACAGGTTCCCATTATGAGATTGAAACACCATCGGCAACAGCCGTAGTGCGAGGGACCCTGTTTTCTACCAGTGTTGATGAAGATGGCTCGACAGAGGTTGCGACAACTTCGGGACTGGTTAGTGTGGTTGCACAGGGTGAAGAAGTATACCTGCCACCCAATCAGAAGACCGCGGTGCAGGCGGGAAGCCCTCCATCGCAGCCAGAGACAGTGCCTGCCATCCGGAATGAGCTCGTAGTTAGAGCGACCATGCCAGCGGTAGCTTCGTTACGCGACCCCACCGGCTCAAGTACAGGGACTCTGCTAACCGGTCTGTCGTTCAACCAGATTGCCGGCTCCCTGTCTTCAATACCGGCCGAAGGCACCCAGCATATAACCGTACCTGATCCGATAGGCGGTGAATACATTGTCGCTCTACGGTATCTCTCTGATGGAACGGCGAATTTCAGTATTGAGGCTCAAGCTGATGGTAAGCTGGTCTTTGAGCATAGCGGTGCTCTCGAAGCAGACGGCGAGGGTGGATGGCTCATACGCTTCAATCTGAAAATCGAGGACAACCTGATTTCCGGCGGTGAAGTAGTCGGAATCGAGCCGCTTGGGGACAAGGCACCGGAAAAAATAGTAGAGCCTGAAGCGGCTAAAGAAAGTCGAATACAATCAGAGTCACCCGGTCAGGACCAGGACAACGGGTCCACTCAAGACCTGGAACAGGACCAGGGAAGTGAAGGTATCCAGGAGCAACGTACTAGCAAGTCTGATGGACAGGCCCAGGATGAAGGCAAAGACCAGGGTCAGGATGGTGAACCGACCAAAGATAAGAGGATACCTGACGAAGATGTTGACGAAGATATCTACGACTTTCTGGATGAATTCTTCAAGCGAGTTGACGAACAGACCCGGGATAAAGGTGATAACCAGAGCCAACCTGATAAGCAGGATCAGGCTAATAACGCGGGTCAGGGCCAACCTGATAAGCAGGACCAGGCTAATAACGCGGGTCAGGGCCAACCTGATAAGCAGGACCAGGCTAATAACGCGGGTCAGGGCCAACCTGATAAGCAGGACCAGGATGAAAACAAGGGTCAGGGCCAACCACCTGATAAGCAAGCCCAGGATAATAACAAGGTTCTGGCCCAATCTGATAAACAGGACCAGGATAAAGACAAGGGTCAGGGCCAACCTGATAAGCAGGACCAGGCTAATAACGCGGGTCAGGGCCAACCTGATAAGCAAGACCAGGATAAAGACAAGGGTCAGGGCCAACCTGATAAGCAAGACCAGGATAAAGACAAGGGTCAGGGCCAACCTGATAAGCAAGACCAGGATAAAGACAAGGGTCAGGGCCAACCCTGCTAAGAAGGCCCAGGATAAGGATAAACTCCGGGAATTAGGTTGGCTTCTCCCCCCAGAAACCAGCCAGGGTAGTAAGCTAAGCCCAAGAAAAGTCTTTTTCCTGGTTCTACATACCATCCTCACCAACGAGGTGTATGCCGGAACACCTGTCTGAGGCCAGAACAACAAACGAGGTCTCGAATCTATCGTAGCTCGGACAGTCTGCCCCACCAGCTTCAGTTGAGACGCCTATCGTACTGGTAGGGTGTCGGAAACACTGTTATGTGAGCACCATTGGTGTAACCGGAACACTTGCAGTGTGGTTACTATTGTTGCATAGAGATTCTCAACATTCACCGGTGATGTCCACAGACCGTGATATCCGGGTCACTCGCGGTGTTCAGACTGATATGGCAGAAGTACCAGACTGAGAAAACAGAAGTGGCCAGGTAACGGTGACCGGCTACGTAAAATGAAGACTGGGGGTATGCTCGCATACCCCCAGTCCGTTTGTCCTGGCGTGTGGAACGGTGCCCTGTTCGGTACTAGTTTCTGGTTCCGGCTATCTCGTACTTAAGGTCCTGGTCCACCCAGACGTATCTGAGTACGCCAGTGTTCTCGCCTGGGTCAGGCCCGACGCTTACCTCACCGACATAGCCCTTGAGCCAGGGCGCCCAGAAGAGGAACCAGGCTGGTGTCGGTATCGGAATCTCCCAGCATTGGTCTATCTCGTAGAGGCACTGCAGACGGCGAATCTCCGACTGCTCTGCCGGGTCTACCGTCTCTACGAGCTCTTCGTATTTCGCCTGGGCGTAGTCGTCGACGACGTTAGCGAAGGCGTAGACTGAACGTGTCCCGTCACTGGAGACCCATCCGCCGTGAGCCCAGCCGAAGGCATCATCGATACCGTTGTTGCCCCAGGAGATGTAGCTCATTCCGGGGAAGGACCTCACCCACAGCTGGTTACCGAAGGTGGTGGATTCCACCACGTCTATCGTCATGTCGATGCCGACATCGGCAAGCCAACTCTGGACCAGGGCCATTACCTCGATGCCGCGCGGGTTGGAAGCCGAGACCTGGACGTCGGTGGCGAAGCCGTTGGGGTAGCCGGCCTCGGCCAGCAGCGCTTTGGCTTCTGCCGGATTATATCCGTAGAGCAACTGGCTGCTTGCCGGCAGCTCATCCAGTGGTGTGTAGTGG
>JADHXC010000012.1 GCA_016783135.1 Dehalococcoidales bacterium | reverse complement strand
CCATCCTGGGTATGTCCGGTTTACTCACTCCCTCCTTCGACTCCATGAAGGAGACCATCGAGGCCGTCAAAGAGGCCGGCCTGCGTGACAAGGTCAAGGTTGTGATAGGCGGCGGCATCGTTACCGAGTTGGTACAGCGTCATACCGGCGCCGATGCCTTCACCGACGATGCCATGGAGGGTGTGGAAATCTGCCGCCGCTTCGCCCAGGAGGCCTAGACTATGATCAAGGAGACCATGACACCCCGCGAAAGAGTCTGGGCCGCTGTCAAACTGGAACCTTACGACCGCATCCCGGCCGCCCCGTTGCTGGATGTCATGTTTCCCGCACGCCACAAGGGAATGACGCTGGCCGAGGCGTTTGGGGACTACCGCGGCAAAGGTTGGCCAGCAATGGTTGAGCTTTTCGATGAGGTGGGAGGCTGGGACGGCTTCTTGCTGCCGGGGTATAGCCAGTCGCCCAACCCCAAGCATCCGGCCGCTGGGCGCACTGGCCTCATGGTTTACCCCGGGAAAAGCGACCTGTCAGTCGATTCACCACCCCAGTATATCGAGACCGAGTCCATGACCCACGAGGACTACGACGAGATTATCAGGCTGGGCTGGTGGGGCTGGGTAGAGAGCGTTCGGCAGCGGCTTAGCTCCTTCCCGCTGGAGAAATCCATCGCCTGGGCGGAGAGACAGCTTGCCCAGTACCGCAAGGAAATAGAGACGTGGGAGGAGAGGGGGCTGCCGACACTCATCGGGGCGGCGGTATCGTCGCCGCTGATGACGCTCTCGACGTCTCGCTCGATGACGGCCTTCGCCCTGGACATTCACCGCATCCCGGACAAGGTTCAGGCGGTGATGGACGCCATGGTGGATGACATCACCCAGAGCGCCATCGAGGTAACCAAGCTCACCGGAATACCGGGCATAATGCTGGTGCTGGAAAGGGGCGGCAACTTCTACTTCCCACTCAAGGTATTTGAGCGCTTCGAGTTCCCCTACATCAAGAAGATGGTCGAGGCCTTTGCCGCCGAGGGGATTCTCACCACCTTGCACTTTGACCAGGATTGGATCCTGAATCTCCCCTACCTGCGGGACCTCCCTGCCAAAATGTGCATCTGCGAGCTGGACAGCAAGACCGACATTTTCAAGGCCAAGGAGATACTCGGCGACCACATGTGCATTGCCGGAGATGTGCCCGCCGGCCTTCAGGCTTTGGGTACTCCCCAGGAGATGGAGGAATACTGCCAGAAGCTTATCGACGTAGTTGGCAAGGGTACGGGCTTCATCCTGAGCTCGGGCTGCACCGTATCATCCGACTGCAAGTACGAGAACTTCAAGGCGATGATAGACACCGCCAAGAACTACTACCCGTACGGTTGACACGTCTACCGCGCCGAGCGTATCCAAGAGAACAAGAACCTGCCAAGGAGGCTCTCAGTTGATCAAAGAAAGCATGACGCCCGAAGAACGAGTGCTGGCGGCCATCAACCTGGAACCGTATGACCGCGTTCCGGTAGCACCACATATCAATGCCGAGTACGCAATGGTCCATGAGGGTAAGACCACAGCCGATGCCTATGACCCCACCAAAAACGACGAAGGTTTCCAGTCCACCCTGGACCTGTTTGATGAGGTAGGCGGCTGGGACGGGGCCACCCTGGCGGGCCACGCCATTCCGGTGGCGGCTGACTCATTATCGTTCTACCGGGGGCGCAACGCCCTGCAGCGACCGGAAACCCAGTCCGGCTACAACTACCCCGGCCAGAGCAGCAGGATACAGGCCACTTCCTCCCCCCAGTACGCCGAGGAAGTACTGCTGGCGGCAGAGGACTACGACGACATCATTCAGCTTGGATGGAGAGACTTCCTGGCCAAGAGCAGTCAGGAACAGGGCGTTGACACCCGTACCGACCAGGACAAGGCCGACATCTCCAAGTTCCTGACAGACCGATACCTGGACCGGGTCCGCCGATGGCAGGAGCGCAAGGTAGCCGTCATCGGTGGAGACCTGCTGATAGACCCTCAGATGGCCCTGTCACTTATGCGCACCCTGCAGCAGTTCACCCTTGACGTTTACCGTATCCCCGACAAGGTAGAAGCGGCCCTGAATGCCATGGTGGACGACATCACCGAGGACGCCCTCAAGGCAATGGAGGCAGCCGGTGGTCCTTCCAGGACTGGCCTGCCCGGGATCATGATGGCCTGCGAACGTGGGTCGGGCCAGTACTACAACCTCAAGATATTCGAGCGCTTCGTCTGGCCGTACATCAAGAAGATGTGTCTGGCCTGGATAGAGGCCGGCTATGTGGTCACGCTGCATTTCGATACCGACTGGACGCTTAACCTCCCCTACCTCCGCGAGTTGCCGGCGAAAAAGATTATCTGTGAACTGGACAGCGCCACCGACATCTTCAAAGCCCGCGAAATCCTGGAAGGCCACTGCAGCATCATGGGTGATGTACCTCCCGCCATCTCATCCCACGGCACGGTGGACGACATGGTCTCCTACTGCCGCAAGCTTATTGATGTGGTGGGGAAGGACACGGGCCTCATCCTGAGTAACGGCTGCGCCGTACCCCCGGATACAAAAGATGAGAACTTCAAGGCGATGATAGATACGGCCAATAACTACTACCCGTACGCAAAGTAGTACATCCCGTAATACCAAGGAGAGGGGGGTTAGAATGAAGGGGGGGACTTTGCCAGGCGGCGGGCCACGTATTACGATTATCGGAGGGTTTCTCGGGAGTGGCAAGACCACTCTCCTCAAGCGCTTGCTTACAAGGGAGTTTGACCGTGGGATACAGCCGCAGGTCATCATGAGCGAGTTCGGCGACTTTGACGTTGATAGCCAGGTTATCGCCGACGAGAGGTTACGTATCATGGCGGTCATCAGCGGCTGTATCTGCTGCTCCAGCAAAGATGAGCTCTCGGATGCCGTCACGAGTATGCTACAGACGGCTCCCGACCGGCCAATCTTCATCGAGAGCACCGGCGTGGCCGATCCCTCGGGTGTATTGCAGGCCGTAGTCCCGATAGCCGGACAAGAGGGTGCAACCATCACCGGAGTAGTGGTGGTATACGACGCCAGCAGGAAACCAGAGGACAACCATGACCGGCACCTTATCGAGCGGCAACTGATGACCGCAGACGTTGTAGTGGCAAACAAGTATGACCTGGTCACTGGTAATATAGAGGAGGTAGAGCAAGGAATACGCTCAATCAACCCGGTTGCCAGAATAGTCGGAGCGGTCCATTGCGATATTGACCTGGAGCAGATTACTCAGGGAACGACGGCCTGCTTTGCCACCCAGCCTGAAGAGGTGTGCACAGATGATGAGTACACCAGCCTTGCCCTCAGGCCCAAAGGACGCTTGGACCGGCATTCATTCGAAAGCTGGCTGTCGGCCCTTCCGGAAGAAGTCCTGCGGGTGAAGGGATTCGTGCTTCTTGAAGGTGAAACGGGCTTCTTCGAGGTCCAGTGGTCTCCCGCAGGCTACGATATCACGCCAATGCCCTCAGGCCGTTGGATGGACGCCGTTCTTGTTATCATATCGCACCCGCTTCCTGCTGAGAGCCTTGTGTCCGGACTGCGGCAGTGCATGGTGAGGTGATGCCCTTTCCATGGTCTTGACGGTGCCATTTTCTGCATGGGATAGCTTCGTACATTTGAGAAGCAGACCGCCAATGGCCTGCGATATAGAAATCAGACCACCACTTACGCGGCGCATCGCGCTACGGAGGCAATCATGGAAGACAATCTGAAAACCAGGATGTCCAGGGTAAAGGCGGCCATCCGCCTAGAGGAGAGTGACAGAACGCCGGTTGCGCTGGCGATGGACTACAAGTTCCCCTGCCGCTACAAGGGGATCACCCAGGGGCAGCATTTCCGGGACCGCAGTCTTGGAACCCGGGCTATGAGAGAGGTCTTTGAGGAGCTCGGTGGCTGGGATATCGTTGCTGCTGGCGGCGCCACTACCGAGCACCGCGACTTGGTGGAAGCACCAATGATTATCAAGGTGCCGGGCAAGGATATCGGGGAGGACGAGGTCATCCAGTGGGAGGAGGCTGAAGTCTTTAGCGAAAAAGAATACGACCGCATCATTGAGGTCGGCTGGATTGAGTTCATGAAAGACTTTTATCCGCGATTTCGGGGATGGGACCCGGAAGTCTATCATTCCCGAATCAAGGCTCGTGCTAACAGAGAAATGGAAGCGCTGAAGGAGGGGCAGAGCTACTTTCCAGACAGGGGCTTCCCGATCCTTGGGGGTGGTGATGTATATCCACCCCTGATGATGCTGTCCTGCAGTCGCAGTATGACCAAATTCACCCTTGACATCCACCGTATGCCGGACAAGGTGCAGGCTGTCATGGACGCGATGGTTGATGACCTTACGAAGCTCGCTATCGAAGGTGGCAAGATGGCTGGCTTGCAGGACCCCTGGGGCATCCCAACATGTACACTTATCATGGAGCGTGGAGGAGCCTTCTACTTCCCGCTCAAGGTATTCGAACGCTTCGAGTTCCCTTATATGAAAAAGATAGTAGAAGGTCTGGTTGCCGAGGGCATCACACCAATCCTTCATTTTGACCAGGACTGGACCACCAATATGCCCTACCTCTTAGAACTGCCGAAGGGCAAATTCTTTATTCAGCTTGACAGCAAGACTGATATTTTCAAAGCAAAGGAGATACTGAGGAACCACGCCTGCATCATGGGTGATGTACCTCCGGCCTTGCTCTCACTTGGCACACCCGATGAAGTTGCCGAGTACTGCAGAAAGTTGATTGATGCCGTAGGCGCGGGAGGCGGTTTCATCCTGGGTGTTGGTTGCGGCGTCCCGATAGATGCCAAGTTCGATAACCTCAAGGCGATGGTCGACACCGCCAGGGACTACTACCCCCACGGGTAATCGAGCCAAGGAAATGGTGATCCGATGACGGTGTTCCCGTGGCAGAAAACGGTGCGGTACGGGCAATACTGCCTGCAGGAACAGATCCACGGAGACCTGCGCCGCATGGCGCGGTGCCATCTCCTGCCGTTGTTTCTAGTGGCCCTATCCCTGCTGGTGGCGGCGGGCAGTGGATGCGCAGGGCTGCAGGAGAAGAGCATCACCCTTGACGATGCTCCTGACATTCTGAACCTGTCCGACTACCTGCCCAACCGATTTGCACATATTGAAGCATGGCGCCTCCAGCTCTCGAAGGACGACGTGGGACTCGGGCCGGACGCCAGCGAGGTCGAGGTGTTTCTCTCCCAGGAACCGTACCAGATGCTGTACTTCTTCATCAGAGTGATCGAGAGTATCGAGGAGCAGGACAGGGCCTTAGACACTCTCTACGACTCACGAGGGATCGAGACGACTATGAAGCCTTACATTGAGGAGGCAGCCAGGAGGCAGGATGTTGAGTCGGTGTTACCCAAGATAGAAGTGACCTATCCTGCCATCGCCGCGAGCGCAGTACTGGGGCAAGGCTGCGCCGGTCTTGGTGAGTATGACCTGCACTTCGACATGCTTTGGTTCAGAAGCGAGTGCCCGAGGGCATTTGTATACCTGTACTCGTGGTACACCGCGGAGGAAGAACTCGGGCCGCCACCAGATACCGTCTCTCTCATCCCAATTGCCCAGGAGGTGGAGTTCAGGATTGTGGAGCGTATTGAGTAGTCTTATGACACACGCCTATTCTTCAGATAACCCGATGGGCAGAGTTCCACGGGCTTTGCCCGTGGGTATCTAATAGGAGAAATCATGATAAACTCGATTCGAATCGACCGGAATGTTCCCATGGAGATGCGGGACGGCACCATACTACGGGCGGACATTCATCGCCCTGATGATAATGGGAAACACCCCGTCATTTTAACCCGCACTCCATACGACAAGATATTGCGTAAAGACAACACCTTCATGAACCCGATAGACACCGTTTTTGCCGGATATATCCGTGTCATTCAGGATATCAGAGGCAGATTCGCTTCCGACGGCGAGTACTATCTTGGCGAGCACGTCACCATAGGCGCTCAGGATGCCTATGACACCATTGAATGGCTGGCAAGCCAGCCCTGGTGCGATGGCAACGTGGGCATGATTGGTACATCCTACGAAGGTAGCCTGCAATGGCCCACTGCCATGACCAACCCACCACACCTGAAGGCTATCGCCCCGGATGTTGGCCCGTGCGGTCCGGTCTTTGAACAGGCTCTTATGGGTGGACCGCCCTACCTTGCTTTCCTCGCCTACTGGACGCTACAGGTAGGGTCAGATATTGCCGACAAGCTGGAAAAAGAGGGCGAAGACGTCAGTAAAATGCGTCAGATGATAGCCAGGGGCTTTGACGATGGGACGGAGATGCTCAATTCCCTGCCTCTGAAAGATAACCCATATTTTGACTTCAATGGTATACGGGAAATATGGAATGGCATAGTCCTGAACTTTAACCCGCCAACCGACCTCGGAGACAATCTCTATTGGGACTACTCACAGGTCAAGGTGCCCGTCCTGAACGTTTGCGGCTGGTTCGACATCTCCACGTGGAGCACCTTCAAGAACTTCAGTGGCATGAGAGACAAGGGTGGCTCGGAGTTTGCCCGCCAGCATCAGCACATTTTCATGGGGCCCTGGAAGCATGGCGCCCAGAGCGATACCTACCTAGGTGAGATGGACTTCGGTTTCCATTCCTTCGTCGGGTTCAACATCGGGCCTGGTTCGCCCGGTTACTCACACCACCTAGCCTTCTTCGACAAGTACCTTAGGGGCAAGGACATCGAGCTACCCGCCCTCCTCTACTTCACCATGGGAGAAAACAGATGGCATACCGCCGAGGAATGGCCGCTGCCCGGAACGGAGCAGCAGCGGTTCTTCCTGCACAGCAAGGGCCATGCCAATACTACCAATGGCGATGGAGTACTCAGCCGGGGCGAGCCCGCTGATGAATCACCCGATAACTATGTGTACGACCCCATGAACCCGGTACCGACCACCGGCGGCCGCCATATCTATTTTGCCGTAATACCCGGCCCCAGGGATCAGGTTCATGTCGAGAGGCGCAGCGATGTCCTCTGCTACACGTCCCCAGAGCTTAGGGATGATGTTGAGGTGACCGGAGAGATAAAGCTGCACCTCTTCGCGGCAACCTCTGCCAGGGATACCGACTTCACCGCCCAGCTTATCGATGTTTTCCCCGATGGCCGTGCCTACAACATGGCCCACGGCGTCATGCGAGCCCGCTTTCGCAAGAGCATCTACCAGGAGAAGGCGGAGCTGGTTACACCTGGAGAGGTCAACGAGTATCTTATTGGTCTAGGGGTCACCAGCCACCTTTTCAGGAAGGGGCACCGCATCCGGTTGGATATCTCCAGCAGCAGCTTCCCCGCCTGGGTACGTAACATGAACACTGGCAATCCGCCAAATGAAGACGCCGAGGGTGTTCCGGCGACGCAAACTGTCTATCATGAGGGGGAATTCGCCTCATACATTGAGATGCCGGTAATACCACGGAAGTGGAGAACTTAGATGGAAACGGAACTACCAAGACACCTTCTCAGGTTTAGACCATGACACAGAACAGTAAACGCTCGGCCATGCTCAGCCCGTACCGGGTGCTGGACCTGACGGACGAACAGGCCACATTATGCGGGAAGCTCTTTGCGGACCTTGGCGCAGAAGTAATCAAGCTTGAGCCTCCCGGTGGTGACCGTGACCGGCTGAAGGGACCGTTCTATAGGGACGAACGGGACCCGGAGAAGAGTCTCTACTGGTTTGCCTACAACACTGGCAAAAAGAGCGTCACTCTTGACCTTGAGAGTGAAGCCGGCAGGGACCTCTTTCGTCGGCTTGTGACAACGGCGGATTTCCTGATCGAATCAACACCGGCCGACTATCTAGAGAACCTGGGACTGGGATATGATGAGCTTCGCGAATTAAATCCCGGCCTGATTATGGTTTCCGTCTCGCCTTTCGGTCGCACTGGTCCCTATAGCCACTACAGAGGTTCGGACATTGTGCTCTGGGCGATGGGTGGCTACATGTATCCGTTCGGCGACCCCGACCGTCCGCCTGTCAGTATTGGGCACGTTCCGCAGCCGTATATGCATGCTTCTGGCGAGGCCGCTGTGGGTGCACTTCTTGCCTTGTACCAGCGGATGCAAACGGGTCGAGGCCAGCACGTCGATGTATCCGTCCTGGAATCTGTCGCCCGACTAGACATGACCACAAAATGGGACATGCTGGGTATCAACCTAAAGCGAGGTGAATGGCTCAATCTCAGAGACATCCGGATCAGGTACTTCTGGCCATGCAAGGATGGCTACGTCATCTGGGTGTATATGTTCGGTCCTGTCGCCGAACGGTACACGCTACCCTTCGTCCGGTGGGTCGAAGACGACGGTATCACCGGTACCATATTGAGCAAGGTGGACTGGACAACTCTCGGCGTCACGACCGATGAAGATCTGGCATACCTCGAACAACTAGCCGTCAATGTTGAAGAGCCGACGATCCGGTTCCTGAAACGCCACACCAAGAGGGAGCTTATGGAACGGGCAATAAGAGATAACGTGATGCTCTACCCGGTTGCAGATGCTTCGGACATTGCAGCAAACGAACATCTGCGTGCTCGAAACTTCTGGACCGAAATCGAGCACAGAGAACTGGGTGCCAGGCTGACCTATCCGGGCCCGGTATTCCGCTCAACAGAGGCCGAGCCCAAGGTGAGAGGCAGAGCGCCCTTCATCGGTGAACACAACAGTGAAATCGAACCACTCCTGGAGCGGAAGCCGGCCGAAGTTGGGCCAAAACCGAGCGGTTCATCTGCAAAGCAGGGATTGCCACTCAGAGGACTCAAGATAGCCGACTTCTGCTGGGCGTACGTCGGGCCAATAACCACCAAGCTACTGGCCGATATGGGAGCTCAGGTCATCAAGATCGAGGGGCGGAGTCGACCGGACGTGGAGCGTGTCTCAGTGCCCCCGTTCAAGGATAACGTCCCTGATTTCAACCGGAACGGACATTTCAATGCGGTGAACACCAGCAAAATGAGTGTCGCCATAAACCTGGCTACCCCGCGAGGAATCGAGTTGGCCCTGAAATTCGCGGCCTGGGCAGACATCGTCATCGACAACTTCGCCGGCGGAGCCATGCAGCGGATGGGACTTGGCTACGACGAGATCAGGAGAATCAACCCCAGTGTGATAATGATGAGCTCTGCCATGCTCGGGCAGAACGGTCCACATATGGCACTGCGCGGCTACGGACAACACCTGACTGCTTTGACCGGATTCAACCAACTGGCCGGATACCCGGACCGCGGCCCCTCATTTCTTGGCTACTACACTGACTTTATCTCGCCGCACATCAATCAGATGGCCCTGCTTGCCGCTCTGGACCATCGGCGGTGCACCGGCAAGGGGATGTATATGGATGCGTGCCAGATTGAAAGCTGCCTGCATTTCATGGCCCCGGTGCTCATGGATTACCTGGTCAACGGACGTATCGCCGGTCGCTTGGGAAATCGCCACCCTGAAGCTGCTCCCTACGGTGTCTACCGCTGCGCCGGGGAAGACCGCTGGTGCGCTATCTCAGTGATGGGCGGAGACGAGTGGCGCGCCTTTTGTGAAGCCATTGAGAGAGATGACCTCGTTGCGGACCTGCGTTTTGACTCGCTAGAGGCTCGAAAGCAAAATGAGGATGAACTCGACAGGATAGTTGAACGGTGGACCTCACAGCACACCCCGGAAGATGTCACGCACATTCTCCAGCAGCGAGGAGTGGCGGCTGGAGTCGTTCAGACCAGCCAGGACCTGTACGAGCGTGACCCGCAACTCAAGGCCCGCGGTTTCTACAGAGTGCTTGACCATCCCGAGGTGGGTGAGTATCGTGCCGTTAGCCCCGCCTTCACCATGTCAGACGCTGTTACCGATGTAAGACGGGCACCTCTGTTGGGTGAGCATAACGAATACGCCCTCAAGCACATACTGGGAGTGAGTGATGATGAAATCGCGCAACTGGTTATTGAGGGGATTCTGGAGTAATGGATAGAGAGGTGCCCAATTCTGAGGGTATTGAGCCACAATAGACTGTTTCGTGCAGTCCAAGTCACAATAGCCTATATTGTTGCCTCATTGAGCAATCTGACAAACTGTGCAATGGACCGTCTCCTCGGCGGCTGATGCTACCACTGCCTGAGTCGTTGTGAAATACTTATTACATAGGAGCTTGTCCCACAAACCACTCGTCTGAGCCTGTGACTGGCGATAGTCCAGGCTCACGGTGGGGGTTTATGGGACGGGCTCATAGACTACTTGTTTTGTTGGCTTCAGACCACAGCGAGGGACCAGCAGACAATCCGTCGGACTCCTCGAACATAAACGGTCGTGGACTAGGTAGCGAGACTGAAAGCCGTTGGTAAAAAGTACCAAAAGTTGGCGACAAAAAGGCGACGAACTAAAAAGGACAGGATGTCATCAAAAGACACTTAGCTTCAAAACGGGGTTTTTGCAACTGACACAAAGGTTCTAATTTGTATCTAACGGCACATAACAGCATACCTGGCCTAGAATTTGGAGACCGCTGCTCTACCAACTGAGCTACACTCCTAACCCCAACAATTTACCATAATTTCCCTGGGAAATAAAGTGGCTGTACTCGTCCAGTACATTAGTGACACACTAGCAGCTTGATATTTACAGGTGACGGTTATTATCAGTATCTGCTCAGACTTCCAGGCAGTTTCCCCACACACCGTGTACGTTACAGTAGGCAAGGGCACAGAAAGCCATGAATTCTGTCACCGGCACCTGAAACCTGATATTGGGGCTGGTGTACATGGGGGCAAAGGTAACTCGACCGAGGTTTATCACCTGTTCGTTCTGCTTCACCCCGAATAGCTCAACCCAATCGATGTGGTGCTCCACCGT
Organism: Dehalococcoidales bacterium; assembly: GCA_016783135.1. Classification (GTDB taxonomy): domain Bacteria; phylum Chloroflexota; class Dehalococcoidia; order Dehalococcoidales; family Fen-1064; genus DUES01. The sequence goes on along the minus strand of JADHXC010000012.1, from coordinate 38,953 downwards.
GTTGGGATGGGGCGTTTCTTTGCCTACCACAACGCGGACAATGTCAGTCCCGCCTTCCCCTTTGCCTTTACCGATTTCAATGACCGGTACATGCTTTTCCTTTCCCTCGGACTCCGCGGTTTTCAGTATATCCTGGAACTGCATAATCCGCCTCCTTACTGGCTTAGTTCCTACTCGTTACTGCTCCTCTACCTTGAGCAGATCATTGAAAATCTCAGTATGGTATATTTCATGGTCTCTGATACGAAGTAAAAGCTGTTTCAAATTAGGGTCTTCAGTCTCACTGGCAGCACGGTCATAGGCGTTAGCCACCTCCTGCTCAATCTTGATGTCAGCTCGGAGCATATCACCGGTCTTAGTTGACCGATCAACCTCGGTGTGTTCAATTCTCGGATTGCCGCTGATATCGATTATCTTTTCGGCGAGCCATCCCAGGTGCTGCATCTCGTTAACAGCCTGGTCTTCCAATTGCTTTTTGGCCTCCGGATTGGTGGTCATATATGACTGGAACACATATTGCAGAATAACCGTATACTCATGCTCGATACCCCAGTTGAGAGTCTGAACAACCTTGTCCGTACGACTACCCCTCACATCTTTAGCCCCTTCCTTCTGCGCCTTGTTAACGAAGTGCTCGAAATCACCGTGGTGTGATTCTTCGTCAGACAGGATACGCTGTAATAGCCTCTTTATCTTAGGGTCATCTATAATCTTGATGTGCTCCCGATACAGGTTTATGCCATCTTCTTCCAGAAGCACATCGTTTCTCATCCAGTCGGCTACTGACTCGCCACCCATGCGCATCTTACCCCGCTCTAAACTGGGAACACCACCCAGTTCTACGATAGTCTCCGCTAGCCAGTCCAGGTGGCGCATTTCCTCCCTGGCGAGTGGCTCAATCTCACAAGCTATCTCACCTTCGCCCATAGCATAAGCATGTGTTAGATACTGAATGATGGCACCATGCTCACCCTCAAGGTCCTGATTTAAAAGGGCAATAATTCCATCTTTGTCCATTAGTTACTCCCATATTTCAGCTATTTATCCCAATAACCTTTTATCGTACGTCCTTATAAGACTAAGCCTGAACTGAGGTGGCCATTTTACCAGCTCCTCCCCCTTCTCGGTAATCTCATACCTATTCTCTCCTATTTTAGGTAGATACTTCCAGGGAAAGTCACTATTCTGTTTTATCTTCGAGCTAAGACGTAGCCTTAGCTCGTTCTTCCTGAGACATCTCAGCCAGGTTTTCTACCTCCTTAATGTCGAGACCCAGTCCCTCGGCTACGCGGCGGCCATATTCCGCATCAGCTTTACAGAAGATAGCAGTCTGGCGCAGTTGAATCCGTTTCTGCGCATTGCAGAGATGTGTTGTAATATTGCCAATCAAGTTCTCTCTGTCCTCATCGGTCATCACCCTTCGGTAGAGTTCTCCGGCCTGGAAGAAATCATCATTGGGATGGGTATAAGACTGACGAGCGGCTTGTCCGGATACTTCAACCGGGGGCTCAGCAACATCCGCTTGCGGTTCCGGACCATCAAAGCTGTTGGGGTAATAATTCGGGCTGTCACCACCGTTGTCGGAAAAATTCATGAAACCGTCACGCTGGTAGTAATTAACTTCTGTGGCCCTGGGTCTGTTGATGGGCAACAAATGATAGTTAGGCCCCAGGCGATGTAGATGAGTGTCATGGTAGGAGAAGAGCCGCCCCTGTAGCAATTTATCGGGCGATGCTGCAATCCCGGGAACGAAGTTCGCGGGAGAAAATGCAGCCTGCTCCACCTCGGAAAAGTAATTTTGGGGATTCCGGTTGAGTACCATACGACCTATGGTGATAGGTGGATAATCAGCATGGAACCAGACTTTGGTGATATCGAAGGGGTCAAACCGGTACTTGTCAGCTTCCTCCGGCGTCATTATCTGCATCTCCAGCCGCCAGGATGGGTATTCACCTCTTTCAATAGCCTCATGAAGGTCGCGAGTTGCATGGTCGGGGTCTTTCCCCTTCATTTCGGTGGCTTCGTCACGGGTTAGATTCTGGATTCCCTGCTCTGTTTTGAAGTGATACTGTACCCAGAAATATTCACCCTTTGTGTTGTACCACTTAAATGTGTGGCTGCTGTAACCGTTCATGTTCCGGAATGTCCGTGGAGTCCCCCGGTCTGAGAACAGGATGGTAACCTGGTGGATAGATTCCGGGGTCAGGGAAAGGAAATCCCAGAACATGTCCGCATCTTTAAGGTTGGTGCCCGGGTGGCGTTTCTGAGTATGAATGAAATCAGGGAATTTCAGCGGGTCACGGATGAAGAAGACGGGGGTATTGTTCCCGGTCATGTCGTAATTGCCTTCTTCAGTGTAGAACTTGACTGCGAATCCGCGGGGGTCTCTTTCCGCATCTGCCGATCCCTTCTCACCACCCACAGTGGAAAAGCGGGCGAAGACATCGGTGCGCTTACCGATTTCGGATAAGAATTTTGCCCTGGTGTACTTGGTTACGTCGGCGGTAACCTCAAAGTAGCCATGTGCCCCGGTACCTTTGGCATGGACGACACGTTCCGGGATACGCTCCCGGTCGAAATGCCCCAGCTTTTCCAGAAGGTGTGTATCTTGCATCAGTATGGGGCCGGTACTGCCTGCAGTTATACTGTTTTGGTCGTTATCGACTGGTGCGCCGAAACCGGTAGTGTAGACTTTCTTCTCTTCTGACATTTCTCTCCTCCTTTCAATAATGACGATTCCTTATAAGATTTGCTAGACTGCACGTTATTATGTTTTCAGCTTTTATATGTCTGTCATTATAATCAAAAGGCATTAAAGGAGGAAGTGACAAGAGGGTCACCTGAAATTGAAGGAACTCGCATTAGATCAAGCACTTATCATATACACTAGATAGGGCTATCGCTTTTTTTCTTCAGCCAATAGAGAGGTGAGTTCCTTCTCAAATCTATTCAGAACGTCAATATGGACTTCCTCTTCATAGGCCAGTTTCTCGAAGATTTCTTTCATGGCCTGACTCTTCGCTGCCTTAGATGCAACTTTATACTTTGCCCGTGCACCTCTTTCATCTATCTTCATCACGCGAATGAATTGCCGCCAGTTCATGTCTTTTCCTCCCTGGTATCATTTCTTTAGAAGACGAAAACTTCCCCTAAAATTATACTTCCCTTTAAGAGCTATTTTTCTCCTCCTTTTGTAGAGAGCTATCAGGCAAAGCCATGTTCTTTGTGTTTCTCGGCAATGGTAGCTGCCAGCTTGTTCAGCGCACTGAAACCGGCTTCCCTGGGAAAGCCCTTGCTCAAAACCGGCTCCAGTATTTCTACCTTCAGATTGGGGATGAGGGCAGCGAGTTGCTCAACGGCTTTGCCTCCCCAGCCATAAGAACCGACGATAGAGATGAATTTCAGGTTGGGTCTGAGGGCATTCGCCAGGATGGCCGCGTAGGCGACATTCGGGTGCGGACCGGTGAGAACAGTAGGTGTCCCGATGACGACTGTCGCCGCATCCACCAGGGCCATGGCCAGTTTCCCGATATCGGTTACGGCAAGGTCGAACTGCTTCACCGTCACGCCTTTCTGAATCAAAGCGCCGACGAAGTACTCCACCATCTTGCGGGTGCTGCCGTGCATCGAGATATAGGGCAGTACCACGATGTTCTTTGGTTCGTCGAATGCCCAGCTATGATAGGCGTTCAGGATAAACTCGGGTCTATCGTGCATGGGACCGTGGCTGGGAGCAATGATGTCAATGGCGTAGTCTTTTATCTTATCCAGGTTCTTCTGAATAATAGTCCGGAAGGGCATCATGATTTCCGCGTAGTATCTCTTTGCCGCCTCATAGACCTGCCCGCCATCCCTGACATACAGGTCGGTCGTAGCCAGGTGGGAGCCGAAGAAATCACAGGGGAACAGTATCCTGTCTTCCCTCAAGTAAGTAAGCATGGTCTCCGGCCAGTGGACCCAGGGGGCATGGATAAACTCCAGCGTTCTATCCCCCAACGAAATGGTTTCTTTATCGTTGACCTTTACAAACTTCTCTTCCGGAATCATGAGCACGTCGATGAGCATGTCCTTACACCTGGGGGTGCATACCACTTTCGCTTCGGGACATTTCTCCAGCACCCGGGGAATAGTACCGGAATGGTCCTGCTCAGCGTGATTGGCAACTACATAATCTAGCTTTTGAACTCCGAGTCCACTCAGCTGGTCCAGCAACACGTCCTGCATAGCAGGGTCGACGGTATCGATAAGCGCAGTCTTCTCCGTACCCTCGATTAAATACGAGTTATAGCTTGTACCATCGGGAAGTGGTATCAGAGAGTCGAATAAACGCCGGTCCCAGTCAATGGCACCTACCCAGTGAACGCCTGGCTTTATTTCTCTCGGTCTCATGTCATTCTAACCTTTCGAATTCATCCTTGGTTGCTCCACAAACGGGACATGCCCAGTCATCAGGTATGTCTTCAAAAGGTGTCCCCGGTTCAATCCCGCCATCGGGGTCACCAAGTTCCGGGTCATAGACCCAGCCGCAGACAGAACATTCGTATTTAGCCATTTCAGACTTCACCTCCTTTTTTCCTCGATATAGCTGGGAGCTGTTTTGGGTGTGGTGCCTCGTTTGACCTGGTGATAGTAGGCATAGGTCATCGGCTCGCCTTCTCCAAGGACCTCTGCTCCCACAAGCTCTCCAATAAAAAGAGTATGGGTTCCCACATCTACGTCTTGAATCACCCTGGCTTCCAGATAAGCGAGGGCATTCTCAGTAACCACGGGAGCCTGGGTCTCACCTGTTTTATAGTCAATGCCTTCAAGTTTATCAATGTCCCTGCCCGACTTGAAGCCAAAGTGACCAATAAACGAGAGTGGGGTATCCTGACTGAGAACAGAAGCGGTGAAGACATTACTTGTTTTAATATATTCGTGGGTTAGATTATGCTTGTTGATACTTACGGCGATTGTAGGTGGCTCAGACGTTATCTGAAACACGGTGTTTGCAATCTGCCCATTATGCCTGTCTCCTTTTCTTGAGCATACAACGTACAGACCGTAACCTATCCTGTGCAAAGCCATGTTATTCATTTATGCCCTCCGTAAAGTACTGTATGTCTATACCCCACCTGTTAGCTCCAGATATCCCGCACCTATTCAGCCACCATCCAGAGATGGACGCTCTTTATTAACAAACCAGGCTGCCGGGTCTTTGAGATATTCATGGTAATCAAGCAGAACCAGCTGGTGTTGCCTCTCCTCGGCTGCCAGAACCTCGTAGAAATCTCTTTCTGCACCGTAGCGAGCATCAGACCCCTGGCTCTTATAGAAATCATAGGTCTTACTCTCCATGTCTATGGCTGTCTGCACCGCATCAAGCTCAGTAGCCGAAGCCTTGATACTGGAGTCGGTGCCCTCAGCCCGGGCAAGTATTGTTCTTAGCAGTTTTCCGCTCTCAGGTCGGAAATCAACCGTAGGCCATTCCTTTTTGTTCCGTATGGTGTTGAAGATGCTCTGAAACTTCTGCCGGTGAATGTCCTCTTCGGCGGCGAGTGTCTGCAATAACTCCCTGCCCAGCTTATTGCTGCTTTTCCGGCTGGCTTCCAGGTAATACTCTTTGCCATCAATTTCCATCTGGATAGCAGTTTGAAGTGCACTAAGGGTTTGGTCCTGTTCGGTTCCCATTAGTAATTACCTCCATTATGTGTTGAGAGTACGTGACTGTATAAATGGGAGAGGTAATAATTGTACCCCTTAATATAGATGGTAGCAACTTCAAGGGATATACCTTTACCAGCTAACTGCGCCACCTGTTTTACCATAAAAGTCAATCTTATGCAACATGGCATTTCCATGTGCGCTATTATTAGATTCCTTAGAAAAAATAGTGAAACAGCACGTCCGGTCGACCGCGCTTCGCCAGGTAGAGGCCGGAGAAGCGCATGACCTCCCGCATCCTCTCCCGGTAGCCAGGAGCGTAGCAGTGAGTCTTACACTTCTTGCACATTGGCTTGGGGTCATAGGGGCACTGGAGCAGCTTGACAATGCCGTGATAGACCAGTTTACGACAGTCTGAGCACAGCAGCAGAGGTCTGTCACCTGCTGCCTGTCGAATGGCTTCATCCTCACCGGGAAAGAGGCTCTTCGGCTCGTACCGGTGATTCTCCCGGCAGAAGATGTTCACAAAATCGGCCAGGACCCTGGCCTCCCTGGCTTTCTTGCGGTCCAGCCTTTCAAAGAGCTTTGACATACGTCTCCGATGTCGTGGCCGACCACGACTCTATGTTATTACCTCACCCCGGATACCGATAGTGACTTCCTTGAGGGGTATATCTTTACCGCTGGCCTGAATTGCCTGCCGTGCCATGTGCACCAGACCGGAGCAGCAGGGTACTTCCATGTGCACCACCGTCAGGCTCTTCACATCCGACTGGCTCAGAATATCAATCAGCTTCTTCTGGTGTGCCTGGAAATCATCCAGCTTGGGACAGGCTATCAGCAGGCTGTGGTCTTTGAGGAAATCCTGATGAAAGCTGGCATAGGCAAACGGCACGCAGTGCGCTGCCAGTACCAGGTCGGTCCCCTGAAGAAACGGCGCCCCTGGTGGTACCAGTGTCATCTGCACCGGCCAGTGACCGAGCATCGAAGGCTGGGAGGGTCCGGTCTCGGTGTCAGTTTCCGTTATCGCCGGTTTCTCGAACCGGGTAACCGTACTCCCGGGACAACCACAGGGCAACGTCTCCTCCACCTGCTGGTGACTGGCAAGGTGCTCCTTGGCCAGTTCCTCATTGAAATCATCAGCTGCCCGTTCCTCAATGGTTATCGCTCCCTCGGGACATTCACCGAGACAGGCCCCGAGGCCGTCACAGAACTTCTCGCTTACCAATTTCGCCTTACCGTCAATAATCTGGAGGGCACCCTCGGCGCAGGACGGGATACAGACCCCGCAGCCGGTGCACTTCTCCTCATCAATGTGTACTATCTTTCTTGTGGTTCTTATTGTCATCTTACGCCTCCTTCTCAATTGCCCAAGGGGCAACCGTTACTGTTCCTCGCCCCTCAAATCCTTCCACCTCTCCTCACCGAGGCACTGGCGGGCGGAAGCGCACCAGTCAATGCAGGACGGCACCTTCTCACGATATACCCTGGTGCCGCACTTGGGGCACCTGACCCTCGCCTCGTCGGAGAATATCTCCACCTCGGCACCGCAGTCGGGGCACTTGTGCAGTGATACTCGCAGGTTTCTCATATCCTGGCCGGGACACTTGAACGTCATTATTCTCACCTCTTCTGGTAGTAAACACAGACAATTCAGGTTTGTACCACAATAATAATATCCCCGGACGGCAAACACCATGATATAAGTCATATTCATGGGGAATTGTGGCCAAATGGTACTGCGCGGGGAACAGGATGGTTCTGCCGGCAAGTAAGGCCGATGGTACTAGCAGGGTGGTGAACAAGGGGAGTCCAGAGGGGGTTTGCCCCTTCTAAGGGGCCGAAGCCCCCTTTGGCAGGGGTCTGGGGGTGTCCCCCAGACCTGGGGGTATCCCCAGGCATAATCTTTTCCCCCGTCCTGGCCAGGAAGGGGGTCAGGGGGTTGGTCGAAAGGGTTTTTCATCACCCTGCTACACCCGTGGACGCCCCTCGCTCAGGAGGCGGAGCTTCTCGGCATCAAGAATGGTCACCTTTCCCCGGACTGAGCGAGTGATGCCGCGGGAGCGCAACTGGCTCATTACCCTAATTGTGGTCTCGGTGGTCGTCCCTGCCATGTCCGCAATCTCCTGCCGGGTGAAGGGAAGCGTATCGCCGAGTTTAGAGGAAAGCATGACCAGCACGGCGGCGATGCGCTGCTCTATCCTCTCTCCGGCAAGGTCTCGGAGCCTGCCCTGTGCGTCCCGGAGTCTTCCGCCGAGGACGTTGATAATCCTTAGCGCCACCTGGGGACGGTCGGTTAGAAAGGCAAGAAAGTCCTCCCGCCTGATACCCAGCACCCTGGTCCGGGCCACTGCCTGGGCGGAGGCGGGGTAGGACTTGTTCTCGAATACAGCGACCTCACCGAACATCTCGCCGGGACCGAAAAAGGCAATGATAAACTCTTTACCCTGGGAGGAATGCTTCACCACCTTGACACTGCCCTCGGTGATAACGTAAAAGCGTTCCGGAGCGTCACCGTCCCAGAAAACAAACTGGTCCGGCATGAAGCTATACTCGAATGCGAGTTCGGCCAGGGCGGCAAGCTCATCGTCACTCAGACCGGAGAATATCGAGGAGCGCTTCAGAATCTGGGCTTTGCTCGTTTCCCGCAATTCACCTCTCCCCCACCGCACCTGGACTTGACATTTACCTGCCTGTGGACGAATTATAGCACATACAACGGTAAGGACAACCCCCGGTATATGCTCCGGCAGCGAGTATGATACAGGTCATGGTTCTTAGCGACATACGTGATACAATACGAGTATCAGTGCTCCGTGTTCACAGGACCGGTGTATCGCAAGCAAACAAAGGAGGCTGGTGTCATGGTCAATGAGAAGTACGTCTGTCCGCAATGCGGCAAGGAATCCGAGAAACCGGGACAATGCCAAAACTGCCAGGTAGAACTGGTGGCTATCTGCCCGGTATGCGGCAATCCAATAGTGGGTGAGCACATCCACCCCGAAGACTAGCTGCGGCAATTCAAGGAAGTGAGGTGAAACATGGCGGAGAAGAAAGTCATCATCTACAGTACCCCCACCTGACCCTACTGCCACCGGGCGAAAGAGTATCTTTCGCGAAAAGGCATTTCCTACACGGAACACGATGTCGCTGTTGACCGTGAGAAGGCCAGGGAGATGGTGGAGAAGTCAGGCCAGATGGGCGTCCCGGTGATAATCATTGACAATAACATCGTAGTAGGGTTCAACCAGGGCAGAATCGACGAACTGCTTGCCAGTTAGTGCCGCCTGTCGGCCCTAACTGGCCGTCTATCGGGGGGAGGTAACCGTGTACGACCTGATGGTAATAGGAGGTGGGCCGGCCGGCCTGGCCGCGACTGTATATGCGGCACGCAAACAGCTCAATGCCGCACTCATCAGCGAAGACATTGGCGGGCAAATGAACATGACCCTCGGCATCGAAAACTACCTGGGTTACCAGTTCATCGAGGCGCCGGAGCTCATCGGCAAGTTCCAGACCCAGGTAGACCAGTTCCCCATCGACCAGAAAATCGGCGCCAAGGTATCCACGGTGGCGAAAATCGACGGCGGTTACGAGGCGGTGCTGGAGAAAGGGGACCGCTACCAGTCAAAGGCTGTGATTCTGGCTACCGGCAAAAAACCCAGGATGCTTAATATACCGGGAGAGAAGGAGCTGGCCGGCAGGGGCGTGACCTACTGCGCCATCTGCGACGGCCCCATCTTCACCGGCCAGAGAGTAGCCGTGGTCGGTGGCGGCAACTCAGCTCTTGAGGCCGTCCTGGACATGGTGAAGATTGCCGAACACGTGGACATGGTCTCGCTGACACCTCTCACTGGAGACGCCATCCTTATCGAGCAGCTTCCCGCGGGTGACAGGCTCGCTATCTACACCGAGTATCAGACCGAGAGAATCGAGGGTGACCCCCTGGTTGAGGGAATGGTGATTAAGGATGTCAAGAGCGGTAAGAGCAAGCGGCTTGATGTTACCGGCATCTTCATCGAAATCGGTCTGGTACCAAACTCCACGTCGGTCAAGGACCTTCTGGAGCTAAACAAGTCAGGGGAGGTACCGGTCAACCGCTCCTGCGAGACCGCCCTACCTGGACTCTACGCCGCCGGAGATGTCACCGATGTTCCCGAGAAGCAGATAGTCGTCGCTGCCGGCGAGGGCGCCAAGGCTGCCCTCCAGGCGCACCGCTACCTGCAGAGACTGGGCTGAGTCCTGCCTGACCGGCAGGTCATCCAGCCGTCTCTCAGCACCCCGGCTCACCAGAGTGGCCGCAGCACGATTGCCGTTTCCATACCTTGATGAGGTTGTTGCGCAGTAGCAGGTACAGCTTCCGGTGCAGAGGCATCGGCGCTGACATGTTGGTGGAGAAGACGTTCAAGTGTGGCATTCTTCGCTCCTCGGGGTTACTTCTCCTGGGTCGCCAGGTACTTCTCCGGGTCCTGGTCAAAGGCCTTTTTGCACCCCACCGCGCAGAAGTAGTAGGTCTCGCCCTTGTACTCAGAAGTGGCCGCCGCCGACTTCTCCTCGACTTCCATGTGGCAAACCGGGTCAATAGCCATTGATGTACCTCCTCCACTCTGTTCGCCGGATATAGCTTCCGGTCCCGTTTCGCCAGTCTTCTCGAAACGGACCGGCCGGAACCGTCTCAGTCGCAGTGAGTTTGATACCACCGTCAGGGAACTGGCCGCCATTGCGGCCGCCGCCAGGATTGGATTCAGGAATCCGAAGTCACCTAAAAAGAACCTGGCCCCGGAGGGTACACCGCCCTGTCCGAAGACCAGGTAGAGTACCCCGGCCGCAATCGGTATCAGCACGGTGTTGTAGGCGAAGGCCCAGAACAGGTTCTGCTTGATTGTCCGCACCGTACTCCTGCTGAGCGATATCGCGGTGACAATCCCGCTCAGCTCACCCCTGATGAGCGTGACATCGCCTGTCTCCATGGCAACGTCCGTACCGGTGCCGATGGCAATGCCGACGTCGGCCTGGGCCAGAGCGGGGGCATCATTGATACCGTCGCCGACCATCGCCACTACCTTACCCTCGGCCTGGAGGTTCTTCACTTCCTGGGCCTTGTGCTCCGGCAGCACCTCGGCAAGCACGCGGTCAACTCCCGCCTCGCGGGCAATAGCTTCGGCAGTGCGGCGGTTGTCACCGGTGAGCATCACCACCGAGATGCCCATCCGTTTCAGCCTGGCCACAGTTTCCGCGGCGTCGGGCTTGATGGTATCGGCCACAGCAATAACACCGATGACCTGGCCATCCACGCCGAGGAACACCACCGTCTTGCCCTGCTCGCGAAGACGCCCGGCTTCCTCCTCAAGGCCGTTCAGGGCAAGTTTCCTGTCCTCCACCAGCCTCAGGCTACCGAGCAGGAGCCGCCTGCCGTCCACCGATGCCTCGACTCCATGTCCGGGGACTGCATTGAACTCTGAGACCGAAGACAGCTCCAGGGTCATTTCCGAGGCAGCCCGGACAATGGCTTCGCCGAGGGGGTGCTCCGAGCCGCGCTCCGCCGAGGCCGCCAGCCGGAGGACCTCCTCCCTGGAAGAAGATTGGACGGCAATAACATCAGTCACCTTCGGTTCACCGGCGGTCAGCGTGCCGGTCTTGTCCAGCATCACAGTGTCAATCTTATGCGCTCTTTCCAGTGCCTCGGCGCTGCGGATAAGGACGCCGTTCTCCGCCCCCTTACCGGTACCTACCATTATCGCCGTGGGTGTGGCCAGCCCCAGGGCGCAGGGACAGGCGATGATGAGCACAGCGACGAAGTTCAGCAGGGCAAAGGTCAACACCGGCGCCGGTCCCACGAAATACCAGACGATGAAGGTGATGATGGCAATACCGAGTACTATCGGCACGAAGTAGCTGGCGATAACATCGGCCAGGCGCTGGATGGGCGCCTTGCTTCCCTGCGCCTCATCCACCAGCCGTATTATCCGGGCCAGAGTGGTGTCCTTTCCTACCTTGGTCGCTTCAAAACGGAAACTGCCCGTTTTGTTGATGGTGGCACCGACAACCTCATCACCGACGTTCTTCTCGACGGGAATGCTCTCGCCGGTGACCATCGATTCGTCGAGACTGGAGTGTCCCTCCCGCATAATCCCGTCTACGGGAACTCGTTCGCCCGGCCGCACCAGAATAAGGTCGCCAACCTGCACTTCCTCTATTGGGATTTCCTTCTCTTCACCGTTACGGACAACCAGGGCCACCTTCGGTTGCATGCCGATTAGCCTCTTTATCGCCGACGAGGTCTGCCCCTTGGCGCGAGCTTCCAGGAATTTGCCCAGCGTAATCAGGGTTATTATCATTGCCGAGGTATCGAAATAGACGTTGCGTTCCAGTGCTTCGGCGGCAAAGAGCCCCGGGAAGAGCACGGCGACCACGCTGTAGAAGTAGGCCGCTGAGGTTCCGACGGCAATCAGGGTGTTCATGTCAGCCGTCCGGTGTCGCAGCGCACCCCACATACCGCGATAGTAGCGCCAGCCCGCCCAGAACTGCACCGGCGTTGCCAGGGCCCAGAGCAGAAAGAGCTTGCCGGCGAAGTCCGGTACCCACATCAGGGCGAAAATCGGAATCGCCAGAGCGGCCGCCACGATGAGCCGGTTACGCACCGACCGTACTTCCCGCTGGGCAGCAGACGTAACGTCTTCCAGAGTCTCCGCTTCCTGTCCGAGTTCATAGCCGGCCTTGTCCACCGCCCGCTTGAGCTCGGCGTACTCCGTCCCCTCGACGTACTCTACGGTTGCTTTCTCCGAGGCCAGGTTGACACTGGCGGATACAACCCCGGCAACGCCTGACAGGGCCTCCTCTACGCGGGCAACGCAGGCCGCACACGTCATCCCACCGACCGGAAAGATGGCCTTTGTGGTCGCCATCCCGTAGCCGAGGTCGGAGACAGTCTTATTGAGCTTACCGAGGTCTACCTTCGCGGGGTCGTACTCCAGCGAGACCTTCTCCGAGGCGAAGTTGACGCTGGCCTTTTCCACACCGGCGACTGCGCCCAGACTTTTCTCGATGGTCGCTGCGCAGTTAGTACATGTCATACCGGTTACGGGTACAACCGTCTTGCGCTTCTTCCTGGTATCTATAACCATCTACCTATCCGTCCCCAGGACATCTTGAGATTGACACCCGGTGCTCCTGGGTGACACCGGAGGAATAGATAGAAAGACCTATGACAGGTCCTTCTTGACCCGCTCGAACTCCTCGCGGGACATCTCTCCACGGGCATACCGTTCCCTGGCAATGCTCAATGAATCGTCCCTGCCACCCGACCTGTTCCGCCTCGACCATACGATGACTGTCCACACGGTCAGGCCGACCACGACACCCCAGAATACGACACTCCACGTACCTCCGAAGGGAACGAAACAACTCCAGTCACCACCAAAATTCCACATAGCCACCACTCCTCCTCAAAGCAATACCACCCTTTATTTACAAGAAGGTTACCATACCCACCTCAAGCCGAATATGATGAAGGTCACAAACCGGATTATACTGCTATTATCTATCACCGACAACTGTTCTATACCTGTCCCGGTAGGACTGGTTCAACCCCGCCGGGATAGAATTTACCATCCTCGCCTATCTCAATAATCATTAGGCCACAATAAGTACCGAGGACTGGTGGCAGGGCACCTTTTCCATCTTAAAAAGCTTGACAACCCATGATTCATTTGTTATACTCAGGTATAATTTCATGAAATACTGCATATGATGATAAGAATAACTGAGCTTGCCAGGAAGACCGGAGCTTCGGTGGACGAGCTCCACTATCTGGAAAGAAAAGGCTTCGTCAGCCCCGTGAGGGCGAAATTGAAGCGGCGGAAGGTCAGGCAATATCCGGATGCGGACATCCGAAAGCTGCAGCTCACCATCAAGTACCGCCGGGAGGGTTTTACCTGGGACGTGGCTTTTCAGAAGGCGCTGCAGGAACTCCGGAACCCGCGCCTGTTCGATGTTAGATAGGTACAATCGGACCAGCAGTGTATTTGAAGGATAAGGCAACAGGAGGTGACCTATGGCTGAAGTGAAGCTTCATACCGGTCCCGGTGTTTTCCAGGTTCTGGCCAATGTCTGCCGTAACCCCCAGGAGGCGCTGAAGCAGTTCGTCGAGAACGCTGCTGATGCCATCGAGCAGGCCAAACCCGAGGAGGGACACATCTGGATCCGACTGCAGCACGGCGCGGTGGGTAATGGCAATAACGTAGTCACCCTGAAACGAATTATTATCAGAGACAACGGGGTCGGGATGACACCGGAGAAGATGAAACAGGTCCTTCGCCGGATTGGTGACTCTGAGAAAATCAGCCTTGCCCTGAGAGGCGAACAGGGTATCGGCCTGCTGGCTTTCGCCCTGATTACCGAAGAACTGCACCTGGCTTCCAGCGCGGAGGAGGGAAAGCCGTCAAGCTGCCTGGTGCTGAAACGTCCCTGGTTGAAGACCGGTCGCGCCGAAATAGTCGAACACTGCCCGGAGCATGAGCACAACCACCGTGGAACCGTTGCTTACCTCGAAGGTATCATACCCGATATCGCTGCCCAGCTATCCAGGGAACGGATTAAGGACTCACTGGGGCAGCAGTTTGCCAGCGACCTGAGGGCGAATCTGTATGCCCTGTCTATCTCTGACGGGGCTGATTTCGAGCAGATACACTCCCAGCGTTTTCGGGGCGTGAAAGTCCTTTCTACCAGCCTGCCTATAAATGGGGCGAGTTCCGCCTTCGCTGAGCTCTACGTTCTTCCCTGGGAGATGCTGGATGCTCACATCAGTCTGTACGGTCGAGGCGGTACCCTGGTCTGTCCGCTCAGCGACCTCAACGACTTCAAGACCGTCCCCTGGATAGACCAGCGACTTGAGGGTTATATTCGTTGCGACCGTCTCAAGCGTACTGCCGACAAGACTGCGGTGGTACAGGACGAGGTCTTCCGCTCCTTCGTTACCGAGCTGCACAAGCTCGAACCAAGAATCCAGCAGCTCATCCAGGAAGTCAGTGCCGAGTCTCAGGAGCGGCGTTTCACCATCATCCTGAACAAGGCGGGAAGGCTGATTGACAAGTTCCTGCGCTACCGCGATAGGGGACTGCTTGCCAATCTCACCGTGATAACGGCTGCTGGCGTTGAGAGGGGGCGAACTCCATCAAGGGAACCAGCGGCTGCCTTATCAACCCACTCCGGTAACGGCAATGGGTCTACCAGGACTGTGCTGCGTACTCCCAATCGCGCCCCGTCAATTTCGCTACAGTCTTTGCCGGATGACCGGGCATACTACCGCAGTTTATATGACCCGAACGCCGGTACTATCGTGATAAACCGGGAACACTCGGAGTTCCTGCTGGCACAGAGAGAAGACCGCCGATGTCTGCGCTATCTCTTCTCGATATGGGTTAAGGAAAGCCTGCTGCAGGAATACGGCGCTGACGCTGAGAAAGTTGCCGACGAGATGGTGGGTGTCCTTGCCGAGGCGGAACCACTCCTGTGGTGACCTTTCCTCACTCTGGTACCTGAACCTGTCCTGGCTCTGATAGGTAGCCCAAAGGGGGCTAACCGGTACGGACCTGTTTCTCCGCCGGTTGGTCCCTGGCCCGTTTTAGCAGAACAAGCATGGGCTTTCATGAAAAGACCAAACCCCCTTCACAGCTACCATTAAGCTCCCACACTTTGACGCCTGCTCTAACACTTGCTAGAATCAGTCAACACACGGACATAAGGAGAATGTGAAATGGGTAAGCTTGATGGCAAGGTGGCAGTGATAACCGGCGGGGCTAGCGGAATCGGCCGGGCAACGGTACGGCTCTTCGTACAGGAGGGGGCACTAGTAGTCTTCGGGGACATCGAAGACGCTATGGCACAGCGGGTTGCCACGGAGGTGGGACCGAACGCTACCTTCCTCCACGCTGACGTTACCCGGGAAGAAGACATCAAGATGCTTGTGGACCACGCCGAGCAGAAACTGGGACGCCTGGACTGCATATTCAATAACGCCGGTTCCGGTGGTGCCTCGGGACTTGTCGAGGAAATTCCGGTTGAGGGCTGGGACATGACAATCAACCTGCTTCTGCGCAGTGTTTTTCTCGGAATCAAGTATGCCGCCCCGGTCATGAAGCGCCAGGGCTCGGGAAGCATCATCAGCACTGCCAGCGTTGCCGGCCTGCAGACGGGTTTTGGCGGCCATCCTTACAGTACCTGCAAGGCAGCCATAGTCCACCTAACACGCACCGTAGCCATGGAGCTGGGCATCAGCGGTGTGCGGGTGAACTGCATCTGCCCCGGAGGCATCGCTACCGGCATTTTCGGTAGAGGCATCGGCCTTTCCGCCGAGGGTGCTGACAGGATGGCTGAGTCCTTGAAGCCCGTCTTCGCCGACCTGCAGCCTATCAAGCGCTCCGGTCTCCCCGAGGACATTGCCCAGGCAGCCCTGTGGCTGGCCAGCGACGACTCCAGCTTCGTTAATGGTCATGCCCTGGTTGTTGACGGTGGCCTCACCGGGGGACGACAGTGGGCCGGGGATGACCCTGAGGCTTCACCATTGTTGGCGGCCATCATGCAGGCCTTTGAACTACAGAGCCAGCAAGACTCACCGTGAGTCTGACCACAGCTGAGGAGATGGGAGGATGGGTACAATATCCCGAAGTGTGGCCTACTGCCAGCCGGTCCTGGCATCGGTAAATACACAGAAACAGAAAAGGCCTGCCGGGTGTCCGGCAGGCCTTTTATTATCGGGTTTCAGGATTTACCGATAGGTACCGAGGTATAGGTTCTGCTTGAGTGCCCTATCGGCCGGGGAGGTGACACCGTCTCCAATTACTGTGCTCAGTATCCGTGTAACCGCTCGGGCTGACTTTACCAGATAGTTCATTTGATTTCTTCCTCCCTTATCCTTCTGTTAATCACAGTATACAGCCCCGATGTTAAGCCGCGGTTAACAGTTCTCTTCAAGGGTTGCAGAGAAGTTACGGCATGGTGCCATCAACGTTCCAGTCCGTGTCGGAGCGGCAGGTCCGTGCATTTGCTCTTAACGTGTGATGAGGTCTAAGACAGCACCTTCCCTGGAATCCCGAATGTACCGGACCGGACGATACAAACATTGACAAAAGCCGTCCATTGTGGTAGAGTATAGACAGTTGGACTGGCCGGTCCTGAATGATACTGTGGAGGTGCATTATGAGGCTTCATGCAGTATTAGGAGTTTGGCAGGTTGATTCTTAAGGCCCTGCGAAAGCAGGGCGGGCTGGAAACGAACCCGGCTCGGTGAAATAAATTAGAGGCCGTTCTCGTAAAAGAGAGGCCTGATGCGGCCGAGAGCCGCGAGTGAGTCCGGTTCGACTTGGAGTGACATGTGGTGGAGGGTGCTTCGGTAGCACCCTCCACTTTTTTATTCTGTAGCTATTGGTGCCAGGCCGCGCCCTGTGGCATAATAGGTTAAAGAGATACGAGGTTGATTCAGAGTGAGAGTTAGATACAGCGGTTTCCGGGGACCAGGCATAAATATGACCCCGATATGGATCATTATGGCAGCAAATCTGCTGTTCTATATCGCCACTATGATACAGCGTAGTCTCATAATATCCACTTTCGGCCTCACGCCGATAGAGCTAATTAATGAACCGTGGACGATTGTGACCAATATGTTTGTCCACGCCGGCCTGTGGCACTTCCTGGGAAACATGCTCATGCTGTATTTCTTCGGTTCCTATCTTCTTGGACTGGTCGGTGAAATCAAGTTCCTCCTGGTATATTTCGCAGGAGGACTACTGGCCAATGTCGCCTTTCTGTTTTTGGGGTCCGATTTCGTAACAGTGGTCGGTGCCTCCGGTGCATTGTATGCCGTCATGGGCGTGATGGCAGTGATGAGACCCCGACTAAAGGTGTACCTGTGGTTCATGATTCCTGTAGACCTCTGGATTGTCGTCGTAGTCGGGATGCTGATAATCTCTCCCGGGGTCGCCTGGCAGGCCCACCTTGGTGGTCTTGCACTCGGACTCGCTGCCGGGTATTTCTTCCGGAAAAAGGAACGCGGCGCTTTCCGGCGCTAAGACCACCATCAATACCACGCCCCGCGCCTGCCAGTGACTGGCATGGTGATGAAAAAGGGGAGTCCAGAGGGCGTGTCCTTTCTGAAGGGCCTGCCCCTTCTGAGAAGCGCCCCCTAACCTAATCTCTCCCCTTCCCCTTAGTAAGGGGAAGGCGGCCCAGATGGGCCGCACGGGGGTTTGGTCGAAATGGTTTTACAGCCCCCTGCTAGGGTATCTCGGAGAGTACCAGCTTCTGCCAGACCTCTTCACCGCCCTTGAAACTTGCCGTGAATACCAGGTTGGGGTCGTCAGTCTCCTCAACATTAGGGATAGGCCCGTTCTCGACGCTCCCCAACCCGGGCGGTACGTAGAGAACAAAGGGCAGCGGGTTCCCCCCCCGGGCTACGTCCGCGTGGTACTTCCCGATGACATCTTCTCCCATGGCGGCAGCACCAAACCCAAAGGTCGGCATTATATTGCCGGTATATTTGCTGCCATTCCACTGCAGGTCAGCATACCGGAAAGCGTGTCCGTATGGCGACATCAGCGTGTCAAACCAGTCAGGGAACATTGGGCCGTATATCCGGGTGCACAGTTGCCTGTGTATTGCGTACTGCAGGCTGGGCCATTTACCGTTGCCCCAGGTCATCTTCGGGAAGAACGGGTCCGGTTTCTCCCCCGGTATCTGCGACATCCGCCACGCCAGAAGCAGTGCGCCAACGGCCTGAAAACGCTGGCCGAGGTCATGCCCGTCGGTGTTCCACTCTTTGCTCAGGAACCGGATTGGTACTGCGCCAAGGAGGAACCTTATCCGCAGCATATCCTGCGGGCTCAAGTCCGATACCATCAGACGCGCACCATAGGTCATGAATCCAATACCAGCCCCCCGGCCTTTCTCACTGTAATCGATTACGCCATCACCATTTTCATCGAGGGCTTCGAGTATCGTCTGCTTGTAGCTGGAGCCGGTCAGGCTGTCATTCGCCTCCAGGTAGGCAAAGCACATCGCCTGGAGGTCCCAGAGGGGTTTGAATATATCCCAGTACATCGTACCGGTGACCAGTTCGGAGAACACGCCGGCATCGACCCGCCCGATGCGACCCTGGAGTGAGGCCAGTTCACCTCCATGCCACTGGTCACGCCCGACGACATGATACTGCTGTTGCCCCAGTCCCCTTTCTTCGCAATGCTGGAATGCCAGGTAGCGGGATATCGGGGAGTCATACCCCTCACCGGTAAGGATATTCTGCCCGTCCGAATAAGGGAGGGGCACCCTCTGGATGAACTCGGAAGGCAGGTTGTGCTCTTTCTGGACCTTCCTCGCCTCGTTAACGGGAAGCATCGAGTGGAGGTATCGGGCAGACAGGACATCCGCCGCGACCGGGTCAGTGCTGGCGAAGATGAAGCCCTCCGGCACCGGCGTGAAACCCACCTGGGCATGAGCGATGTTGGTCGTCTCAATGGCATCAACGACATGGAGCATCATGATATCCTGCTCCTTGACCGCCTCAATGATATCCGCCATGGACGCTTCCATACCACCGGTCCTGTTGATAATATAGTTGCCGTCCTTGTCCCGGAGGGGCATCCCTGTCTCTTCATCACTCTCACCCACCCACCTGTTGTGGGGGACCCGGGTCTTGAGTGGCGGCATCGGGCGGTCCGGGGAAGCATACAACCACCGGATTTTCCCCGGCTCGGCGCTCACGTTAGCCTCCATGGGGTAGAGACCGACACCCAGGTTCTTAATCACGTTGGTAATCAGTTCTACCTGGTGTATCTTGAGCTTGGACACGTTCACCAGCACGCACCCCGGCCAGTCCTTGCGGTCCTGCTCGTTATTCGGATTACCACCCACGAGAACCTTGTGCAACGTGATTGCCTGGAAGTTAATGCCTTTGGCTACAGGGACCTCGCGGCCGTTCGAGCGGTCATCATCGATCTTGTTGATATCGTAGACCAGCAGCTTGTCCCTGACCTGTCCCGACGGCAGGCAGACACCGGACAGGCTTTCTGCATAGCCACTCATCGGGTCATCGGTATGGTCCGTGTCATGGCTGTCCGCAAGGTATTTCCGGGTAAAGTAGAAGCCCCACCCGCCGTAGACATCACCGTGCTTACCCTCCATTACGGCCTGCGTCGTCACGACACCGTTGCCTCCCAGGAGACGTGTCTCCACACCGGCCGTGACCGATACCACAGACCCACCTTCACCAATCGACATCTGGTGGTAGGATATCCCCAGACTGTCATGGAACCAGCGCATCAATGCAGCGACGAACTCCCACGGCGTGCAAACACCGATATTACCCGGGCCGTGTGTCATACGGTCAATCGTCGCGGGCGTCACAATATTCGGTTTGAAAAACAGTTTCTGGCCCCGTTCTACCCTTGCCTTCACCTCGGCAGAAAAGCCGGTATCGCTGTCCAGGGCTGCCATGGCGTGACCCAGACCGGAGTAGATATAGTCGATTCTGGATACTATCTCTGCCCAGGCCTTCTCGCTCCCTCCATCGATGACCTCTTTGAGCAATACCGGAATCGTATGATAGGCCAGCTCCGGATTGAGCCTGACAGCACCAATCGCCGAACCGCCGGAATCAACCTCGGTCTCTCCGAGCGGAGAATTAACAACCTTCCCTGATTTCGCCATGGTCTGCTGCCCCTCCTTACATCTTGAGTTCCATGTAGCCTGTATTCTAGCACAGCGCAATGTCACTCTGCCAAAGTTGGCCTGGTGAGAGATACCGGTGTTATTACGAGGAGCGCTGAGGTGTTGCCCGCGTACCGCCAATAATGTAAAGTATAGACTGTCTGCTAGCCGACCTCGCAGAGGTGACAGGCTACTATACTCTGTATCGCGAGTGGTCGGCAGGGAACAGCAGCACGATAGCACGCAACGGCAACCACTGGAAAAGGAGGAATGACTATTGTCTGAGGAAAGACCGAGGGTTGACACCGGGAAACTGACCAGATTTTCCACAGAAGCGCTTGAAAAACTGGGTGTACCGAAAGAAGATGCCGAGATAACTGCCAGGATACTGGTCGCCTGCGACCTGCGGGGTGTGGAATCCCACGGTGTTGCCCACCTGCGGATGTTCTATGGCAATCGGATACGGCGTGGGCTGATAAACGTCACCCCGAAGCTTCAAGTCTTCAGCCATGCACCCTCAACTGCGGTCATGGATGGCGACAACGGACTTGGCTTCGTGGTCGGCTATCACGCAATGAACGAGGCGATAAACCGGGCAAGGGAGACCGGTGCCAGTTTCGTCACGGCACGGAATAGCACCCACTACGGCGCCGCGGCCTACTACGCGATGATGGCCCTGGAACACGATATGATTGGCTTTTCCGGGACGAACAATGTACCTATCGTGGTAGCGCCGGGGAGCAGTGTTCCGGCAATCAGCAGCAACCCGCTGGCAGTGGCGGTACCTGCCGGGGAGAAGCCGCCCATTGTACTTGATATGGCGACGTCGACGTGTGCCGGGGGTAAAATAGAGATTGCCATCCGCACCGGCTCCGATATTCCCGAGGGCTGGGTGATTGACAGTGAGGGCCAACCGGTCACAGACCCCACAAAGCGGTTTCGAGGTGGCGGCGGCATGCTACCCCTGGGCGGAAGTCCAGAATTGGGTGTCTATAAGGGGTTCGGCCTCGGTCTGGTGATTGACCTCCTCAGCGGGCCTCTTTCCGGGTCAGTGGCGAGCCTTATCAAGGAAACCCTTCCGGAGGCGAGGGGGAACTACTCCGACCACTTCTTCGGGGCGCTACGCATTGACAGCTTCACTCCCATCGAGGACTTTAAGAAAAGTGTGGATGCCTTCATTAACGCACTGGAAGCCCTGCCCAGGATACCGGGCGTGGACAGGATAACCATTCCCGGTCCGTATGAAGCTGAAATTGCCGAAGAGCGGCAGTCCAACGGCATTCCGCTTGACCCGAAGGTCATTGACGACCTGAAGCTGCTGGCTGAGGAACTGGGTATGGAGTATGACCTCTAGGACAGGATGCTGAAAAAGGGGTGTCCCCCAGATACAATCTTGGCCCCCTTCCTGGCCAGGAAGGGGAAGGCGGCCCAGATGGGCCGCACGGGGGTTGGTCGAAAGGGTTCTTCATCACCCTGCTAGGACAGGGTTGTGTGAAGCTCTCATGTCTGCCGGGAGTGAACAGGATATACGATTCTTATAAGGAGACTGGATAATGCATAACCCGGTTAAGGAAAAACTGGCAAGCGGTCAGGTGGCGGTGGGTACGTTTGTCGGTATCGGACACCCGGACGTCACCGAGCGATTGTCTATCATCGGCTTCGACTGGCTTCTGCTGGACGGTGAACATGGACCGCTTGGATTTGAGACCATGCAGGCAATGATGCAGTCGATGAGGGGTGACAGCTGCTCACCCATCGTGCGGGTGCAATGGAATGACCCGGTGGTCATCAAGCGCTCCCTGGACATCGGTGCCCATGGTGTCCTGATACCCTGGGTGAATAACAAAGAAGAAGCCGAAGCAGCCGTGGCTGCCTGCAAATACCCGCCGCAAGGAATCAGGGGTTGTGGGCCGAGACGGGCAGCTTTGATTGGCGGACGTGATTATATAGCTACTGCAAATGAGAGCCTTCTCGTTGCGGTCCAGATTGAAACCGCGACCGCGGTTGATAATATTGCTGATATACTTGCCGTGGACGGTGTGGATGTTGCTTATATTGGACCTGTAGACCTGTGCATGAGCATGTTCGGTGTTCCGGGAAAATGGGATGACCCTGCCTATCTGCAGGCCTTTGATACAGTACTGGAAGCCGCTGCAAAAGCAGGCAAACCGGCAGGAATGTACTGTAGCTCGGGCAATATCGCGTGGGCTATCGAGAAGGGATTCAAGTTCAATTCGGTGGACAGCGACGACGCATTCCTGTTGACGGCAGCCCGTGCGGCTTTAGTAAAAGCCAGAGATGCTGCAAACAAGTAAGCTGGTACCTGTATCTGTCATCTTGACTTCTGGTAAGAGGGTGGAGGAATGGTCAGTCACCAGCAACCGGAGGACAGTCATCGCCGGAGAGGACTGGGTCGGCGCGAGTTCATCAAAGGTGTCACCGCCTTCGGAGGGCTGGCGCTGCTTTCCTCATTCCTGCCCGGTTGTGCACCCGGTAGCGACATAGTTCCCGGGGAAACTCCCCAGACGACCGCACCTCCACCGAACACCCCCTACCTGGCGGTAGCCCGTGGAGAAAGTCCGAAGCTCATAGTGCAGACGGCCCTTAAGGCCCTGGGCGGGATAGAACGCTTCGTCAAGCCGGGCAATGATGTCATCATCAAGCCCAACATCTGTACGGCCTACCATTCCTATGAGTACGCCGCTACCACTAATCCTGAGGTAGTGGCGGCTCTTGTCGAGCTCTGTCTCGGTGCTGGTGCCCGGCGGGTGCGGGTGATGGACCGCGCGTTCGGCGGCCTGGCAAGGGTCGCCTATACCCGCAGCGGCATCGGTCCCGCGGTGAGTGCCGCCGGCGGCGAAACCGAGATAATGACCGAGATGAAGTACCGCGAGGTGGAGATACCTCAGGGGCGCGACATCAAGAAGTGGACGGTATACGGTGACGTGCTGGATGCGGACGTGCTCATCAACGTGCCCATCGCCAAAGACCACTCCCTTGCCCGGCTCACCCTGGGAATGAAAAACCTCCTGGGCGTTATTCACAACCGCAACCTGTTCCACATCAACCTGGACCAGCGGATTGCCGACCTTTCCACAGTGGTACGGCCATCACTGACCGTGGTCGATGCCGTGCGAATCCTCGTTGACCACGGCCCCTCCAGCGGTAGCCTGGATGATGTCAGACTGACCAATACTGTAATCGCCAGCCATGATATAGTCGCCGCCGATGCCTATGCAGCCACCCTCTTCGGGCTTACCGGCGCTGATATTCCCGCCACCCGTATCGGGGCGGAAATGGGCCTGGGGACACTGGACCTGAGCAGCGTGAAGGTGGAAGAAATCAGTGTCTGAACAGTGTGGTCACGGTGGCTGACAACGGTCCTGAGAAAAAGAGAGCTTCGACCGGTTCGCTGAGATGGCGGCGGGCACGCCAGGTTGTCCAGGTCCTGGCACTGCTTCTCTTCTTCTACCTGCTTCTCGGTACACGGCAGGCAGGCACAACTGCCCTGCCCCATGACATATTCTTCCGACTCGACCCACTGGTAGGTATTTCAACCATGCTTGCCAGTCGCCAGTGGGTACCTGCGCTGGCGGTCGGTGGTGTCACCCTGTTGCTGACCCTGGTGCTGGGCCGTTTCTGGTGCGGCTGGCTGTGTCCTCTGGGTACTATCCTGGACTGGACTCCGGCGAGGGCGTCTCGCCGGGGACGAAGCGATACTGCCGGCCACTGGAAATATGTCAAGTACCTGGTCCTCTCCATTACCCTGCTGTCTGCGGCGCTGGGGAGCCTGACGATACTTGTTCTCGACCCGATAACGCTTCTGTTTCGCACCGTGAGCAATGCACTCCTGCCTGCCTTCAGCACTGTGGTTACCACCGCGGAAGGGTGGCTTTACAGGATGGAACCTCTGCAACCGGCGGTAGAATGGCTGGACGGCCTTGTACGGGGCTGGCTGCTGACGGAGCAAGCCTTTTCCATACCGGGCCTTCTGCTCATTGCCATCTTCGCCGGTGTTCTGGCGCTCAATGCCATCCGGCGCCGGTTCTGGTGTCGCTACCTCTGCCCGTTGGGGGCGTTGCTCGGGCTGGTCTCAAGATTTGCCTGGCTACGGCACTTCGTCGATGAAGGGAAGTGCACCTCATGCCGGCGCTGTGCTCTCTCGTGCCCGATGGGCGCTATCGACCCGGAGCACGGGTTTGCCGCCAGTGCCGCCGAATGTACTCTGTGCCTCGATTGTGCGGAAGCCTGCCCGGCAGGCGTAATCGCTTTTCGCGGGCAGAGGGTCCATCCTGCGGTGCCACACTTCCAGCCGTCACGCCGACAGTTATTTGCCTCCCTGGGTATGGTTGCCATCGGGACAGCCCTGCTCAAGGCAACGACACTCTTCCGTAGTAAAAATCCGATGCTGGTCCGGCCGCCCGGTGTTCAGGAGGAAGAGTTACTGAGTAAGTGTGTGCGTTGTGGCGAATGCACCCGCGTCTGTCCCACCGGCGGGTTGCAGCCGAGTCTCACCACAGCCGGATGGGAGGGGCTCTGGACCCCGGTCCTGGTCTCTCGATTCGGCTACTGCGATTATTCGTGCAATTCCTGCGGGCAGGTCTGCCCCACCGGGGCTATCCCGAAACTACCACTGGACGTCAAACGGCTGGAGGTCATCGGTCTGGCTGTCATCGACGAGGAACGCTGCCTACCCTATGCCGAGGGTAAGCCCTGCATTGTCTGTGAAGAGATGTGTCCCGTCCCGGAGAAGGCAATACGGCTCAGCGAAGAACCAGTGGTTAACGAGCATGGCGAGACGGTAATCCTGCAATATCCCCGGGTGATACGGCACCTGTGCATCGGCTGCGGTATCTGTGAATACCAGTGCCCGCTCGAAGGCGAGGCCGCCATCCGGGTCTACGCACCCGGTAAAGCGCCACCACACGAGCAACCTCAACAACGTCGACAGGACCAGCAGTGAATGCCCTGGTTCCAGACGGGTCTATTTATTATCATTCCGGACTATCCACTGTGCAGCTTCAAGGAGGCTGCCGGCGGTATAATCTGCGGGGGCAGTGACCTCACTGCCCTGTCGGGGGCCGGTAGTTACCAGAACAGTCCGGCAACCCATTTCCCGGCCTGCGTCGATATCCATCTGTGTATCGCCGACCATGAATGACCCATCGAAATCGATACGATGTTCTTCCGCGGCCTGCCGGAAAAGGAGCGTCCCCGGTTTGCGGCACTGACAGCCATCGTCGGGGTGGTGCGGGCAGTAGTAGATGGCGTCTATCCTGGCACCATGTTTCCCCAACTCCTCCACCATCTTCTCATGTATCCGGGCCAGGGCGTCCTCTGTAAAGTAGCCGCGAGCGATGCCGGACTGGTTGGTGATGACGATTGTTTTGAATCCCGCGCGGTTGAGAAGCTTCACCGCCTCCGCAGCGTCGGGGAAGACCTCGAAGTCCTCGGGACGGGAGCAGTAGTTGGCATCCGGGGCAATGGTGCCATCCCGGTCAATAAAGGCAGTTTTACTCCTCATGTCCTACCCTTATCCTGCCGGCGTCCATATCCTCATTCGCCTGCCGGTATTTCTCTATGGTACCGATATCGACCAGGTAGTCATCGTCCTTGAGAACGTAGCCATACACCGGCAGGTCTCTCGCAAGGAGCGCGGGAAACACATCGTGCCCGAAATCGGAAGGGTGCTCCGCAGGGATGTGGTCAAGGACCGCCCTTTCCAGGATGTAGGTCCCGCCGTTCTCCAGGTTCGATGATGTCGCTCGTTCGGCCGGTTTCTCCGTGAAGCCGAGTACTCTGGCGTCAGCGTCCATCTCGATAACACCGGCGCTCCGGGGACGCGACACCTTCAGGATAGACAGGGTGGCTGCGGCCCTTTTTGCCTGGTGGAACCTGAGCATATCGGTAAGGTCGAAATCAGTAAGGACATCTCCGTAGTGGACCACGAACGGGCCATCGAGGTAATACGCCATACGCTTCACGCCACCGGCTGTCCCGAGGATGGTATCCTCCGGCGAATAGACTATCTGCATACCCAGATTACGGCCATCACCCAGGGCATCCCTTATCTTCTGTCCCTGGTAGTGCAGGTTTATCGCCACTTCGCGGATACCGTGGCTCTTCAGCCAGGCCAGAATATGCCGGATTAGCGGTACTCCGGACACAGGCAAGAGTACCTTGGGCACTGTCAGGGTAAGCGGTCGCAGCCTCGTACCCTCACCGGCGGCAAGAATCATAGCCTTCATTTCCGCAACTCCTGTACACTACGATACATCATGGCTCTGGCTCATGGCAAACGTGATTGCGGTTACACGCTTCAAGACTCCTGGCAAACCGATAATAAAATTTCGGGAAACGAATCACAGCTAACAGGCTCGATTTGTTTTTCTAGTTATGTCAAGGAATACGTACCTGCCGGCACGTGGAGGGACAGGAGGCCGGGAGGAGTGTTGCCTAGCAGGTTTCTAAAAAACCCTTTCGACCATCCCCCTGACCCCCTTCCTGGCCAGGAAGGGGGAGGAAATTATATCTGGGGGACACCCCCAGACCCCTGCCAAAGAGGCAGGCCCATCAGAATGGGCACCCCCTCTGGACTCTCCTTTTTTATCACCCTGCTGAAGTTATAATTATTGACATCTCGCTTATTGGTGCTACAATTTAGCAAACGTCTCTTGATAGTGAGTAGTATTATGTCTGGTGGATTCTCCCTAATCAACATCGATGGCAAATTCACAGAACCAGCGACTGTCTTGATTACGAAGATATCCGATGCTGTTGGTAGTCTCTTTAGGCCTACCCAAATCAGGCGTGTCGCAGAGGCAGAGTCTGAGGCAGCCATCATCGAAGCGCAGGCTCAGATTGAGGTCACCAGCCTGCAACATCGGGCATTTACCCGTCTCATCTCCGAAGAAGCAAAGAAACAGAACAATATAGAAACAATCATAGAGAAGGCTATTCCTCAACTAACCGATTCCTCAAACCCACAAGACATGCAAGACGATTGGATTACCAACTTCTTTGACAAGTGCCGTATCATTTCAGACGATGAGATGCAATCATTGTGGGCAAGGATACTTTCCAGCGAGGCAAACTCCCCCGGAACCTTCTCCAGACGTACTGTCAACTCTCTGGGGTCTCTAGATAAGTCGGATGCTCAGCTATTTGCCGCATTTTGTGGCTTCCTTTGTTTGATTGAAGGTGAACTTGTTCCTTTGATTTACCACATGGAATCATCTATAACCGGAGCAATAGGTCAGTCAATATACGAGGACAATGGAATCAAATTCACTGCTCTGGCACATTTGTCTTCTATCGGCTTAATAAGTTTTGAGCCGCTGGGCTATTCACAGACTGAACTCAGCCAGCAAATTGATATAGCCTACTATGATGCTACTATAAGAGTGGAGTTTAGTAATCCTGAGAACAACCAATTGGATTCTGGCAATGCCCTGCTTACTGCTGTTGGAAAAGAACTCGCAAGAGTCTGCGGTTCAAAACCAGTAGACGGATTCGTCGATTATGCAATCAAGGCATTCACACAAATGGGTCTTGCTGCGTCTTCACCATATCCAACACAAGATACATAGTTACCTTTTATTTTCCATCACACTAAGTTGCTACCATCTCTACTAACAAACCTCTCCCCACCTCAAACAGGCTGCTGAAAAAGGGGAGTCCAGAGGGGCGAAGCCCCTTTGGCAGGGGTCTGGGGGTGTCCCCCAGATACAATCTCTTCCCCCTTCCTGGCTAGGAAGGGGGTCAGGGGGATGGTCGAAAGAGTTTTTCAGCAGCCTACCGCACTCCTTAAGCCAACCCACCCTCCATTGTCTGGTCGCGTATGACGTGCTATTATTAGCCCCTGAGAACGGAGTATACGGTTGGATTCTGACCTGCCGGATAATAGACACCCGGTCCACGTTATGTTCGGACGCTTTCGCAGGAAGCTCGGAGGTATATCCTACGGCTGGCTGATTGTGGCCACCATGACCCTGGTAATGACCATGGTCTACGGTGCCAGTTTCTCCTTCAGCGTCTTCCTGAAGCCCCTGTCGGAGTGGTTTGGCTGGGCACGGACATCTACCTCGGGGGCATATGCCGTATCGCTCTGGACGAGCGGGCTGCTCGCCGTGCTGATGGGTGCACTGACGGACAGATACGGTCCGCGGATAGTGCTTGCCGTCGGCGGGCTGCTCGGCGGTCTGGGTTACCTGATACTATCCGGCACCAGTACCCTCTGGCACCTGTATGCCGGATTCGCGGTGATAGCGGTGAATACCAGCACCGTCTGGACTCCGACAATGGCAACCGTCTCCCGGTGGTTCAGCGACAAGCGCGTGCTGGCTCTGGGAATCGTCACCGGCGGAATCGGTCTGGGACAGATGGTGATGCCACCCCTGGTAACCTACCTCATCGGGGCGAATGACTGGCGTACTGCCTATCTCGTTCTGGCGGTCATGACCTGGGTTATCGTGATACCGGCGGCAATACCGGCAAAGCACAGTCCGGAAGGTACCGGCCTGCCATCTGCCGGGACCGGCCTTAAGGATAACCCGTTCAATAGTGGCGCCGCTGCGGCAGTACAGGCTAACGAGTGGTCGCTCACCGAGGCAGTCCATACCCCCACCTTCTGGCTGCTGGTGGGCCTTAATATCACCGTGGCCGCTACCCTTTTCATGGCGGGCATTCACATAGCCGCCTACGCAACGGACGCAAGCATAACAGCATCCTCTGCAGCGCTGGTACTTACGGTCATGGGTGGTGCAAATATCATGTCCAAGCTGGTTGTCGGTACCATTGCTACCCGGCGCGGGAGCAGGTTCAGCCTGCTCCTGTTTCTGGCCCTTGCGACAATCGCCCTCTTCATCTTCGCAGTAAGCACGGAGCTATGGATGTTCTTCGCCGTCGCCGCACTCTTTGGCTTTGGCATCGGCGGAGCCGCACCGCCGCTGGCTGCAATGGTGGCAGAGTACTTCGGCCTGCGGTCGGTGGGCGTGATTATGGGTGTCATCGGAATTGGCTGGGCTGCCGGCTGTTCACTGGGGACGATTCTGGGCGACTATCTATTCGATACCAGCGGGAGCTATGTGGTTGCTTTCCTGGTGGCCGGTGGTCTGTCAGTCCTGGCACTATTCTTTGTCCTCCTGCTGCGGGCACCGCGTAAGAGCCCTAGCGTTTCTCCCATCTCCGCGTTGTAGCGACCAGCTTGAATCGGTCTTCTTATCCGGGAACTGGCAGGCCGATAGCAGAGTTCCGGTATCACAGGATAGTAGAATACAGACAGAAAGGAGTGTGACATGGAGAATAGAAGACTGGGAAGAACGGAACACTTGAGCAGCGTGCTTACCTTCGGTGCCGCTGCCTTATGGCAGGTTACTGAAGCTGAGGCCGAGGCTGCCATCGATCTGGCCGTCGGACATGGAGTGAACCACATCGACGTAGCACCGAGCTACGGGCAGGCGGAGATACGTCTCGGGCCCTGGTTGGAGAAGCACCGTAACAGTGTCTTCCTCGCCTGCAAGACCGGCGAGAGAAGCAAGGCCGGGGCGTGGGAGAGTATCAAGCAGTCCCTGGACAGGCTCCGGGTGGACCACTTCGACCTGTTCCAGTTTCACGCCGTGAATGATGTTGAGACGCTGAACGTGATACTCGGTCCGGGAGGCGCCCTCGAAGCCGTGCTGGAAGCGAAAGAACAGAAGCTGCTGCGGCACATCGGCATCACGGGCCACCGCCCGTTTGTCCTGGTGGATGCCATCCAGCGTTTCCAGTTCGACACGGTGTTGTTTCCGCTGAGCCGTGTGCTGGCAGCTCACCGGAACGACTACACGGACTTCTCCATTCTTCTTGACCAGGCCCGGCAGAAAGATGTGGGCACGATTGCCATCAAGTCCGTGGCCAGGCAACCCTGGCAGGGAACGATGCACATGTACCGCACCTGGTACGAGCCTTTCAGCCGGCAGGCGGATATCGATAAGTGCCTCTGGTATACTCTCAGCCAGGGGGTTACCACGGCGGCGATGCCCGGTGACCTGTCCCTGTGGCCGTTGCTGATTGATGCGGCAGAGAGGCTGCGTGCTCTCGATGAGCAGGAGCAGGATGAGATGGTATCCGAGGCACGCCGGTACCGGCCCATTTTCCCCCCGGCCTGACTTCACCACGTGTCGCTGCGCCGCCGGCAGGAAGCACGGGACCGCCGGGGGAAAAGAGTCGAGGAAGATAGCTCGCATGACACGCTCCGTTCCCGGACAGGTCCTTTGTCAGGATAACCTGTATCCTCGGTTGCGGTAAAACAGAACAAGAAGGACAGATAAGTGTGATATAATCCTCGTACTGACCGGAGAGAAAAGGGGGTGACGGGAGATGGCGATGGTCTCTGGTACCATGAGCCTGTCAAATGGAGAACTACCCGGCTACTTCTCCAGCATGTCCGAGAGTATCCGGCTGGTGACCGGTGAGCTTTCCTGCGAAGGCACAATACTCGGCGGGCACGTTTTTGTGAGAATTGAAGGTCTGCAGGAGGAGATGCTTGATGATGAGGTGCTCAGGATAGCCGGTTATATCATGGACAACCTGGCACTGACCCAGACGGTTACCGCAGGTGTCGGCACATCGTATACCATTGAGAACTACTGGAAGGATGCCGGCCTGGTCCTGCGCGTAATGCCGGAAAAGGCCCCGCCGGTTGAGGACCTCGGCCACGATGAGAAAGAGCTTTTCGGTCTCATCAGTGACAGCGCCCAACTCCGCTATGCCATAAGAGACTTTAACCAGGGCATGGTCTACTGTCAGGACTCGCCCTACCTCTTCTACCGGGCAATCGAGACTCTGGCAAGGCTTGTCTGCGAGAAGGACGATTTCCAGAATATCGGCAAGAAGGACTGGAAATCTTTCCACAGGCAGGTTGGCACGACCTATGATGAGTTGAAGGAACTCCATAACTTCGTGAAGCGGCAGCGCCAGGGGCCTAATATC
The DNA here is from genome assembly GCA_016783135.1 of Dehalococcoidales bacterium. GTDB lineage: Bacteria > Chloroflexota > Dehalococcoidia > Dehalococcoidales > Fen-1064 > DUES01. The sequence continues at coordinate 7,639 of JADHXC010000012.1, read as the reverse complement.
TACTTCACGAAAAGCCAGTATATCGAGATGATGAGGGTTACCAGGTTGTTTCTGACCAGGACCATTCAATTCCTGCTGGAAGAGAGCTACTGACCGAAGGTACTTCTGTCCCCGCCGCCGGTGGGAATACGCGATACAGGTGGGGCATTCCACGAATTGGGTAGTTACACATGTCCGATAAACGAATCGAAACCGTGCCAGTGGCCGACGTTGTTTGCTTCGGGATGATAATCCCGGCACTGGTGCTGGTGGTGGATGGTTTCCCGCAGCACAATACCGGTATGCCCGTCAGGGAAGCCGGGGAGTTCGTTTTCGACGATGCCGCCATCGTTGCCTGCCTGCTACGGCAGTGGGACATACGTAGTGCGCTTATCGGGACCACCCTGGGGGATGACGCCGCCGGTCACCGAATGGCGGACCAACTCAGGGAACTCGGTGTTCTGGGTGAAGTCCGGCTTTCCGCAGACATCACGACACCCTTCGAGGTAGATATTTCCGACCCCACGGGGTCACGCACCTACTTCTGGGAGCGCAAACCGGAGGTACTGGCCACCCTGGACACTGCCGACCTTTCGCTTCTTGATGGAGCCCGCCTGCTCTACGTGGACTGGTACGATGGCGACCATATCCTGCGGCCTGTGGAGAAGGCGGTAGAACAGGGAATCCCGGTTTTCCTGAACCTGGAGCACGGGCACGATGACCCGGACATCCTCAGGCGATACACCCGCGGTGTTTCTATCTGCCAGGTGGTCACTGATGCCGCGCAACGAGAAGAGCACCCGGAGACCGTGGCACGGACGGTGCTGGAGACAGGGGTGGAGACGGTGCTGGTCACGATGGCAGGGGACGGTTGCTTCGCTATACGGGGTAATGAGGCTCTGCGGGTGTGGAGTCCGGAGGTTACCGTGGTGGACGGCTGTGCCTCCGGGGCGACCTTCTCGGCGGGGTTTGCCTATGGCTATCTCAACGGCTGGAGTCTGGAGGAAGCCGTACGGTTCGCCGTGGCAGCGGCTTCCCTGAAATGTACCGTTCTGGGACCTCGCGCCTTCCCTGAGTCCGAGATACGAGACCTCGCAGTGCAGGTAAGGGTAGAGCGGTTTGAGTCACCTATCCAACCATCTCCATGCTAACGTGGCGGCTGAGGTTACCATACCGGCTTATCCTCATCGCCGCGTTAGCTCAAAGCACCCATCTTGTGGCCGTTTCATCTACCTGCCCTGGTCCTACCTCCGACTCAGCGTCGAAGCTCCGGAAACCTGGACACTACCCAGCACCGCACCACCGTTGTAGTACAGCCTTGAAGCACCGCTGACATCGATATCCAGCCTGTCGCTGACCTCTATTGTGGCATTGCTGGCCCCACTGACATGCGTATCGGCAATCTCTACCGGGAAGTGCTCCAGCCTGGCTGTGCTGGCACCGGAGACCTCCAGCCTGACGTCGGTTCCCTTACCTTCGAGTTCAACGGTACTGGCACCGGAGACATCGAAATCACCTTCCATTATCTCGATGCTGCCGGTGACCCTGCTGGCACCCGAGACATCGATATTGGTATTTCCCGCTTTCAGGTCGACAAGTGACAGATTGCTCGCCCCGGACACATCAAACCCCATGTCATCCGTTGTCTCGAACCCGGCGACTTCGCCCCTGGAGGCCCCGGACAGTTCGAGAGAACGCAGAGCAGGCAGCGTAATCGATGCCTGGCGTGTTACCCGCTGGTAACTATAGTACGACTTCATGCGTATTGTCAGGGTCTTGCCGCTCTGGGAGATATCGAGATACTCGAACATATTCTCATTCAGCGTTATGGCGACGCCGTAGGTGTCCCCTCGGGTAACGTCCACCTCGAATGCATAGCCTACCTCGATGTTGGTGAAGTTGCTGAAATCGAACTCTTTGGTCACCAGGTTCGGAGCACCGATAATGCCCTCACCACCGGTAACAATGCGAATGCAGCCGGTCGTCAGCAGCAGCACCGTGATTATGGCCATCGTCATTACCATGAGAACTCTGCTCTTCCCTGTGCTCATGGTGCACCTCCTTGCTTTCCCTGAGTTCCACTTTACCACAGGTACGCTCATCCCCACGCCTCCTGCTCCTCGAAGTCATCCCTGGACAGTGATGTGAAGATGGTGGCAACCAGCCCCAGTATCCCGAAGGGAAGGAAGGCGGCAATGGAACCGGCAAGTGCCAGGCCCCACCTCTTTCTCTGCAGGGCGAATATGCCACCTATCAGGGCAAGCACACCGGTGACTGCCAGTGGTACTGTGATAAGCCAGAGGACTGCCATCACGTTTAGCGGAAACCAGAATCCCAGTCCGGTGAAAATCAGGAAGTCTCCGGTGACAATCATGGCGATAATCAGGCAAAGAACGACCAGCAACCTGATGGCCGCCGAAATTATATTCAGGACTCCGGCTGCTGTGGGCATCCATGATTTGTTCATTTGATACCTCCTGTCTGTTGCCTGTGTCACTATTAAGGGTAGCACTCCAGTGACAGTGTGCAATCAGGAGGACGGCCGGTTATAGGAAGAAAAAAGGTTGACCTTGCGGTCAACCTTTCTGCCGACGCTGTGGTGGTACTGACACGGTCTACAGGCGAATGATACCTTTCCTGATGGCCTGGGTGACAGCACCCGTCCGCTCACTCACGCCGAGCTTCTGAAAAATGGTCTGGATGTGGGTCTTGACAGTGCTCTCACTGATGTGAAGGCTGACGGCGATTTCCTTGTTGGCGGCACCCTCTGCCATGAGCTTGATTACCTCGACCTCCCGGTCAGACAGCGCCTCCGGGGCCTGCACCTGCCGGGATAGCTCGGCAAAACGGTCGAGCACCTTGCCGGCGACCGCCGGCTGGATGAGGGACTCGCCCCTGTGGACGGCCCGTATCGCCTTGAACAGCTCTTCTCTCGGCGAGTCCTTGAGAAGGTAAGCCCGGGCACCGGCTTCGATACCTTTGAAGATGTACTCATCATTATCGTAGGTGGTGAGCACAATGAACCTGACCTCAGGGTTGGTGGCAGCTATCTGGCGCATTGCCTCCACGCCATCCATTTCAGGCATCCTGAGGTCCATAAGGACGATGTCCGGCCGCAGTTTCCGGGTCTTCTCTACACACTCTCTACCGTTCTCGGCTTCGCCGACCACCTCGATATCCGGCTGCTTCTTGAGCATTGCAGAAAGGCCCTCCCTGACTACCGGATGGTCATCCGCAATTAGAACTTTCATCGATTCCATACTGCTACCTCCTGCTCAAGGGTAGGGTTGCTTCTATCAGTGTCCCCCGGCCGATTTCACTCTGCACCGTCAGTGTTCCTCCCAGGAGACGGACGCGCTCCCTCATGCTGATGAGGCCGAAACCGCTTTCCGCCCGAGTTTCCGTGTCGAAGCCGCGTCCGTTGTCCCGGACACTGAGCCTGACGGTATCTTCATCAAATACCAGGTGCACATCTACTTCGGTAGCTTCGGCGTGCTTTCTTATGTTGGTCAGGGCTTCCTGGCAGATGCGCAGCAGCGTACTCTGCACGTCGGGGGGCCGGGTCCGGCTCTCCCCGGCGATGTTCACAGCCACCTTTATGCCGCTATCCCGGGTGAAGCTCTCCATCTCCTGGCGGAGTACGGTTTCGAACGGAAGCTGCTCCAGGGCGAGGGGGCGGAGCGCCCAGACGGAACGCCGGGCCTCATTGAGGCTTTCCCGGGCCAGGCTCCGGGCACGGCTGAGGTGTTCCTGTGCCAGGGAGGCGTCTTCATCGAGCGCCTGCTCGGCAGCCTCGAGCTGGAGGACAATGCCGGTGAATCCCTGGGCAAGGGTATCGTGAATTTCCCTGGCCATACGGTTCCTTTCCTCGAGTACCGCCATGTCCCGCGTCTCCTGGTACAGGCGGGCGTTCTCCATGGCAACTGCCACCTGGTCGGCAAGGGTCTGGACGGTAAACACGTCAATCTCATCGAAGGCGTTCGGTTCAACACTCTCGATGTCCAGCACACCGAGGACATCGGGGCCTACCCTGATGGGCACAGCAAGCTCGGACCTGGTGTCGGGACGTCCCTCATAGAGGACATACCTGGGCTCCTTGCTCACGTCGTTTACCAGCAGCGGTTCACCCTCCCGGAAGACCCATCCGGTGATACCTTCAGTGGTTTTGAATCTCGGAGCGGACTCAACGGGTATCATCCCCGGTTCGGTGTTACTGGCCCGGACGGACAGTTCATCTGACTGTGGTCCGGGAAGAAGGATGATTACATAGTAGTAGTCGAACGTCTCGCGCAGGGAGTGGGCCACGAATGGCAGCAACTCGTCGAGGCTCAGAATAGAACTGATACCCCGTCCGACCTCGTTTATCGCCCGCAACTGGTCAGCCCGCCGCCGCTCTCCCCTGGTCCTTTCCTCAACCTTCTGCTCCAGGTTGGTATAGGACTCCTTCAGGGCACCGGCCATGCTGTTGAATTGCTCGGCGAGGACCTGTATCTCGTCCCCCGTTTTCGCGGTGATTGCATGGTCGAAATCACCTCCGGCGATACGCCGGGCCCCGAGAGTAAGTTCCCGGATGGGCCTCAGGATACGCCCCGTGGACAGGCCCACAAGGGTCACACTGAGGACACCCGCCGCTACCAGCAGGACGATAAGGAGGGAGCTGTAGCCTCTCACCGGCCCGATAACGCTGTCCCACCTCTCTTCGATAATCAGCCCCCAGCCGGTACCAGATATCGGAGCGAAACCGGATATGACCCTCTCCCCGGAAAGGTCCTCGGTGAGGACTGCGCCGGAATCACCGTTCAGCGCCCGGGCTACCGGCTCGGTTGCCGTAAGTCTGGCACCCATGAAAGCACTGTAGGGGTGGTAGATGACGCGACCATTACCATCCACCAGGTAGGCGTATCCACTTTCGCCAACCTGAAGCTCGGCCACCTGTGCGTAGATAGCGCCGGGGACCGGGTATTTCACCTCGGACATCCCGGCCAGCACGCCCGCAAATGTGCCGTCGGTCCGGGTGATGTGAACGGCGACAAGGACGACATCCTTGCCGGAGACACTGTCTTTGAATACGTCGGAGAAAGCCGGACGCCGACCACCACGAAGGCGGTCAACAACTGTGGGTAACGGGAATTCGGTCCCGAGACGGTCCACACCGGTCGTCGTTGACCATACAGCCAGGCCGTAGCTGTCATATGCGACAACGCCAGCGTCGAACACAGCGAGCCGGTTACCGGCCCGCTGCAGCGCCGGACCGAGGCGGGCAGGCTCCATAGAACGAATGTCGTCCTCGTTAGCAACTGTCTGGAGGACCCAGCCATACTGGTTCATACCCTCGGAAAGACGTGCTGCCAGGGTCTCGGCAAGCTCGGTCTCCCACTCCTGGACAACGTTGCGTATCACCTGCTCATAGGCGTAGAGCGTTATCACGGCCACGACTACCAGCACCAGGACTATGGGTAGCAAGGCCCAGAGGATGGTCTTAGTTCTCAGACTTTTCATGGGGTCACATACCGACAGGACTGTTTCATCTTAGCGTCGGGCACTATGGGAGTCAAGGACGCTCATGGTATACTTACGTGTGCCCTGGTCCCGCTGCCAGGGTGGCCTGCGCTCCGACGAGGTATATATGGACGGTTTCCACGGCAAGGTACTGCACGTAGACGTTGGCAGTCAAGCATTTCGGGAGGAACCGGTCGACGAAGAAGTCTACCGGACACTCCTGGGCGGTAAGGGGTTAGGCACCCATCTCCTCCTGAGCAATACGACGGCCGGAGTAGACCCCCTCACTGAAGACAACGTCATTGTGTTCGCCACGGGACCGGCTGCGGACACCAGGGTCTTCGGGTCGTCCCGGTACGGTGTGTTCACCAAGTCGCCCCTGACCGGAATATACAGCGAGTCCTACGCCGGCGGTAGTGTCGCCGGGCCTTTCAGCAGGACGGGATACGACGCTGTCGTTATCAAGGGCGCTTCTCCCTCTCCCATCTACCTGGAAATCACCGGCGGGAGCGTGAGGTTCCACGACGCTTCACATATCTGGGGTCGGGAGACATACCAGGCGGAAGACGCCGTACGAGAAGAAGTCGGCCTGGGTGGTGATGCCGGGATTGCCGTCATCGGGCCGGCGGGTGAGAACCTGGTCAGGTTCGCCGTAATCGAGAACGACTACTGGAGGTCGATGGGCCGTACCGGTGCCGGGGCGGTGCTCGGGTCGAAGAGAATCAAGGCCATCGCCTTCCACGGCAGCCAGCAACGCAGTGTGGCCAGACCTGACCTGCTTGATAGTGTCTGGAGAGAGACCGGCTCTAAAGCAAGGACGGATGCCGGAGCGGCTTCTTACAAGAAACTGGGTACGCCGATGCTCGTGGCACTGGCCAACCGTGCCGGGGCCTTCCCTACCAGGTACTGGTCGGCGGGTACCTATGACCAGTGGCCGAAGATAAGCGCCGATGCCCTGCTCAGCCAGTGCAAGGTCAGGGCAAGGACGTGCCCGAAGTGCTTCCTGGCCTGTGCGAATCTGGTGGAGATAGTTGACGGCCGGCACAAGGGACTGGTAATCGAAGGACCTGAGTACGAGACACTCTATGCCTTCGGCGGGTTGTGCCTGCTCGATGACATCCGGGAGATTGCCTACCTGAATGACATCTGCGACCGGCTGGGTATGGACACGATAACCGCGGGCAACCTGGCGGCGTTCACCATCGAAGCCTCGCGCCGGGGAGCAATAGACGAGAGAATCGAGTACGGCGACGTCGATGGTATCGCCGAGCTTCTGGGGAAGATTGCCCGCAGGGAGGGCATTGGCGCCATCCTGGCGGAAGGGATAGTGCCCGCCAGCCGCGAGTGGGGCCTGGAAGACGTAGCGATTCATGTTAAGGGACTGGAACCGGCGGGATATGACCCCAGGGTGCTCAAGGGAATGGGTCTGGCCTACGCCGTCTCGGACAGAGGGGCCTGCCACCTCAGGTCTACCGTCTACAAGGCGGAGCTATCCGGCATGATTGGTCCCGACGAAATTGAGGGTAAGGCGGAAGTGATGCTCGACTTCGAGGACCGGCACACGCTGTTTGATTCCCTGATTCTCTGCCGGTTTTTCAGGGACCTGTACGCATGGGAGACACTGTCACTCATAATAGAGGGTACTACCGGCATGGCCCTGGATAAAAGTCAGCTGCAACGGCTAGCACTCAACATCAGCAACAAAGCCAGGGAGTTCAACCTGCGCGAGGGTATGTCACCGACGGCCGACACCCTGCCGAAGAGGTTCTTTGAGGAACCCCTCACCGACAGCGGCAAGGTGCTGCCGAAACGTGACTTTGACAGAATGCTGTCCGATTACTACCGGCTAAAAGGCTGGCGCTAGCAGGCTGCTGAAAAAGGGGAGTCCAGAGGGGCTTGGCCCCTTCTGAGGGGCACTCCCTCTGACAGGGGTCTGGGGGTGTCCCCCAGATATAATATTTTCCCCCTTCCTGGCCAGGAAGGGGGTCAGGGGGATGGTCGAAAGGGTTTTTCATCACCCTGCTAGCCCAACTTCCGCACTTTGAAGTAGCAAATATTATTCAAGAATTTTTCTAGGCTCAAACGGCAGAGAGTTGTGGTGGTCGCCAAACGTCGATGCTGGCTGAAAGCCGATGTAGTGCCAAAAACGGGTTCTGGAAAA